>NZ_JBFODU010000055.1:0-90527 GCF_040908505.1 Aeromonas sp. R1-2 | reverse complement strand
AGAAGTGTTCTAAGGCTTGTAGCAAACCTAAGCGAACTACGAATTCAGTGTTAATGACAAAGCAAACTAGCCAAGTCGTTATTCACGTCAGCTTTTCAGATTAAGAATTTGCCTGGCGGCCATAGCGCCGTGGAACCACCTGATCCCATGCCGAACTCAGAAGTGAAACGCGGTAGCGCCGATGGTAGTGTGGCATTCGCCATGCGAGAGTAGGACACTGCCAGGCACACAATTTAAGAACCCCGCTCATCGAGCGGGGTTTTTTATTGCCTGCAATTTATTAAATCGCCTGATATTTGACCTGAGTTATTCCTTTCTTCTGTTTTTATTGGTACTCGCTGTTATCTTTCGGTTCAACGAATAGCCTGATGTTACGCTTTTACTCTTTCTTCATGTAAAGCAGTTGCTCTGTATGGCAGGGCTGGCATCGCCATAACCTGTGAATCCCATGATCGCTTATACGTCATGATCTCTTGCTTGGGGTTTCTGCTTCCTGAGTTAGCTGCTCCCTCTTTTTAAGCCGCAACCCCATCGTCCCTGCTTTTCTATGACTGTGTTAACCGGCCCTGACTTTATTCCGAAGAGGGGTTATTGGCGGTGCCAACATGTTGAAGCTGTGGTCGCTGCGTTGGTCGTTGTTGTTTAGGGTAATAAGGAATTGGGAAGGGATACCCGCAGGAACGCAGAGGTTCGATGTTGGTAGGGGATCTTGTGGCAGCTGTTGAGCCCGCAGGTGAGAAGATCAAGAAAGGAGTTGAAGAAGACTAATGTGTTGAGATCTATGAGGAATGACAAATCGCAGGCAAATAAAAAGCCCACGCAACATGGTTGCATGGGCTCGGTATGAATGGCGGAGGAGGTGGGATTTGAACCCACGGATGGTCGCCCATCGCCGGTTTTCAAGACCGGTGCATTCAGCCGCTCTGCCACCCCTCCGCAGCAGTGCGGCGAATATTACCATGCTGATCCGGCTTGTAAATCCCCGTCCGGTTCGATTGCTGGTTAATTGCACGAAACGACATGAAAAAGTGGCAATCAGGGTGCATCAAGCGCTTTTTTGGCCAGATAACTTGACTTGAAAACAGACTCAACCACTATAGTGGCCTCTATCATATCCTCTGAAAGATAACGTTATGACTATTAAAAATGCCCTGTTTTGCGCGCTGGCTGGCGTGACCCTGCTGGCGACGCCGGTACATGCAAGCGAGCTGACCAAAAGCGATGTCGAGCAAATCGTTCGCGACTATCTGGTCAAGAATCCCGAGATCCTGGTCGAGATGTCCAATGCCCTGCGTGCCAAGCAGGAGAGCCAGCAGGCCGAGAGTGACAAGGCGCTGATCAAGGCTCACTCCAAGCAGCTTTATGCCAATCAGGATCCCGAGATGGGGAATCCGAAGGCGTCGCTGACCATTGTGGAGTTTTTTGATTACAACTGCGGTTACTGCAAACGGGCCCATCCGCTGGTCAAGCAGATGATGGCGGAAGATAAAGATATCCGTTACATCTACAAGCAGTTCCCCATTCTGAGCGAGTCCTCCTACTTCGCAGCCCGTGCTGCGCTGGCGGTCCAGCTGGGTCAGCCTGACAAGTACCAGGCGTTCCACGAGAAGCTCTATACCCATCAGGGCCCGCTCGCTGATGAAGCACAGGTCAAGCAGTTGGCTGTGGCGGCCGGTGTGGACTGGAGCAAGGTGGAGGCCAAGATCAAGGATGGCAGCATTGACCAGAACCTCGGTACCAACCGTGCGCTGGCTGAAGCGCTCGGTATCTCCGGTACCCCGGCCTTCATCATCGGTGATCAGATCCTGCGCGGTGCCCCCCGTGATCTGGCCAGCCTGAAGGGGTTTATCAAGGACGTGCGTGCCGGCAAGAGCATTCAATAAGCAGTTGCCATGGTCGAGGGCCCAGCGCCCCGGCCAGATACAGAAAGAGGGTCGGTATCACTACCGGCCCTCTTTTTTATTATGTCCTTTGGCACAAGTGGTCGTCGCGAAAGGACCATAACAACGTGCTTAGGACGCGGCCTGTTGGCCTCAGTAACAAGTATTAGCAGAGTCGTTCGGAGTCTATTGATAAATATTTCGCCTCGCAGAGGCGTGTCGTGAGCATTGCTTAATTCCGGTCAAGATTTTTTCTGCTGCTTGCCTTAGAATCGCCGCCCGTTGCAGGAGAAACCCCTATGTTAGTTGATATTTTACGGCTGGTTTTTATAGCCGGTGGCCTCGTATTCATCTTTATGCTGGTGCAAGCTTGCTGGCGGAAGAAGCAGAGTGGATCCTTTGAGGCGACCCCCTTCTGGCCGGTGGCGTTGATCGGTGGGGTTGCCAACTTCCTCGATACCCTGGGGGTGGGCAGCTTTGCGGTAAAGACCGCCTGCTACAAGCAGTTCAAGCTGATCGATGACCGGGTACTGCCGGGTACCCTCAATGGGCAGTGCGTGCTGCCGACCGTGACTCAGTCGCTGATCTTCGTCGGTGCAGTCGCAGTGGAGCCGCTGACGCTGATCAGCATGATGATGGCCGCCGCAGCGGGCGCAGCCTGGGGAGCTCGCCATGTGGCTTCGTTTGATCGGCAGACCATCCGGCTGGTGATGGCCATCTCCTTGCTGGTCGTTGCAGGGCTTATCTTTGCCGGTCTGCTGGGGCTTTTCCCTGTAGGCGGCGATGCGATGGGGCTCAGCGGCTACAAGCTGGCGATCGCCCTGCTCGGCAATTTCATCTTCGGGGTGCTGATGAATGTCGGTATCGGCCTGTTTGCCCCCTGCATGACGCTGGTTTATCTGCTGGGGATGAACCCGCTGGCGGCGTTTCCCATCATGATGGGCTCCACCGCCGTGCTTAGCGTCTTCTCCGCAGGCACCTTTATCCGCAAAGGGGCGTTTGATGCCAAGGCTGTGCTGGCGGTAGCCATCTTCGGTCCCATCGGTGTGGTGCTGGCCGCCATGCTGGTCAAATCCATGGATATGGAGATGCTGAAGTGGCTGGTTGCCTTTATCGTCATCTATACCTCCTGGACCATGTACGCCTCCTGGCGGGCGGCGCGTCGCTCCTCTGTGCAACTGGCGGTGGAGAGCGCAGGCTAGCCTGTACCAGTGCCGCTTCGGCCTTGGCCCCCAGAAAAACATAGAGGCCAAGCGCTAGCAGCAAACCCACCGCACACCCCATCACTCCGACCGCTGGCCAGAGCAGCTCGCTCTGGCCGAGCGAGCCTTTGAACAGCAGCAACAGTCCCTCGATGGAGACCGCGATCAGAATGGCGGCGATAAAGCGGGTGATGGTGCGGCGAATGGCACTGTGGCGGAAGATATCCTTATGCAGCAGTACCTCCTCTTCCAGAATGGTCTTGCCCAGATCGAACACCGCCAGTGCCAGTGTCAGGAAGATTATGGCGCTAAAGGCGCCGAGCTGGTTCTGCTGCTCGCCGCACAATAGCTGGTAGAGCTGCTCTAGCCCGTGCCAGATCAGGGTGGCGACGATCAAAAACAGCGCCATGCTGAGCACCACATAGACCGCCTTGAACCAGGGCATGGCGCGGCGGCGCTCCCTGTCTCCCATCAACCAGCCAATCAGCTGATTCAGACAGACGGTGATCTCTCGTCCTTGCCCCTGCACGATAAGGTGCAACCGGTTATGGGCGGCCGGTGCCGCAGGCTGGATGCACATCGGCCCCTGATAGTGGTCAATGCTGACCACAAAGGGATACCCCTTGAGTGAGGCAAGGGGGGCACTGAGCAGCCCCTGCAGTAGCGGGGTCAGCTCTTCCTGATACTCCTGATAGCGCCGCAGCACATCGATGGGGCTCATCTCTGCCATATGGACCTCGGTGACGTGGGCTCTTGTGGTGAATGTGCAAATAGTGGGCCTGCTTTATGACAGGGATGGCGGGGCAAGTTGCACCAGAGAATGACAAATCGGTGGATAACGAGGGGGGAATGCACCAGAAATGGGCGTATTGCCGCCCAGTGTGGTGATGGAGTCTCTGTAATAGAAAAGGGCCCATGACGGGCCCTTCTGCGACAACCTGCGGCGATTTAGCCAGCCAGCTTGGCGAAGCTGCGCTCGGCGGCAGCCAGGGTATGTTCGATCTCCTTGTCACCGTGAGCCAGCGACAGGAAGCCCGCCTCGTAGGCGCTCGGTGCCAGATAGACACCCTCTTCCAGCATGAGATGGTAGAAGCGCTTGAAGCGTTCCATATCGCAGCGAGTGACCTGCTCGTAGCGGGTGATTTCGCTCTCTTCGGTGAAGAAGAAGCCGAACATGCCGCCCACATAGTTGATGGCGAGCGGGATGCCGTGCTTAGCGGCGGCCGCTTTCAGTCCTTCTGCAACCCGCGCAGTCTTGGCGCTCAGCTGCTCATAGAGGCCCGGCTCCAGCAGCAGATCCAGCATGGTCAGACCGGCTGCCATGGCCACCGGGTTGCCGGAGAGAGTACCCGCCTGATAGACAGGGCCGGTCGGTGCGATGTGTTGCATCACCTTCTTCTTGCCGCCGAAGGCGCCTACAGGCATGCCGGCACCGATGATCTTGCCGAGGGTGGTGAGATCCGGGTCGATGTTGTAGTGGCCCTGGGCACCGCGCAGGGAGACGCGGAAGCCGGTCATCACCTCGTCCAGGATCAGCAGGGCGCCGAACTCGTCACAGATGGCGCGCAGCCCTTCTAGGAAGCCGGGCACCGGTGGGATGCAGTTCATGTTGCCTGCGACCGGCTCGACGATGATACAGGCGATCTCGCTGCCGTACTGGGTGAAGGCTTCACGCACCGAATCCAGATCGTTGAAGACGCAGGTCAGGGTGTGTTTGGCGAAATCGGCCGGAACGCCCGGGCTGTTGGGCTGACCCAGGGTCAGGGCGCCGGAACCTGCCTTGACCAGCAGGGAGTCGGCGTGGCCGTGGTAGCAGCCCTCGAATTTGACGATCTTGTCGCGGCCGGTGTAGCCGCGGGCCAGACGGATGGCGCTCATGGTGGCTTCGGTGCCGGAGTTGACCATCCGCACCTGCTCCATGGATGGGACGATCTGGCGGACTTTCTCGGCCATCAGCACTTCGATCTCGGTCGGCGCACCGTAGCTCAGCCCCTTCTCAACGGCCTTGATGACGGCGGCTTTGATGGCCGGGTGGTTGTGACCCAGCAGCATGGGGCCCCAGGAGCCGATGTAATCCACGTAGGCCTGACCATCCACATCATAGAGGTAGGCGCCATCGGCGTGATCGATGAAGCGGGGCGTGCCGCCGACCCCATTGAAGGCGCGGACCGGTGAGTTGACGCCACCCGGAATGGTCTGGCGGGCCTGTTCAAACAGCTGATCTGATTTTGACATGGATCATCCTTAATGGGATTTTGGTCGTCACACAAGGGATTGCAGCCGATTGAGACTCGGCAGGCCGGAGCATCAGGAGTATGCTTTGCGCTCTCGCCACCCGGACTCTCGGTCTACTCCCGTGACAAAAATTTAACGGGCCGACTATAGCAGAAAGCCCCAGCCCTGGGCAGCCGAGCAACGCGCCGGGTGATCCTGATCTCAGCTAGCTGACGATATGGTTTTTCCAAGTTGGTGTAACAAGATGGCGCAACAAGCTCTCTCCTCTGAAGCCGATACCTCTTCGCGGGGGCCGCTTTCCCGCATTATCCGGCAAGACAAGATGCCCTTGCTGGTTCTGTTGCTGGCGGCGCTGGTCGGCACCCTGGCCGGACTGGTGTGCGGCCTTTTCGAATCTGGTGTCCACTGGCTGGCAGAACAACGTATCGCCTTGCTGGCAGACCGCCCCTGGTGGCAGCTCGGTCTGCTTGGCTTTGGCTTCAGCGCCTTGCTGGGATTTGTCGGTTACTTCCTCACTCATACCTTTGCCCCGGAAGCGGGCGGCTCCGGCATTCCCGAGATCGAGGGGGCGATGGACGATCTGCGTCCGGTGCGGTGGTGGCGAGTGTTGCCGGTCAAGTTCTTCGGCGGCATCTGTACCCTGAGCTCCGGTATGGTGCTGGGGCGGGAGGGACCCTCGGTGCAGATTGGCGGCAACCTCGGCAAGATGGTGGCGGATATCTTCCGACTGCCCAAGGAGCATGGCCACGCCCTGCTGGCGGCCGGTGCGGCGGGTGGACTGGCGGCTGCCTTCAATGCGCCGCTGGCGGGCATCCTGTTCGTGATGGAGGAGATGCGACCGCAATTCCGCTACTCCTTTCTGGCCATCAAGGCGGTGGGGATCTCCGCCATCATGGCGACCCTGATGCTGCAGAACATGAAAGGGCAGGGGGCGGTGATCACCCTGCCTCACTACGATGCGCCAGCCCTCAAGGCGCTCTGGCTGTTCCTCTTTATGGGGGCCACCTTCGGGGTGCTCGGTTTTGTCTTCAACAAGCTGGTGCTTGCCTGTCAGGATGGTTATCTGGCGCTGCATCAGAACAAGCGCCACCGTTTCGTGGCCATCGGCATGCTGGTCGCCGGAACGTTTGGTGTGCTGTCGCTGTTTGCTCCCTCGGTGACCGGCGGCGGCACTGAACTCATCCCCCATCTGATGGGCGATGAGTATGCGATGGCGACCCTGTTCCTCATCTTCTCGGTGCGGCTGGTGGCGACCCTCATCTGCTTCTGCTCCGGTGCCCCGGGTGGGGTGTTTGCGCCGACCCTCGCACTAGGCACCCTGTTTGGCGTGGTGTTCGGCCATCTGTTTCATGCGGCGTTTCCCGAGCTGGGCATCGAGCCCGGTGCCTTTGCCATCGCCGGCATGGGGGCGCTGTTTGCCGCCACCGTGCGTGCCCCCATCACCGGTATCGTGCTGGTCACCGAGATGACCGACAACTATCAGCTGATCCTGCCGATGATGATTACCACGGTCGGGGCGACTCTGGTTGCCCAGTGGCTGGGTGGCCGACCCATCTATTCCCAGATCCTGGAGCGAACTTTACGGCTCGCCGCGCGTCAAAAGCGGGGTGATGGCAGTGCCACGGCCAGTTAATTTTTCCCTTTATCGCCTTTGGCCCCGGTCAGGGCGGTATAGTGAAGGGAGAGGCGCTGCCGTAAATAGCGTGATAACGGGATGAGGGGCTATGTCCAATCTATTGAAGTTATTGGTCGTGTTAGCCGTTGGCGGGCTCATCGGTTACTTTGTCGGTAACCGTCAGGAGCTGGCCCAGAGCAGTCTGTTGGTGGTACAGCAGGAGACGCTGGATCGTCAGGGCAAGGCCATCGGCCAGCTCAAGACCGAATTGGGGGTGAAAGATACCCAGCTGGCGACCCAGAAAGCGGCCTTCGAGCAGTTGCAGACCACCCTGAAGAGTCAGGAGGCGCAGGTGCAGGAGCTCAAGCGCCAGCTGGCCTTTTTCGAGCGGATCATGCGCCCCACCGGCGAACAGGTGGGGGTGGTGATCGACAACCTGACTCTGCAGGAGACCAGCATTCCCGGTCGCTATCACTATCGTCTCGCCCTGACCCAGCCCGCCAAGAAGCGGGAGCTGTTTCGTGGTCAGGTGCAGATCCGGGTCGAGGGGAGTCTGGCTGACAAGCCGAAGACGCTAACCGGCCGCGATCTCGGGATGAAGGTGAGTGAGTGGCGCTATGCCCTGCGTTATTTTCAGCTGCTGGAAGGGAATTGGCAGTTGCCGGAAGGCTTTGTGCCGGATCGGATCCGTGTCACCATCAACAAGGATGGCAGGCAACCGGCGCAAGAGCTGCTGGTTGAGTGGGGCGAGGTGATCAAGCCGCTGGTCGCCGCGCCGCCTGCTCCGGTTCCCGCGGCCGGTTAAACGTGGTGAATACTTGAACTGAATGGTCGGGTATTGGATAATTTCGCGGTTTCCATGTTTGTGGATCTAATGGTTGTGAGGTCAGTAATGAGTGCAGTAGCAGAAGCCCCGCTGCCCATCCAGATGACGGATGCGGCGGCCAACAAGGTGAAGAACCTGATCACCGAGGAAGAGAATCCCGAGCTGAAGCTGCGGGTATACATCACGGGTGGGGGCTGCTCCGGTTTCCAGTATGGCTTTACCTTTGATGAGAAGATCAACGACGGGGACACCGTAGTCGAGAAGAATGGCGTCACCATGGTGATCGATCCCATGAGCCTGCAATATCTGGTAGGCGGCAGTGTGGATTACACCGAGGGTCTGGAAGGTTCACGCTTCACCGTGACCAACCCCAATGCCACCACGACCTGTGGCTGTGGCTCCAGCTTCTCCATCTGATCGGCATTATCGGTCTGATGAAACGGCTCTCGGCAACGAGGGCTGTTTTTGTTTGTGGGCTCTGGGATGACGGTAAAACAGCATCCCCCCCTGAAACAACAAAGGCGCCTTGGTGGCGCCTTTGTTGTTTCAGGATGGCTTAACGGGAGCTTGCCGCCGCGACCAGCGGGATCCGGTTCACGGCCTTGCCCATGTAGGCGAGGGCGATGGTCACAATGATGCAGGTGAAGCTCAGCCACATATAGGGCAGGTAGTCGAGGGTTGCCACCCCCAGCACCCCGGCCATGAAGATGCCGTTGTCGCTCCAGGGCACCATGCCGCAGGTGAGGGTGCCGCCAAACTCGGCGTTGCGAGAGAGGTTCTTGCGCGCCAGTCCCAGTCGGTCGTAGTTTTTGGCCATGATCTTGGGGGTCAGGATCAGCGACACATACATGGCTGAGCCAAACACGTTGGCCAGAAACGCGGTGCCGATGGTGTGGCTGGTCAGGCTGCCGACGCTATTGATGCGCTTCTCGAAGGCGCTGGCGATCACTTCCAGAATACCGACCTTCTCCAGCAGGCCGCCAAACCCGAGACCGAAGATGATGACCGCGACCGAGCCCAGCATGGACTCCATGCCGCCGCGCCCGAGAATGTTGTCGATAAAATCGATGCCGGAGGTGATGGCAAACGGACTATAAGCCGAGTGCATTGCCTTGACCGGATCCATGCCCTGGAAGGCGATGGCCCAGATCAGGCCAAGCAGGGCGCCGAAGCTGATCACCGGGAAGGCGGGCTTGCGATTGGCCAACAGGCCCAGTACCAGCACCACCGGCACTATGGCCAGTGGGGTAATGTTGAACTGGTTGTCGAGCGCCTCCATCACCAGATTGACCTGCTCCAGGCTGACATTGCCCGAATACTGCATGCCCACCACTGTGAACAGCGCGGCGGTGATGACATAGGAGAGCAGGCTGATAGGCAGCATCCCCTTGATATGCTCCACCACGTCGACGTTGGACATGGTCGAAGCCAGCACTACTGAGTCGGAGAGCGGAGAGAGCTTGTCACCGAAGTAGACGCCGGAGAGCACGGCACCGGCTACCAGCGGCGCAGGCACGCCGAGGCTGTGGCCGATCCCCATCATGGCGATGCCGGCAGTGGCGGCAGAGCCCCAGGAAGTGCCGGTGGCCAGCGAGGTCAGGGAGCAGATGATCAGGGTTGCCAGCAGGAAGATGGACGGATGGATCACCTTGAGGCCGAAGTAGATGATGCTGGGGACTATGCCACCGGCAATCCAGGTGCCGACCAGGGCACCGACGGAGACCAGGATCAGGATGGCCCCCATCCCCTTGGCAACGCCTTCAACGGCAGCCTGTTCCAGGGATTTGTAATCGTGGCCGAGTTTGATGCCAAGCCCCATGATGACGAACCAGGCGATGAACAACGCCAGCTGGATCGGCAGATCGAGCACGCTGGTGAACGAGAATGCCAGGGCCAGGAAAATGGCCAGACAGGCAAATACCTGTGCCATGCCCGGTAGTCGGATGTGGTTTTGTTGGTTTTGCATAGATACTTCCTAAACTCTTGCTCGCCAAGGTCACTCCCTCTCGTCCTGTGGATACATCGATCCCGAGGAGGCAACCCAAAAAGAGGCCGCAATCTACCACAAACCCGGCGGGTTAAAGCCCCATCAAATTGGTAAAAATACACATTTGATTGAAAAAATCACAAATTAGTTGATCTCATAACCCGTTTTTGAGCGGCCTGTTGACACAAAGGGTTACATACGAGGCTTGCCTGTGACGCCACTTGCATCCCCAGTAGATGAAGATGATAATTATTATCAATTGTTGGTTGGGGAGAAAAAAATGCGCTGGATATTGCGGGGTATGATGTTGCTGGTGGCGGTGGCCGTACTCGCATGGGGTCAGGATAAAGAGTACGGCACCTGGAGTGTAGGTTTTCTGCTGGCTGCCTGGGTGATGCTGGAGCCCGGATTGCGCCCCGCCTTGATCTTGCTGCCAGTGGCCGGGTTGACCGGTATCGTTACCCTGCTCTGGCAGCAGCCCTGGTTATGAGCTTTTGACGGGAGCCTGCTTGATCTTCTGCTGTGCCACCTTGAGCGATTCGACCACCAGCTTCTCCATTTCGGTGCGCTTTGCATCGGTCAGGAAGTAGATCATGTCGACATTGTGGCGAATATAGTGGGCCGGAAGCTGGTTGAGGGTGAGGCAGCAGAGGTCGGCCATCTGATCGCTGTTGAGCTTTTGCTGCAGCCCCTGTTTCTCAATCTCCTTGAGCACCAGATGTTCGTAAAAGTTGTGAATGTCGGTATCCAGTATCATATGCGTTCCTTGGCATGACGATGAGCGGGGAGTCGTCAAAAGCATAGCCATAACAAGGAGTAAAAACAAAAGGCCCATCACTTTCGTGATGGGCCTTTTGCGTAATGAATGGTGCGAAGAGAGGGACTCGAACCCTCACATCCGTGGGACACTAACACCTGAAGCTAGCGCGTCTACCAATTCCGCCACCTTCGCACACTGATTTTCTCCAGCTGGTTTTTAAATGCGGTTGGAGCGCATTGCTCTGTTTTTACATGTCAGAATCATGGTGCGAAGAGAGGGACTCGAACCCTCACACCCGAGGGGCACTAACACCTGAAGCTAGCGCGTCTACCAATTCCGCCACCTTCGCACATTCGGGTTTCCAGTCTGGATTTACATGCTGTCTGGATAAAGCATGGTGCGAAGAGAGGGACTCGAACCCTCACATCCGTGGGACACTAACACCTGAAGCTAGCGCGTCTACCAATTCCGCCACCTTCGCACATTGTGTTACCAGTTTTGATTTACATGCTGTCTGGAGAAGCATGGTGCGAAGAGAGGGACTCGAACCCTCACACCCGGGGGGCACTAACACCTGAAGCTAGCGCGTCTACCAATTCCGCCACCTTCGCACATTCGGGTTTTCTAGTTGGATTTACATGCTGCTGAATCAGCATGGCAGTATTGGTGCGAAGAGAGGGACTCGAACCCTCACATCCGTGGGACACTAACACCTGAAGCTAGCGCGTCTACCAATTCCGCCACCTTCGCATCACTGCGGAGGGGGATTCTATAGAGTTTTGGGGGAGCGTCAACAGCCAAAGGGGACTTTTTTCGCTGTTGACGCCCAAAGTGGCGCCAAGGGTACAAAACTTCAGCAATCAGCTGACGTTTGGCGTTCAGTAACGGCCCAATGCGCTCTGATACATCCGTTCATACTGGGTGACCGAGTCAGGCCAGTTGAAGCGGGTGCTCATGGCATTGCGCTGTACCTTGGTAAAACGCTCTTTGTCCTGCAGGAAATAGAGCAGGCTGCGGCGCATGGTATCGAGCAGGATGGCGGCAGTCGGATCGTTAAAACAGAAGCCGGTGGCATGCTCGGGATCGGCATCCCAATCCACCACGGTATCTTTCAGACCACCCACGGCGCGCACCAGTGGCAGGGTGCCATAGGCGAGACTGTACATCTGGTTGAGGCCGCAAGGCTCGAACAGAGAGGGCATCAGGAAGAAGTCGGCACCGGCTTCGACCAGATGAGCCAGCCGATCGTCATAGGTGTTGATGAAGGCGAGCTTGCCCGGATAATCCCGGGCCATGGTTTGCAGTTGCGTGGCGAGCGCAGGATCGCCAGAGCCGACGATCACCACTTGTACCTGATGGTGGAGGAATTTCTCCAGCGCAGGGAGCAGCAGGGGAACGCCCTTCTGCTCGGTCAGGCGGCAAACCATGCCGTAGATGGGCAAGTCTGCCACGGCCAGCCCCGCCTCCTGCTGCAGGCTCTCTTTGCAGATCTGTTTGCCAGCCATGTTGTCGATGCTGTAGGTCGCAGGCAGGAATTCGTCGAACTCAGGATCCCAGTCCTTGTAGTCGCAGCCGTTGAGGATGCCGCAGAGATCCGCCGCCCGTTGCTGGAAGATATGTGCCATGCCGTGGGCGCCGAGGTGAGTCAGCAGCTCCTGGGCATAGTTGGGGCTGACCGCATTGATCTTGTCGGCGTAGAGCACCCCGCATTTGAGCAGATTGACGTGGCCGTAGTCGTAGTTGATGCGGCGTTCGTAGTCGGCGATCTCGGGCATGGCCCAGAACTGCTCGCGGCCAAACACCCCCTGAAACGCCGCGTTGTGAATGCTGATCACGCTGCGGGTCTGCTGGAAGAAGGGGTTGTGGGCGTAACGGGTTTTCAGCAGCAGTGGCAGCAGGCCGGTGTGCCAGTCATTGCAGTGGGCGATATCCGGAGCAAAGCCAAGCTGCTCGCAGGCATGGAGGGCCGCGGCCGAGAAGAAGGCAAAGCGCTCGCCATTATCCGGATAGGCCTGATTGTTCTCGGCGTAGAGCTGGGGACGATCGAAATATTGCGGGCAGTCGAGCAGATAGACGCAGACGCCATCCAGCTCCATCTGGTAGATGCGATAACCGATATCCGGCAGCCCGGGGTGAGTTGGCAGCCAGCGTGACGCCACCAGTCTGGCCTCGTCCCGTCGCTTTATCGTCTTGTAGAAGGGCAACATGATCCTGACATCATGTCCCTTCTGGGCCAGGTACATCGGCAGGGCTCTGGCGACATCGGCCAGGCCCCCGGTTTTGACCAGCCCCTCAACTTCCGAGGCAACAAACAGGATTTTCAGTGGGTTAATAGCCAACTCTTGCTCCCTTAGGTACCACCACGATACCGCCTTCGGATACGGTAAATCGCTCTCTATCGTGGTCCAGATTTTCACCGATAACGGTGCCTGGCGCAATTTCAACGTTTTTATCAATGATGGCGCGCCGGATGGAGCACCCTTCACCAATCTTCACGTCCCCCAGCAGCACGGATTCACTGATATGGCTGCACGCGCCGATATTGCAGCGGAAACCAAGGATGGATCGCTGGATCTGGCTGCCCTGAATGAAGCAACCGGCGGAGATCAGCGAGTTGGCGATCTTCACCTTGCACTCGTCGCTGTCGATGAAGGTGGCCGGTGGCAGCGCTGGATAGTGGGTGTGCAGGGGCCACTTGCGGTTATAGAGGGAGAAGGGGGGATTGTCAGCCACCAGGTCCATGTGCGCTTGCCAATAAGAATCGAGGGTGCCCACATCCCGCCAGTAGACGTGCGGTTTCTCGCCGGGGATGACGTTGGTGCTGTAGTCATAGACATAGACGGGGGCACGTGGGTAGAGGCTCGGGATCACATCCTTGCCAAAGTCGTGGCTGGAGTTCTCTTCGGCGGCATCCCGCTTCAACTCGCGGCAGAGGGCATCGGTCTCGAAGATGTAGTTGCCCATGGAGACCAGCGCCTGGGTCGGATCGCCGGGAATGTGCTTGGGCTGCTTCGGCTTTTCCTGAAAGCCGATCATCCGCCCTTCGGTATCCACCTCGATCACCCCGAAGGCGCTCGCCTCTTCGATGGGCATGCGCAGGGCGGCGACCGTCATGGCGGCGTTCTTCTGCTTGTGGAAGGTGACCATCTGGCTCACATCCATCTTGTAGATGTGGTCGGAGCCGAAGATGCAGACATGATCCGGTTCGGCCCGCTCGATAAAGCCGAGGTTCTGGTAGATGGCATCGGCGGTGCCGTCATACCAGCGTTTGCCCATCCGCATCTGGGCCGGGATGGGATCGATAAAGCGGTCGGTGATGCCGACGATATTCCACCCCTTCTTCATGTGCAGGTAGAGGGACTGTGATTTGAATTGGGTCAGTACATAGATGCGCAGAAAGTCGGCGTTGACGAAGTTGTTGAGGACAAAGTCGATCAGCCGGTAGCTGCCACCGAAGGGGACGGAAGGCTTGCTGCGGGTGGTGGTCAGAGGCTGCAAGCGAGTACCTTCGCCACCAGCCAGGATCATGGTCAAAATGCCTGCCATCGTATTTCTCTCCCTGAATTAACAACATGAAAAGGTTTTCAATATTCGGTATAAAAACACCCCTAAAGGGGTGGTTTTTATCGTGTGCTTAATACCTTATCAGATGCCGGATGGCGCTCTCTAGCTGTTTTATTGTGCTGCTTACACTTATTTACATTTTGCTCAGATAGACCTTGAATTTGGCATCACTGCTGATCACTTCAGTCCGTTTGAAGTGTGTCTCCAGTATAGGCTGGTAGCGCAAGAAGGCGTTGGCAACAATGGTCAGCGAACCATTTGGCAGCAAAAATTCAGGTGCCTTGGCCAGGAACTGCTCGGTTGCCGCATAGAAGGTTTTGAGACCCGCATGGAATGGCGGGTTGGAGACGATGTGCTGGAAACGGGTGGAGAGATCCGAATAGACATCGGAAGCGGTGACCTTGCCCTGCAGACCGTTGATTGCCAGGGTGCGGCGGCTCGATTCGAGCGCCAGCGCGCTGATATCCACCATGTTGACCCGCAGATCCGGATTGCGCTTGGCCAGCACAGACCCAATTACCCCGGCGCCGCAGCCAAAATCGAGCAGTTCGCCCTTCATCGGTGGCACTGCGGCCAGCAGCATCTGGGTGCCGAGATCCAGCTCGGCGGCGCTGAAGACGCCGGGCAGCGCCAGCACGGTCAGCTCGGTATCACCGGCCTTGCACTGGTAGCGGCCAAACCAGCTATCCAGATCGAACGGGGCGACCTGTTTGCTCAGCTCACCGTGATAGAGGGAGCAGCGGCGGGCCGAATCGCGCTTGATCGGCTTTTCGCCATAGGGGGCCAGCAGCTTGTCGGCGCCATTGATGCCGCCGCGGTTTTCTCCGGCTAGGAACAGATCGGCACCCGCTTCCAGCAAGGGGGTCATCATGGCCAGCAGATATTGTGCCTCGGCCTTGGCCTTGGGCATCAGCAGCAACAGGGCATCGAAGCGAGGGACGCCACCAAGCTGGTGGTCGAACAGGATAGCCTCGCCGAGGGCGGCCTGCTGGCTGCGGTAGTAGCAGTAATCGGTGGTAAAGACGGTCAGGGTCTGGGCCAGGCTCGCCAGCTGGCGGGGGTAGTCATCCTCCAGCGCGCCACAGACAAGTAGCCGCTTGCCGACAAAGAGGGCTTGGTTTCGTTCCAGCATCTGGCTGACGGCACTGATTGGGCTGCTCATCGGGTCTCTCCACGCAATTTTGGGCGGCCATTATACATAGCCCCTTTCGCCTTGACATTTATGCCGTGTTCCCGAAATATGCCCAGACACCATTTTTTGACCAGAGATGACGAAATGCGGTTCAACGGGTTGAAACGAAAGCACAAAAAAAGCCTGAAATTCGGGCCTGCCGACGTTCGCGCGTAACCTCTCATCCCTGAGAAGCTTCAAACCCCGGTTGCGCACATCGTACCGGGGTTTTTTATTGCCATATGCGCGTCATTTAGGAGAAGGAGATCCCATGTTTCAAGGTTCAATCGTTGCGTTGATCACCCCGTTTCGACAGGGAAAGCTGGATGAAGAGGCGCTGCTGCGTCTGGTGGAGTGGCATATCGAACAGGGCACTCACGGCATTGTGCCGGTGGGTACCACGGGGGAAAGTCCGACCCTGACCCACGACGAGCATTGCCGAGTGGTGGAGCTGGTGGTCAAACAGGTCGCAGGTCGCATTCCGGTGATTGCCGGGGCCGGTTCCAACAACCCGGTCGAAGCCATCGAGTACACCCTCCATGCCGAGCGGGTGGGGGCTGATGCCACCCTGCATGTGGCCGGTTACTACAACCGTCCCAATCAGGAGGGGCTCTACCACCACTTCAAGGCGGTACACGATGCCACCGCCAAGCCGATCATCGTCTACAACATCCCGCCGCGCGCCATCGTCGACGTGCAACCGGCGACCCTGGCCCGTCTGGCCGAACTGCCGCGCATTGCCGGGGTGAAAGACGCCACTGGCGACTTGGCCCGCCCCTGGACCGAGCGCCAGCTGATCAAAAAGCCTTTCGCCTGGCTCTCCGGTGAAGATGCCACTGCGGTTGCTTACAACATCGGCGGCGGTCAGGGCTGTATCTCTGTGACCGCCAACGTGGCCCCCAAGCTGGTAGCCGAGGTGCAGAACCTCACGCTGGCGGGCAAGTGGCAAGAAGCGCGTGAGCTGCAAGACAAGCTCATTCCGCTCCATCAGGCGATGTTTGCCGAGCCGAGCCCGGCTGGTGCCAAATATGCCGCTTCCCTGCTCGGTTTCTGTAGCGAGGAGTGCCGACTGCCGGTGATGCCGCTGTCGGAGGCGACTCGCGAGCGCATTCGCAGCGCCATGCAGCAGCTCAACCTGCTGTAATGCAAAACGGGTGAGCCAAGGCTCACCCGTTTTGTTTTCGGCTTTTGTTTCCGGTCTTTATTTCCGACCTTTAGTACCGGTATGGCCACGCTCAGGCTGCGTGATGCAGCCAGGCGGCGATGGCCAGCTGCAACTCGACATATGCCGGATAGAGGAAGAGATCGGCCAGCTCGGCAGGCCACTCGTCATGCTCGTCCGATTGGGCTTGCAGATGGGCGTGCAGGCTGGTCAGAGCTGGCAGCCAAGGTGCGGGTTGTGGCAGCGCGGCCGCAGTGCGGGCGACCAGATCGATCCCCTGGCACAGGGCCGCGAGTGCCTGCTGTTGAATGCCTTTATCCTGAGGATGCTCCAGCCAGAGCTGCTCGTGATGCTGCCAGTGACGCAGCCCCTCGCTTACCCCCGTTATGCCATCCATACCTTCATGCTCGACCAGCGCCTGCAGGGACAGCTGTTTGCCAAGACCAGCTAGTCGATAGCCGCGCTGGGCCTTGGATTGGGCGCCAAGGCGCAGCCCGCCGATCCTGGCGAGGCGTTGGGCCAGCGCAAACAGCGCCGCGGTAGCGCCTGATTTGAGCTCCAGTTCCAGTTCGTTGATGGTGGTGCTGCCTTGGCTGCCGACTATCTCGCCCTGATCCCAGGCCAGCTCAATCTCGGCTCCCTCGAAGGCGATCAGCCAGTGGCGGCGCAGGAAGTCGGTGCGAAACTGGGCGACCAGCTGCTGCTGAATGTGGTCGCGCTCGGTCAGAGTCGGCCAAATCTCATCGGGAAAGGCCGAGAGGGTCGGCAGATCGCCGCTCACGGGGGTGTTGTACTCGGGTCTGGCGTGCAGGCCGCCCACCACCTGGCCGCGGCATTTGATGGTTTGTTCGGCGAAGGCGTCGCAGCGGCGAATGCGCAGCCCCATGTCCAGACGACGAAGGTCGAGGGTCGGCGTGTCGAAATAGACGTTGCCGAGCTGCTGTTGTGATGATTCTTTAATCTCAAGAGAATTCAGCAGGTTGGATAACTTGGCTTGAATGTCGCGGGCGACAAAAAACTTTATCTCGATCTCAGTTTGCATAGTCATTCCGGGCTGGCAGGCAACTTTGGGGGGCAGGATTCGGGTCGCGGGGATATAATGCCCGCGAGACGACTAGATTAATTCGCGGTTTAATTGAGGGCGCAGTTCGGTTACCATGCGCGCCTCATAAAATCGTATCGAGTGTTTTTTCACCGACACAGGTTTGGCCATGCCAGTAAATACTATTTTGGGGCTTTTTGCCAAGTCCCCCATCAAGCCGCTGCAGAAGCATATCGTCAAGGTTCACCAGTGCTCCCAGCAGTTGGTTCCCTTCTTTGACGCCGTTGCCGAAGACCGTTGGGAAGATGCCGAGAAGATCCGGCAGCAGATCGCCCAACTGGAAAAAGAGGCAGATACCCTCAAGCGTGAAATCCGTCTGAAACTGCCTCGCGGCCTGTTCCTGCCGGTTGCACGTACCGACCTGCTGGAGCTGTTGACCCAGCAAGACAAGATTGCCAACCGTGCCAAGGATATCTCCGGCCGCATGCTTGGTCGTCGCATGGAGTTCCCCGCCGAAATGCGGACGGATTTCATGGCTTACCTCAAACGTTGTATTGATGCGACCGCTCAGGCCGAGAAAGCGATCGGGGAGCTCGACGAGCTGCTCGAGACCGGCTTCAAAGGACGGGAAGTGGAAATGGTTGCCGAGATGATCCACCAGCTGGATCTGATCGAGGACGATACAGACACCATGCAGATCGGACTGCGCCAACAGCTGCAAGCGGTTGAGCACAATTACAATCCGATCGATGTGATGTTCCTTTACAAGATCCTCGAATGGGTAGGTGACCTGGCAGATCAGGCCGAGCGCGTAGGCGCCCGTCTGGAACTGATGCTGGCTCGTTCGTAATCGACTGACTGGGTAAACACTACTAATGGACATTATCGCGAATTACGGCACCACTCTGGTGCTCGTGGCGGCCTTGTTCGGCTTTTTGATGGCTTGGGGCATTGGCGCGAATGACGTAGCCAACGCCATGGGGACATCGGTCGGCACCAAATCCCTGACCATCCGTCAGGCGATCATCATTGCCATGATCTTCGAGTTTGCCGGCGCCTATCTGGCCGGTGGCGAAGTGACGGCCACCATCCGTAACGGCATCATCGACAGCAATGCGTTTGTCGATAGCCCGGACCTGCTGGTGCTCGGCATGATCGCCTCCCTGCTGGCGGCAGGCGCCTGGTTGATCCTCGCCTCCTACTTCGGCTGGCCTGTTTCCACCACTCACTCCATCATCGGCGCCATCGTCGGTTTCGCGGTGGTGAGCATTGGCCCGGAAGCGGTGCAGTGGAGCAAGTTTGGCGGCATCGTCGGCTCCTGGGTCATCACACCGGCCATCTCAGGTGTCATCGCCTACTTCATGTTCATCAGCGTGCAAAAGCTTATCTTCAACACCGATGATCCCCTGAACAACGCCAAGCGCTATGTGCCGTTTTACATGTTCCTGACTGCGCTGGTGATCTGTCTGGTGACCATCAAGAAGGGGCTGACCCACGTCGGTCTGCACCTGAGCGATGGCGAGGGCATTCTGCTTTCCATCGCCATATCCATCGCAGTGGCGTTTGCCGGCTGGATCTACATTCGCGGTCAGAAGTACAACCCGCAGGATGACAGCAAGATGCACTTCGCCAACGTGGAGAAGGTGTTCGGCATCCTGATGGTGATCACCGCCTGTGCCATGGCCTTTGCCCACGGCTCCAACGATGTGGCCAACGCCATTGGCCCGCTCTCTGCGGTGGCCTCGATCGTGGCTTCCGGTGGCGAGATTTCCAGTCAGGCTGCCATTGCCTGGTGGATCCTGCCCCTCGGCGGTATCGGTATCGTGATCGGTCTGGCGACTATGGGCGAGAAGGTGATGGCGACGGTCGGTACCGGCATCACTCACCTGACCCCGAGCCGTGGCTTCGCAGCCCAGCTGGCGACTGCCGCGACCGTGGTGATTGCCTCCGGCACCGGTCTGCCCATCTCCACCACCCAGACCCTCGTCGGTGCAGTGATGGGTGTCGGTCTGGCGCGCGGCATTGCGGCGCTGAACCTGGGGGTACTGCGCAACATCGTGGTCTCCTGGATCATCACTCTGCCTGCCGGTGCCATTCTGGCTATCGCGATCTTCTATGTGCTGCAGGCCTGCTTCTCCTAATCGAAGCAGCATTCAGCAAAAAGCCCGAGTCATCGACTCGGGCTTTTTTATTGTGCGCGGGAGCTGAGGTGCTGCTCCCTTTGCATATCAGCCTTAGAGGCTGGCGCAGATCTGCCACAGATCGTACTGGATAGCGGCGGCGGTCACTTCCCGACCCGCCCCTGGCCCCTGGATCACCAGCGGGTTGGTGCGGTAGCTGTCGCTCTCGATGGCGAAGATGTTGTCGCACGGCAAGAGGTTGGCAAACGGGTGATGGGGCTCCAGCGCCTCCAGTCCGACCCGTGCCTTGCCGTCATGCTCGAAGCGGGCCACGTAGCGCAGCACCTTGCCGAGGCGCTTGGCCCCTTCGAAGGCGGTCTGGATCGGGCCATCCAGCTCTTTCAGTCTGTCCATGAACTGATCGGCGGTCACCTTGCGCAGCGTAACGGGCACCAGATTCTCCAGCTCGATATCGGCGGAGTCGAGCTCGAAGCCCGCCTCTCGCGCCAGAATAAGCAGCTTGCGACGCACATCCTGACCAGAGAGATCTTCACGGGGATCCGGTTCGGTCAGGCCGTGCTGCCACGCCTCGTCCACCAGCTCGGAGAAGGGGCGGGAGCCGTCATACTGCTGGAACAGCCAGGAGAGGGTGCCGGAGAAGATACCGGAGACCCCCTGAATACGGTCACCGCTCTGGCGCAGCATCTGGATGCTGGACTGGATTGGCAGCCCGGCTCCCACGGTGGCGTTGTAGCGCCACTGCACCTGATGGTCACGGCAGGTCTGTTTGATGCGCTGGTAGAACTCGCTGTCGGCGGCACCGGCAAACTTGTTGGCGGCGATGATATGAATGCCGAACTGGGCAAAATCCGGATAGTAGCGGCTCACCGTTTCGCTGGCGGTCATGTCCAGCGCAACCAGCGCATCGAAGCCGTGCTGTTCAAGCTGGGAGAGCAACTCCGGCCAGATCAGCGGCTTGGGATTGAAGTTGTCCTGTACCTTGAGGGGGTTGAGCCCCTCTTCATCGAGCAGGCCCCCTTCCGAGCTGAACACCCCGTAGAGGGTGAGCGCCAGATTGAGTTCATGTTCCAGCCGTGCCTTTTCACGGGCGTAGAGGCTCAGCCAGTGGCCACCGATATTTCCCTTGCCGAACACCACCAGTCCGACCCGGGTCGGGCGGCTGAACAGGGCGCTGTGCAGGGCGATGAGCAGCGGCTCCAGCACTACCTGACGCAGCACGGCCACCAGACTCAGGCCATCTCGGGCCACCTGTACGAACTCCAGCGGTTGATCTGCCAGCAGCTGATAGAAGCGGTGACACTGCTCCGCGTTGTCGGTGACACCGGCGCCGACCAGCGCCACCAGACTGTACCCCTCTTTCTGGATGAGGCCGGTGAAGCTTCCTTGCAGCTGGAAGTCGCGCAGCAGCTCGAAGGCGCCTTGTGCCACCTCGAGGGTGTAGGCGAGGCGCAGGATCCGGCGATCCGGCTGGCGCTGCAGGGTGAGCGGGTTGAGGCGGTGACGGGCCAGATGGGCCTCGATGGTGGCCACCGTCTGCTCATAGTTGGTCTGCGGCAGCACCTTCAGCTCGATGAGGGCGATCTGATCCACCGAGGATACGATGCGGGCGCCGCCGGAGCGGGGGGCGCGGCGCAGGATATGGGTGCAGCCCTCGTCCGGGTTGTAGCTGCAGCGTAAAGTGAGGCGCTGGCGGCTGTCGGCCACCGGTTGCAGGGTGCGCGAGTGCAGCACCGAGGAGCCAAGGCGGGCCAGCTCGTTGGCTTCGGCGAGGCTCAGGCGCTCCAGCAGGCGCGCTTCTTTCACCCGACGCGGGTCGGCGCTGTAGACCCCGGCCACGTCGCTCCAGATGGTGGTGGATTCGCCGTCCGCCAGCAGCGCCAACAGGCTGGCGCTGTAGTCGGAGCCGTTGCGACCGAGCAGCAGGGAGCGCCCCTCCATGTCGGCAGCGATAAAGCCGGTTACCACGATGCGGCCGGCATGCTCCGCCAGTCGCGCCTTGAGCAGCTCGCTGGAGAGCGCGGTATCCACCTTGACCAGAGCGCCATCCTCGGCGCGCAGGAAGCTGCGGGCATCGAGCCAGATAGCCTTGTCGCCGCGACTGGTAAGCAGGGCAGCCAGCAGGCGCGCCGACCACACTTCGCCAAAGGCGAGCAGGCCGTTGCGGGCGAAGCGATCAAACTGCCCCTCCAGCGTTTTGGCGATCAGCTGCATGTCGTCGGCCAGCTGCTTGCTCAGATCAAGCTGCAGTTCACCCTCCAGCAAGCCGTCGATCAGGCTCTGCTGATAGGCCTGCAGGGCAGAGATGGCTTCACCGGCGGCTTCGTCCCCCGCTTCGGCCAGCTCCACCAGCTGGATCAGCCTGTTGGTGGTCTTTCCGGCGGCGGAGACCACGATCAGTTCATCCCCGCCCACCTGTTGTTCAACGATACTGGCGACCCGGCGATAACAGACCGGATCCGCCAGACTGCTGCCACCAAATTTGTGGACGTGACGCCGCTTCAATCCTGCTTCTGCTGCCACCGCGATCTCTCCTTGTTGCTGCTGTTCCATTACTTCGCTACCTGTTCTGCCTGCTGTGCCTGTTCAAAAGCCTGAGCCAGATCGGCCACCAGGTCTTCACCGTGTTCAATACCGACCGACAACCGCAGCAGTTGGGCGCTGATGCCTGCTGCCTGCTGCGCCGCCGGGGTCATGGCCCTGTGAGTCATGCTGGCCGGATGGGCCACCAGACTCTCTACCCCGCCGAGGGACTCGGCCACCGAGAAGAGGGTGAGGGCCGCGAGGAAGGCGCGAATGCCTGTCTCGCTGCAATCGAGTTCAAAACTTAGCATGGCGCCGAAGCCGGACTGTTGACGGCGCGCAATATCGTGGCCCGGATGGCTCGGCAGGCTGGGGTGATAGATGCGTTTCACCAGTGGCTGCTGTTGCAGGAAGGCGAGGATGCGGTCGGTGTTCTCCTGATGGGTGCGCAATCTGGGGGCCAGAGTGCGCAGGCCGCGCAGGGTGAGGTAGGAGTCGAACGCCCCGGAGGTGAGCCCCAGACAGTTGGCCCACCACACCAGCGACTCGGCCAGTGCCGCCTTTTTGGCAATCGCCACCCCGCCCACCACGTCGGAGTGGCCGTTGATGTACTTGGTGGTGGAGTGCACCACCACGTCGGCACCGAGGGCCAGCGGTTGTTGCAGCAGGGGGGAGAGGAAGGTGTTGTCCACCACTACCTGCGCACCCACCTCGTGGGCGGCGCTGGCAATGGCGCGGATATCCACCACCCTCAGCAACGGGTTGGAGGGAGTCTCGACCCATACCAGCGCAGGCTTCTGGGCCAGAGCGGCGGCCAGAGCGGCCTCATCCCCCTGATCGACAAATTGCACCCGGTAGTGTCCCTTGGCCGCCAGATACTCGAACAGGCGCCAGGTTCCGCCGTAGCAGTCGTGAGGGGCGATCAGCAGATCTCCCGCCTTGAGCAGTGCTGTGGTGACCAGATGGATGGCCCCCATGCCGGTGCCGGTAACCACGGCGCCAGCGCCCCCTTCCAACGCCGCCAGCGCGTCCGCCAGATTGGTGCGGGTCGGATTGCCGGAGCGGGCATAATCGTATTGACGGGGCTCGCCAAAGTCGGCAAAGGTGTAGTTGCTGGAGAGGTAGATGGGGGGCACCACGGCACCGTGCTGCTGGTCTGTCTCAATCCCGGTGCGAACCGCCAGGGTGGCCTTGTGGATCATATCACTCTCCTTGATGTCTCTTCACACGCCGGCATCTTGCTGCCACGCGCCATCCCGCCATTGCGGGCTCATGGACAACCACACTACGCCAGCTTAAAAAAGCCGTCAACACTTCCAGACGTCTAAATGGCTTTGCTGTTGGATTGCCATTAATTTCCTTAAGGGTTAAAATCCGCGCTCACGGCTAAATGAGAACAGGTGAGTCATGGGAACAGAGTGGAACGGCGACTACGTCAGCCCCTACGCGGAACACGGTAAGAAGAGCGAACAGGTCAAGAAGATTACCGTCTCGATCCCGCTCAAGGTGTTGAAAGTGTTGACCGATGAGCGCACCCGCCGTCAGGTGAACAACCTGCGTCATGCGACCAACAGCGAGCTGCTCTGTGAAGCCTTCCTGCACGCTTTCACCGGCCAGCCGCTCCCTTGCGACGAAGACTTGCGCAAGGATCAACCGGACAGCGTCCCGGCCGAAGCGCGCGCCATCATGGAAGCGCTGGGCAAAGAGATCGAAGATTTCGACAAGGAATAACCCCCAATGACGCGGCCCTGGCCGCGTCATTGCTATCTGCCATGTCCCGCTTCAGCCTGCGCTACTATCACCACCACGTCTGCAGCCATAGCCACGACTTTGCCCAGCTGGTGATCCCCCTCGACGGCCCCCTCGAGATCGAGGTGCAGGGCCGGGGGCGCAGGCTTGCCCCCGGTTCTGCCTGTGTCATCGCCCCCGGCGAGCGGCACGACTACGCTGCCGATCCCGCGCTTTCGTTTCTGGTGCAGGAGAGCGACTGGCTACCCGGGGATCTGGCGGCCTGCCCCTTTATCGAGCTGGATGAGCCCCAGCGCCACTACCTCGCTTTTCTGCACCGCATGGTGGCTGAGGGGCGGCAGGTGGCTGGCATGGAGCAGGTGTGGCTCTCCCTGCTGGCTGAAGGGCAGGGGATGCAGAGCGCAGCCATTCCACGCCTTGCCGCCCGCATCCTCAAGGTGCAACGCCATATCGATGCCAACCTCGCTGCCCCGCTGACCAATCAGCAACTCGCCGCCATCGCCTGCCTTGGCCAGAGCCAGTTCAAGCTCACCTTTCGCCAACAACTGGGGGTAAGCGTCTCCCACTACATTCGCAGTCGGCGCATGGCGCTGGCGCGTACCCTGCTTGCTGGTACGCAACTGCCCGTTGGGGAGATTGCCAGCCGCTGCGGCTACCAGAATCAGGGGGCCTTCGGCGAGCGCTTCCTGAGTGAGACCGGGCTCACTCCGTCCCTCTGGCGCCAGCAAAACGGCCACCTGCCGCAACGAAACGGCTGATCGCCGAAGACAGGTTTCTCTCTTTGGGCCATGCTGCGGGTCATGCAAGGTGCACGATAAACAGGAGCCGAAATGGAGACGATTAGCTGGCAGGATTTCGAGATGGTGGAGCTGAGGGTGGGCACCCTGGTGCGGGTTGAGCCGTTCCCCGAGGCGCGCAAACCGGCCTACAAGGTGTGGGCGGATTTTGGCCCCGAACTGGGGATACGCAAGAGCAGCGCCCAGATCACCGCGCTCTACCAGCCAGAGCAGCTGGTGGGCCGCCAGATCATCGCCGTGGTCAACTTCCCGACCAAGCAGATCGGCCCGTTTCAGTCGGAGTTTCTGCTGACCGGTTTCTACCGGCAGGATGGCGCCGTGGTGATGGCTATTCCCGAGCAGGCGGTGGAGAACGGCGCCAAGCTGGGCTGAGTTCACGCCCGAACAGAGACAAGAGAGGCGACCCCGGGGTCGCCTCTCTTTTTGTTTTCTGCTGCGAGTCGTTACTTCAACAGGCTGAAGATCAGCGCCGATACCGCCAGCGAACCGGTCAGCAGGATAAAGCCGTTGGTCCAGCCGTGACGGAAGCGGGCCAGCGCCTCCACCTTGTAGATGGCAATCACCGGCATGATGAACAGGATCATGGCGATGACCGGGCCGGAGAGGGTTTCCATCAGTCCCAGAATGCCCGGATTGATGACGGCTGCACCCCAGATAGAGAAGAACATCAGAGCGATGCCGACCTTGTCTGCCTTGGCCAGCGGCAGGCCGGTGGGCTTGGCGATCAGGCTTTTCAGGCTTTCGCGGGCACCGAGGAAGTGGCCGAGGAAGGAGGAGCTGATGGCGATAAAGGCGATGAGCGGCCCCAGAGTCACAATCACCGGGTTGTCGGTGATGTTGGCGAGATAGGAGAGCACCGAGACGTTCTGGGCCTTGGCTTCGGCCAGTTGGGCTGGCGAGAGGCTCAGCACGCAGGAGAAGACGAAGAAGAGCACGAAGCCCACCAGCATTACTGTGGTGTTGCGCAGGATCAGGCCGCTCTTGGCTTCCGCCTGCTCGCCATATTCACGGCGCTGCACGTTGGCAAAACCGGAGATGGCAGCGGCGTGGCTGAAGGCGAACACGGTGACCGGCAGCGCCAGCCAGACGGTGTTGAGGAAGCTGACCCCCTCAAACGTGGTCACTTCCGGCCATTGCCACTGGGGAATGAGGTAGCAGGAGAGGGCCGCCAGAATGGCCGCCAGCGGATAGACCATAAATGCGAAGGCGCGCAGCATCGCTTTCTCACCCGCCAGCATCACGGCGATCATGGCGAACACCAGCACGCCGGAGAGCATCACCCGATCCGGGGTCGCCATGCCGAGCTGGTTGACCATAAAGCTCTCCACCGTGTTGGTCAGCCCGACCCCGTAGATGAGCAGGATCGGGAAGATGGAGAGGAAGTAGAGCGCCGAGATGAGGCGACCGGCCATCTTGCCGAAATGCTCCTCCGCCACTTCGGTGAAGTCGGCGTGGGGGCGTGACGAGGAGAGCACGAAGCGCGCCAGCCCGCGGTGGGCGAGGAAGGTCATGGGGCCTGCCAGTACCGCGACGATAACGAGGGGCCAGATGCCGCCCAGACCCAGATTGATGGGCAGGAACAGGATGCCGGCGCCAACGGCGGTGCCAAACAGGCTGATGACCCAGTGGGTGTCGTGACGGCGCCAGCGGGTGGTGCTGACCGTGGTGGAGCAGGAACCGGATAGCTCCTTGGTAGCCTCTACAGATAAACTCATTACTAATTCACTTTTTGTTAGTGTTTTAATCTGAGTTCATTGTGGTTTATCGGGATTTAATTCTCAAAAAGCGAGACTGAAACATATCACTGCCATTGCGGGGTTTAGCCAGCGAGATTGGGAATGGAATCTGGATCGCAGAATGAAACAAAACTGATATTTGTGATTTATGTGAAATATAAAACCAAAATTCGATCTACTGTCATTTTTTTATTTTGGCTAATCAGGTGTTTTCAGAATTACGTGAAAAATCGTACCATTTCTCGCCGACCGATTGTGATGTTTCACTATCATTTTGCCGCTTTGCCAGCGTATCACGCTGTTCAAGAGCGCCTTGACCAGCGGATCACACCGGCCATCACCCCGGACAACGACTCTGAAAAAGCAGGCGGCCATCGGGCCGCCTGCTTGTCTGGTGTGATGATATTGCTACTCGTCTAGTGGGCCAGAATGTTGCCCCAGGCGAGATCCGGATCCCCCATCACGATAAAGTCAGGGTTCTCCAGCGACTCGGTTTCGTTGTAACTGAGTGGCTGCAACGCCAGGCTGAGGATACGGCCACCGGCTGCCTCGACGATGCACTGGGCGGCGGCGGTGTCCCACTCGCCGGTGGGGCCGAGCCTTACGTAGCAATCGGCTGCCCCTTCCGCCACCAGACAGGATTTGAGGGAGCTGGAACCAAGCGGGATCAGCTCGTAGTTGATGGCCGGGTTGAGGCGGCGGGTGAGGTTCTCCAGCTTCTGGCGGCGGCTGATGGCTACTACCAGCGAGTCGGGCTGGTCATGCTCGTGATGCATGGCGCTGATGGGCAGTACCTCGCCATTCACCTCCTTGAAGGCGCCGTAGCCGCGCACCGCCCAGTAGAGCACGTTGGACTCGGGAGCATAGATGACCCCGAGCACCGGCACATTGTCCCGCACCAGGGCGATCAGGGTGGCGAAATCGCCGCTACCCGCGATAAATTCGCCGGTGCCGTCGAGGGGATCTACCAGCCAGTACTGCCGCCAGTTGGATCGCTGGCTGAAGGGGATGTCGGCTGCCTCTTCGGTCAGCACGGGAACGTGGGGAGTGAGCGCCGAGAGCGCCTGCTTGAGGTAGGCATCGGCAGCAAGATCGGCACTGGTGACCGGGGTCGCATCCTCCTTCAGCTGACGCTCGAACTGACCGCCGTGATAGATGTCGTGAAGGATCCTTCCGGCTTCGCGGGCAATCTCCTTGACCCCCGGCACCCAGGCCAACAACTCCTGCATCTCGTTATCCTCTGTCTGTTAACTGCCCGTCTGCGGGCTATTCTGCCTGCTCCGCCAGCCACTTCTGGGCCAGGAGCAGGGCACTGATGCTGCGCGACTCGGTGAAGTCGGGTCGCGCCAGCAATTCGTCGATCCGGTTCAGCGGCCAGGGGATCACCTCCAGCGGTTCGGGTTCGTCGCCGATCCGCTGTTCGGGGAAGAGATCCCGCGCCAGCAAAATATCCATCCGGCTGGAGAAGTAACCGGGCGCCAGCGACACCTGTTTGAGCAGGGTGAGGCTGTTGGCGCCAAAGCCCGCCTCCTCCATCAGCTCCCGGTTGCCAGCCTCGAAGGCATCTTCGCCCGGGTCGATCAGCCCCTTGGGAAAGCCCAGCTCGTAGGAGTGGGTGCCCGCGGCATATTCGCGCACCAGCAGCAGGGTGTGGGCATCGAACAGCGGCACCACCATGACGGCGCCACGATTGCCGCCGCGCATCCGCTCGTAGACCCGCTCTTCGCCGTTGGAGAATTTGAGGTGTAGCGATTCCACCTTGAACAGTCGGCTCTCGGCGACGATATCGGCCTTGAGGATCTCCGGCTTGCTCTTGGGGTGATCCAGTTGGTCGGCTGAGATGTGCTCGGGTTTGCTCTTGTGGGGGTCGCTCATCGGACGCTGGCTGCTCGTTAAAAAATCGTGCTTCAAGAGTAAACGACTCTCACACCGAACACCACGGGCCAGGGATGGCAAAGGGGGAGGAAAAATCCGTTATAATGCCGCCCCGTTTTCCGAGATCCGCGATCAAGAGGCCCGATGCCACACTCCCGCTCCACCACCTTGCCCTGGCACCAGATAGATACCGTCTTGCTCGATATGGATGGCACCCTGATCGATCTGCATTTTGACAACCACCTCTGGCAGCAACTGGTGCCGGAGCGTTACGCCGAGCGGCTCGGTCTGCCGCTGGATGAAGCCAAAGCGCAGATCGACGTCCACTATCACGCCGTCAACGGTACCCTCAACTGGTACTGTGTGGATTACTGGAGCGAGACCCTGGGGCTCGATATTCGTGCCCTCAAGCAGGAGCTGCTGGCGAAGATCCAGTGGCGTCCCCACGCCATCCCCTTTCTGGCCGAGCTGCGCGCCGCGGGCAAGCAGCTGGTGCTTTTCACCAATGCCCACCCTGCCAGCCTGTCGGTGAAGGATGCGCAGCTGGGACTAAGCAACCATCTGGATCTGATGGTGAGTACCCACGAGCTGGGCTGGTCGAAGGAGAGCCAGCACTGCTGGCAGGCACTGGCCGAGCGGCTGGCGTTCGATCCGGCCCGTACCCTGTTTGTGGATGACAGCGAGCGGATCCTGCGGGCCGCCGCCGACTATGGCATCGGCTACCAGCTGGCGATCCAGAATCCGGACAGCTGCAAGCCGGAGCAGATCATTACCGCTTTTCCGGCGATCCGCGACTATGCCGAGTTGCTGCCGCTGGCAATCTGAGTCTGCTGAAATGAGAGAGGGCTGCATAGTGCAGCCCTCTCTGTATCTGAAACCTGGCGGTGAAAAAATCACAGCTCCCGAAACGGGCGCCGCTTCTCCTCTTCGATGACGATCGCCTCCAGATTGGCGACCCGCTCCTGTAGCTCCCGGATGACCAGATCCTGCTTGCCGAGGCGATCCGTGATACGGGCATCCCCCATCTGATAGCGAGCTCGCTTGCCGAGATATCCGAACAATACGCTGATAAATACGATCAGGACTATGCCTGTCCACATGGTCATGTCACGACTCCTTGTCGTCTATAAACGGCGAAAACGCTGATGGGATCTGTTCTGTTTTCTCACAGCCGCCAATTGGCCGCAATGGGGCCCGTTTCGCCTTTGTGATGCAGTTGGCTATTGCTGCCGGAGCGGGCGGCCAAGCCACCACCTTGTTACCCAGGTGGCTATTGCTGCCAGAGAGGGCGGCCAAGCCAGAGTCCCCACAGGGTCAGGTGCAGCAGCACGATAAACCAGAAGACCAGCCGGTAGCTGCGCTTCTGGGTCTTGTGGCGCAGCCACTGGCGGGCAACCAGTGCCCCTGGCCAGCCGCCGCACAGCTCCAGCAGATGGAGACGGGATTCGGGAATGCGCCACTCGCCCCGCACCGCCTGCCGCTTGTCCCAGGCGTAGGCGGCCACCGTGAGCAAGCTCATGAAGAGCAACACGGCCAGCGGCCACCACTGCTGCTCGCCGAGGCCGAGCCAGAGGGCGGCACCCAGTGGCAGCAGCGCCAGCGCCATCATTGGGCCAGCTCCCAGCAGCGCTCCTCGTCCTGCTTGAGGGTGCGGATCACCCTGGCCGGATTGCCCACCGCCACCGAGTCGGCCGGGATGTCGCGGGTGACCACTGCGCCTGCGCCAATGATGGAGCGCGGCCCTATGGTGACGCCGGGGCAGATGATGGCGCCGCCGCCAATCCAGCAGTCATCACCGATCCGCACCGGCTTGTTGTAGGCGGTCCAGTTGCGTCGCTCCAGATAGTTCATGGTGTGGGTGGCGGTGTAGATCTGCACGTTGGGGGCCAGCAGCACATGGCTGCCTATATGCACTTCGCCCAGATCGAGAATGGTGACGTTGAAGTTGAAGAAGGTCTTCTCGCCGATATGGATGTTGCGGCCGAATTCGCAGGTAAACGGCGTGCTGATCCAGCAGGAGTCGGGGCAGTGGCCAAAGAGCTCGCGGCAAATCTGCTGGCGCAAAGGGCCATCGCCCGCCGATGAACCGTTGAGCTTGGCCAGCAGCGCCTGACCGCGGATCCGGTCGTTCGCTATCTCCTCGCTCTGGCCATCCAGCGCCCCGCCTGCCAGTACCTTGTCCCAGTCGCTCGCCATTGCTACCTCCTCATGCTGCAAGAGGGGGCAGTATACGTGACAAGCGCGAGAGGCGTCAGTCTGTCACTTCTGGCAGGTGATCCCCGTCATCCTGCTGGCCAGACGAGGGGGAGGATCAGCAGGGCCGAGACGAAGTAGGGGAGCAGCACCCGCAGCCCCAGACTGCGACCGCCGATGCCGAGGGCCAGCAACCCCTTCACCAGCGAGTTGATCAAACCGGCGAGCAGGATGCCGCGGGCCGCCACCTCCAGCGCCAGCTCCTTGTGGGAGAGCTGGGAGAGCGACAAGGTGATGGCGTCCACGTCGGTGATCCCCGACACCAGCGACAGCAGATAGACCCCTGAGTTGCCTACCTTGTCTTGCAGCAGCGTTGCCATAAAGCCGATCAACGCCAGCAGCAGGCCGAACTTGATGGCGGTGGCCAGATCGAGCGGGTTGCTGGTTTCCGGTTGTACCGGGCCGTCAGTCAGCTCCTCGCGCTGGCGCCAGAACCAGAAGGCAAAGCCGTACACCGTGGCTGCCAGCAATACGAGCGGGGCGGCGAGGCGCATCGCCAGTTCGCTGTGAATGAGCAGTACCAGTACCAGCAGCCGCAGCCACATGGTGGCCCCCGCCAGCAGGATACCGGTGGCCAGCAGCCGCTCCAGCCCCCCCTGCTCCTTGTTGAGGCGGGCGAACTGCAGGGTGAGGGCGGTGGAGGAGGCCAATCCCGCCAGTATGCTGGTGAGCACCAGCCCGGCGCGGGTGCCGAGCAGCCGCACCGCGAAGTGGCCACAAAACGAGATGCCGGCGATCACCACCACCATCAGCCAGATCTTGAAGGGGTTGAAGGCATCGAGAGGACCTATCTCCTCGTTGGGCAGCACCGGCAGCAGCACCAGCGAGATAAGCAGAAAGCGCAAGGTAGCGTGGAACTCGGTTTCGCTCAAAAACAGCATCCCCTGCTGGATCTTGCCCTTGAGCCCCATCAGCAGGGCGGCTAGCACGGCGCAGGCCACCGCCTCGCTCGGGCTCAGCAGTACCGACATCAGCCCCAGCAAATAGGTGAGCAGCATGGCCACCGAGCTGGTGAGGCCGAACTCCCCTTGCCAGCGCTGGGCCAGCCAGACCGAGAGGCCGCAGCCGATCACCACCGCCAGCAGGCCGAGCCGCGGCAGCCAGGGGCCCAGGGTGGGCAGCAGCAAACCGCACACCCCGCCGAGCAGGCCGATGAGGCCGTAGGTACGCATCCCGGCGATGCGCTGGTTATCCCCCAGCTGGCGCACCTGCCAGCCCCGCTCCAGTCCGATAATCAGGCCGATGGCCAGCGAGACCAGGGCTCCGTTGACCGGTTCAGCATTGATCCACATGGCGGCTTCCTTTCGCGTCGTTGCAGCCTGATCCCATGATGGCACAGCGAGCAAGGGGGCAGAGGGGCATGGCTCACAGAGTCTGCGTCCGGCTCTCGGTGCGAGTGGCTGATATGAGCAATAGAGAGATGGATCGCGAGCACTGCACAAGAGTCGTACAGGCTATCGGGGAGGCGTTATGGGCTGCTAGCACGCCATCGACGTCCAGATTTGAATGGAGATAGAAGACAAGAAGGGGAGCCACTGGCTCCCCGTTGTATTGATGGCGTCATGACCCGCTGCGGATCACTTCAGCTCAATCCAGGCTTCTTGCCAGTGGGATCCGACACCCGGCTCGAACTGGGTAGCGGTGGTGGCCCACTGCACGCAGTAGCCGCTGTAGGGGAAGGGCTTGCACTGATAGACCTTGCCATTTTTCGGCTGCTGCACCTTGGTACCGGCGGTGTAGGACTTGATGTTGTTCGGGAAGACGAAGTCATATTCGCCGCTGCTCTGCTCCTTGAACATCAGATCCATGGTCTGCTGGATGGTCTCGCCGCCCGCTTTCGGAGTGGCCTTGATCACCAGCTGGTGGTGACCTGCCTTGAGCCCTTCCAGCGCCATGGTGAAGGTGTGGCTGCTGTCCTTGATGTCGGCACTGCTTTCACCCTTGGCTACGCCGCCGTGGTCATAGAGGGTGTTGGAGACGGTCAGATCGCCCTGTGCGGTGACGGTGAAATCGAGGGTTGCCTTGCCGTTGTCCAGCACATAGTCGCTGGCCAGACCGCTGACGCTGATACTGTCCACCACCGGCGGTTGCTGCTGTTGCAGGTCAATCTCGACTCGATCCAGTTTGCTGTCTCGATGCAGATAGACGGGGTTCATACCGTAGACCGGATTGAACTGGCCATCGGCTCCTTGCTGACCGGCGCGGATCAGGCTTTGCTCGGCGTTGATCTTGCTGGCGAGGGCATGGGCCCAGTTGTTCTTCTGGCCCTGCTCGGCAGTGGTGATGGTCAGCACGGTCTGCAGATCGGGGCGCTCGCCGTTGGCATCGAATACCCGGGTCATCGCCTTGTCGCCTGCCGTGAGGTCGATGGAGGGGTAGATGGTGCCTGCCTGGCTCCACTCCAGCGGCGGCTGACTACCATCTTTGAACTTGGCATCGATGATGTTGTAGAAGCTGTTGCTGGTGTCGCCCACTTCCCACACGCCGAGGATCACTTGATAACCGGTGCGCTCCGGCAGGATACAGTTATGGGTCACCTGCTTGGGCGGCTGTACCATGTTGCCATCGATGACGCAGAAGGGATTAAGGTCAAACGAGGCACGGGTGAGCGGCTGGTTGGGGTTCCAGTCCTGCTTGGTGAGGTAGTAGCGCCAGTTGCGGGTGACGTGGTTGGCGGTGAAGGTCCAGCTGATGGCGAAGGGGCCGGGCTGTACTTCACGCTTGGTCCAGCGGTCGCTGGTCTGGATGTTCAGCTCGCTCCAGCGCGGGCTGCCCGCCGAGGCGATTTGACCATCCTGCGGGCCGCTCTGCGGGAAGCCGGAAGGGCCCTCCACGCTCTGGGGTTCCCACTGCACGCCGCCACACTGGCTGTTGCCGCCGGTTTTGCACAGATAGTTGCGGCTCTCTGGTTGGCTGATGTAGCCATGAGCCAGGGCGCTGCCGCTGGCCAGCAGGGCCAGCACCGCGGCGATGTGATTGAGTTGGATTTTTGCTGCCATACATTCCTCTGTTCGACAGATGTGGGCAGTCAGTTGGCCTGGGGATTCCCCGATACACACTTGCGTGTGGCAACCCCGCTATCCTGGACAAAACGTCTGTAGACCGGAGGCTTTGCGTCCCGACCTTTCGGTCGGTTTGCCAAATGACTAGATGATTAGTGATGGGCCAAATGTTCGGCCATCAGCATTGTGCACTGCATTGATTCGCTATTTGAAGTTGAATGTTTAAATGCATCATCCAATGGCGCGTAAATCATTCTAACTGGCTGTTTTTAAATTGTTCTCTTATTTGTGAATGGCGTCGAATACCGTTGAATATGCCAATAAGATGCATGCTTGCTGCGTGTTTTGCGGCGTAAAAAAACCTGCCAGCTGAGCTGGCAGGTCGGATGACAAGGCGACACAGATTGACGCCATCAATGGCGGGCGTGCTGCTCGCCGGCGGGGGGAGACAGGGGCGCCATCATCGGCGCCGCGGCGGACTCCTTGCCCAGTTTGAACACCGCAAGTCGCTCATCCAGACTGCGGGAGAGACCGGCCAGCAGCTCGCTCTCCTGCGCCAGTTGCGAGGCGGACTGTGACATCTCCAGCGCCGAGTCGTTGATGCCGCTGACGTTGCGGTTCATATCCTCGGCCACCATGCTCTGCTGCTCGGCGGCGGTCGCGATCTGGGTCGCCATGTCGCTCACATGCTGGATGTGGTTGACGATCAGGGTGAGATCCTGCCCCGCCTGCTGGGATTGGTTGACGCTGCTCTCCGCCAGTTTGCGGCTGGTATCCATGGCATTGGCGGCGGTGACGGCCCGTTGCTGCAGCTGGGCAATGGTGCTCTGGATCTCCTCGGTGGACTGGCGAGTGCGGCTGGCCAGCTGGCGCACCTCGTCGGCCACCACGGCAAAACCGCGGCCCTGCTCGCCAGCCCGTGCTGCCTCGATGGCGGCGTTGAGGGCCAGCAGGTTGGTCTGCTCCGAAATGGCGCTGATGACGGCGGTCACTTCGCTGATCTGCATCACCCCCTCTTTGAGCTGGTTGACCTGCTGGGTGGCCTGCTCCACCTCGGTGGCCAGCGCCTTGATGCCGTGCACGCTGGCGTGAACGTCGCGGTTGCCGAGCCCGGCTTCACCGGTCGCTTCCTGGGTATCCCGCGCGGTATTTTCGGCGTGTCCGGCCACATCGGAGATGGTGGCGCTCATCTCGTTCATGGCGGTAGCGAGCTGGGCCAGCTGATCCCGCTGGCTGGTGACTGCCTGATTGGTCTGCTCGGCAGAGGCGGCGATGCGCAGGGCGGCATCCGCCACGTTGCGAGCCCCCTGGCTGGCTTCCAGCAGGGCGTGGCGGATGGCATCGAGACTCTGGTTGGTACAGCGGGCAACCACTCCCAGTTCATCCTTGCCCTGTACCGGGATGCTCACTACCAGATCCCCCTTGGCGACCCGCTGCATGGCGTGGTTGATCTGGCTGAGGGGGGAGACGATGGAGTGGGTGATGCGCCAGCCCAGCAGCCCCATCAGCAGGATCACGATGGCGGTGGCGGTACCCATCTTCATGTACTGGGCCCAGATGGTCTGCTGAATATCCTGCAGCAGCATGCCGGAACCGAGGATCCAGCCCCAGGGCTGATAGCCGGAGACCATGGAGAGCTTGTCGGCGGTCTCACCCGACGGGCCGACCCACACATATTGCAGAGTGCCCTGTTTGCCCCCTTTGGCGATATCCACCATCTGATACCAGAACTGCCCGGCGGTGGCGGCGCCCCCTTCACCCATTTTCTGGCCGACCAGTTCGGGACGGATAGGGTGAACCACCATGGTGCGGTTCTCGTCGATGACGAATAAATAGTTGTTGCCATCAAAGCGGGTGTTGGTCAGCAGCTTGCGCGCCTCCTGCTGGGCCTGCTCTGCTGGCAGGGTGCTGGCCAGAAACTGGATCTGGCTCATGGCCTGCTCCAGTACCGCATTGAGCCGCGCCTCTCGCTCGCTCATCAGATTGCGCTGGAGCGCGTTGGCCGAGATAAGTAGCAGCGAGACAAAACCGACAAACGCCAGTGCGAGCAGCAAAATCAATTTGCGGCTCACGGTAATATCACCGAGCTTGAACATGACTAAACCCTCATTTCCCTGTTGATTTTATGTGGCTCTGTACCGCGGCAGCCAGTTCGTAAGAGTTAACAACTCATTTACTTTCAGTCTCTTGCCGAGCTTTCTCAAATGAGCGTTTTAACATCAGTATAGTCAGCAGACAGCAACCCCCACTTTTTGGTAGCGTGTTGATGCGCATCCCTGCGCAATTTTTGCCAAAGAGTGTGAATGGTTTGGCATTTCTTCAAAAAAAGGAGTGGGCCCCGCTGCGGGTGACCCCATAACAAGAGGGAATTTATGAGTTCCATTGCCAGGAATTACTTCAACCAGCTCAACGCCGACTACCTGCAGGTGCACAGGCGCAAGGAGGATCTCTTCTGGTCCACCTATATGGGCACCAGCGATGATCAGGCCGGTTTCACCGCGGCCGAGCAGGCCTACAAGGCCTTTTGTGCCAATCCGGCCCGTCTGCCCGAATTGCGGGAGATGTTGGCGCAGGCCGACGAGGATGATCTCAAGCGCGGTCTGCAAGGCTGGATCGCCTTCTTCGAGTGCAATGTGATTGAAGATCCCGCCGCTGCCGCCCTGATGGATGAGCTGGTAGCCGCCGAGGCGGCGCTGTTCGCCCGCCGCAAGGGGCTGAAACTGACCCTGCTGGATGAGCAGGGCCAGCAGGTCGCTGGCAGCCTGCCTGCCGCCAGTACCTCGCTCGCCGCCAGCCCGAACGAGGCGGTGCGCCAGAGCGCGCTCGCCATGTTCCACACCCTGGAGCAGTGGGTGGTCGGCAACGGTTTTCTCGAGGTGGTGGCGATCCGCAACCGCTTTGCCCGCACCATGGGCTATCGCGACTACTTCGACTACAAGGTGCGCAAGAACGAGCAGATGAGCCCGGAGCAGCTGTTTGCCATCCTCGACGACTTTATTGCCCGCACCGACGCCCGGTTGCAGCAGAGTCTGGAAGAGCTGAAGGTTGCCAAGGGGGAGGCGGCCCTGCTGCCCCACAACCTGCGTTACAGCGTGAGCGGTGATGTGACCCGCCAGCTAGATCCTTATGTGCCCTTCTCGCGGGCACTGCGGGATTGGGTCGAGAGCTTCCGCAGGCTCGGCATCCAGTATCGTGGTGCGACCCTGACCCTGGATTTGCTGACCCGGGAGGGGAAATACGAGAACGGCTTCTGCCACAGCCCGGTACCGAGCTTCTTCCAGCAGGGGGAGTGGGTGCCGGCGGTGGTCAATTTCACCAGCCTGGCCGATCCGGCGCAGGTGGGCAGCGGCTGGAGTGGCCTCAACACCCTGTTCCACGAGGGAGGCCACGCCGCGCACTTTGCCAATGTCACCGGCAATGCCCCCTGCTTCTCACAGGAGTTTCCGCCCACCTCCATGGCCTATGCCGAGACCCAGTCGATGTTCTGCGACAGCCTGCTGGACGATGCCGATTGGCTGAAACGTTACGCCAGAAATGCGGCGGGAGAGCCAATCCCCGATGCGCTTATCAAGGAGATGATCGAAGCGCGTCAGCCGTTTCGTGCCTTCAACGAGCGCCAGATCGCGCTGGTGGCCTACTTCGAGCGGGATCTCTACGCCATGGATGAGGCCGAGCGCACCCCCGAGGCTGTGTTGGCGCTGGCCCGCCAGTGGGAGCGCAAGATCCTCGGGGTAGAGAGCCCGCGCCCGCTGCTGGCTATTCCGCACCTCCTTAATCAGGAGTCGGCCTGCGCCTATCACGGCTACCTGCTGGCGCTGATGGCGGTGGAGCAGACCCGCGCCTTTTTCCTCAAGCGTGATGGCTACCTCACCGACAACCCGCGCATCGGGCCGGATCTGGCTGCCCACTACTGGGGGCCGGGTAACGGCATGACTCACGATGAGACCCTGCGCAGCCTGACCGGCGAGGGATTCAGCGCGGTGCCGCTGGCCGAGGCATGCAACCTGAGCGCCGCCGAAGCGTGGCAACAGGCGCAAGCCTGCATGGCCGCCGCCCAGCAGCGCCCCGCGGCTGGCGAGGGAAGCCCGCTTGATGCCCATATCCGGGTGGTACATGGCGCCGAGCTTATCGCCGACAACAGCGAGTCGGAAACCCGCATGCTGGCCGACTTCGAAGCGTGGGTAGCCCAGCGCATCAAGCATTGACGCAGGATGCGGCTCCTTAGGTTGAGCCATTTATGTGGATATAGTCCTGCAACCCGTGCAGGGCTATATCATATCAGCGTAATGATTTTGCAGAAAAATCCGTGTAAACCCAATGTTTCAGTATTTTAATGTTGTTGATAGTGCAATGGATGAAGTAATAAGTTGTCACACTATAGAGTTGACTAATTATTATCCTTTGGACAGAATTGGAGACCTTGCCACCCCCGATGTGAACCGGGTCCGGAAAGTTACAGATCTCTTTAGAGATGGCTGGGCTGCCTTTTCGTGAGGTTTAGATGACTCACCACAAGATACAGGTAGCTCCCGGTCTGGTTCATGCAAGATATCTGCACAATTTGGCCCGTTCCTGAACCCTTGTGGTGCTGATAGGCGACTGCTGTTTTTGTACACGGACTGTATTTTTAGTCTGTCGTCAGTGGGGGTTCTCTCCTGCGTTCTCATCCTCTCCAGCATTTTTAATTATTGAAGTCACTTGAACAGTCATACAGGGCAGCTAATAACTGATTTGTTCAACCGACTGTAGTGATCTCGGATTTTTTGAATGGAGTTGCTTGTGATGAAAAAGATCATGATGGTGTCGGGTACCCGCCCGGAAATAATCAAGCTTGCCCCTCTCTACCATGCTCTCAAGCAGAAGCCATGGGCAGATGTATGCTGGGTGCATACCGGTCAGCATGATAGCATGGCTGTTCAAGTGCTTGATTGTTTTGATATTACCCCCAATTATGCTCTGCTTCGTCATGGTTCCAGCTTGTTTGATTTCAGTCAGGGGTGTCGTGCTCAACTCGAGTCATTGATGGTGCAAGTCGAGTGGGACATGGTGATTGTCCAGGGGGATACAGAAAGCGCCTTTTTGGGTGCCTTGACCGCCTTCTATCATCAGGTTCCCATTACTCATGTTGAGGCCGGATTGCGTACTTATCGCCTCGATCGCCCTTTTCCTGAAGAGGGTCTTCGCCAGATGATTGGGCGTCTTGCCCAATTGCATATGGCGCCGACGGATCGCGCGCGTGACAGCCTGTTGGCTGAACAGGTGCCGACAGAGAGGGTACATGTGACTGGCAATACTGTCATTGATGCCCAGTTATGGGCCAGCAAACGTCACGGTATCAAACGTAAAGGAGATCAACCGGGACATCTGCTGGTGACGGTACACAGGCGCGAAAATTGGGGCAATGAAGTTGCGGGGATCTGCCGTGCCATCGCGCGGCTTGCTACCGCCAATCCCGGTATGCGAGTGCTTTTCCCGGTACACCTAAACCCCGTCATCAAGCAGGTTGTCTACCCACTGCTTGGTCATTTATCCAATGTCACGTTGACTGAGCCTCTGGATTATCTGGCGATGCAACAGGCTATCGCTGATGCATGGTTGGTTATGACGGATTCTGGAGGTTTGCAGGAAGAGGCGCCAACCTATGGGGTGCCACTGCTGGTATTGCGTGAAGAAACGGAACGCCCCGAGGCTGTCGATTCCGGTTACGCACAACTGATGGGGACGGATGAGGAACTCATTGTCCAGCGAGTCAGTGAGCTATGGCAAGCCGGGGACTTTGAGCCACGAGAGATGGCAAATCCGTTTGGGGATGGCCAGGCCTGTTCCCGCATCGTGGCTATCATGGCAGACACTCTGCTGAGGTAATCGGGATGCCGGAATATTGGTTGGTGGATGGTTTTGCTACCTATCTATATGGTCTGAAGCTGATCGCTATCGTAGTGGCAATAGCCATGCTGGTGAGTGGACTGGATGACCTTTTCATCGATGTCGTTTATTGGCTCCGAAGTGCTTGGCGGCGGCTGACGGTTTATCGACAGCACGATCGGCTGAATTATCTGGCGCTTTATGAACGGGAGGAGCAACCTCTCGCCATTATGGTGCCAGCCTGGCATGAAACGGGCGTAATTGGTCAGATGGCGGAGTTGGCTGCGACCCGTTTTGACTATGAAAACTATCAGATCTTCGTCGGTACCTACCCCAATGATCCGGATACTCAGAAGGATGTGGATGAAGTTTGTGCCCGTTTTCCTAATGTGCACAAAGTTGTGTGTGCCCGTCCTGGGCCGACCAGCAAGGCGGACTGTCTCAACAATGTGCTTGATGCCATTTTCCAGTTCGAGCGCAAGGCCAACCTCTCTTTCGCAGGTTTCATTCTTCACGATGCCGAAGATGTTATTTCGGACATGGAGTTGAGGCTTTTCAACTACTTGGTAGGCCGCAAGGATCTTATCCAGATCCCTGTCTATCCCTTTGAACGTAGTTGGTTCAATTTTACCAGCTTGCATTATCTGGACGAGTTTGCCGAATTGCATAGCAAGGATGTTCCGGTGCGTGAGGCTGTGTCAGGTCAGGTACCCAGCGCTGGCGTTGGTACCTGTTTCAGCCGCCGTGCCGTCATCGCGCTGTTGGAAGATGGGGACGGTATCGCTTTTGATGTGCAAAGTCTGACTGAAGACTACGACATAGGTTTCCGTCTTAAGGAAAAGGGGATGGAAGAGATATTCGTCCGTTTCCCAGTCATTCGTGAGGTCAGAAGTACCCCGAATAAGCGTTGGCGACTTGGTATGCATGAGCGGGATACCAATGTCATCTGTGTAAGGGAGTATTTTCCCGATACTTTCCAGACGGCTGTGCGCCAAAAGTCACGCTGGATCATTGGTATAGTCTATCAAGGTTTCAAGACTCACAAATGGAGCCGCAACTGGAAGCTTAACTACTTCCTGTGGCGAGATCGCAAGGGGGCTCTGACCAATTTTCTCAGTTTTACTGCCAGTCTTATTTTGCTCCAGTTACTTGCTCTCTTGTGTTATCAGTGGCTTGCCGAGGATCCCTACTACTTTCTATCTATCTTCGAAGGTGACAACTGGTTGGTCACCCTGCTTTGGATCAACCTGTTTCTTATGCTTAATCGAATGTTGCAGCGCTTGATTTTCGTAACTCGCTACTACGGCATAGTGCAAGGATTTATGTCCATTCCCCGCCTTTTCTGGGGGAATGTAATCAACTTCATGGCCAACTGGCGTGCGCTTTCCCAAATCATTGCACAAGGGGATCCGCGTCGGGTTGCTTGGGACAAAACTACCCACGACTTCCCAAGCTTGGGAGAAGAAAACCGGGCACGGCGACCGTTAGGCCAGATCCTGATTGATCAGGGCGCACTGACCAAGGAGCAGCTTGAACAGGTATTAATGAACCGATTGCCCGGTTTGCGCTTGGGCAGCAACCTGGTGCAACAAGGGTTACTAACCAGTGAACAGCTGGCTGCAGGGGTGGCTGAGCAGAGTGGGGTGAATTGGGAACATGTCGATGCCTATGGTCTGGAGCGATATCTGCTGCACAAGGTTCCGCCCAACGTTGCTATGCACTATGGGGTGTTACCGCTACGTATTGAGGATGGGGTGCTGGTGCTTGCATGTGAGGTTTATTTAGACCCTGTCTCTCTTGGCGCGCTATCTCGCAAACTCCGGTCACCCGTTACCTATGTGATCGCCTGCAGAGGAGAAGTGACCGTGGGCCTTCGTCGCTGGTATGCCCGTGGTCAGCGTATCGACCCAAAAGCATTGCTGCAGCGAGCACTGACGGATGGTCTGGTTACTGAAGAGCAATCAATTACGATCTGGAACCGATATCTGGCCAGTCAGGTGATGTTGCCCGAACTGCTGATCACGCTCGGCCATATAGATGAAGCGGCGTTGCGTTCCTTGTTGCTGCGACATGAGCGAAGCGAATTGACACTCGCCCATTTTCTGGTCGATCAAGAAGTGATCTGTGAGCAGGTGTTGGCTCAAGCTCTTACGCTGCAAGGGGCTTATCAACTGAACCTGTACGAACTGCTGCGGGAAGCGGGAGTGAATGATAGCTGGTTGGCGCAACGCTCGGAGGAGACTATCTGATGCGTCCCGAATTTTTGCTTTTGTCAGGGCTGTTGCTTGGTCAGGGAGTTATGGCTGCTCCCCATGAATATGAATTGGGGCCCGGAGTGAGCAGTTATCAGCGTTTCGTGCTTTATCCTCATTTGCAGAAAGGGTTCTCTGCCATTGAGCGGGGACATCGTGATCGCGCAATTTCCGAGTTCGAACAGGCTCGCAAGCTGCAACCTAAAAACCCGGTCATAGCCCTCTATCTTGCCCGAGCTTATGAGCATTTTGGTCAAGACAAGCAGGCTATGGCGCTGGTGCGCCAGCAGTTAGCTATCACGCCGCAGGATGCCGAGCTATTAACCTTCGCTGAAGGGTTGCAGCGTAAAAAACCATTCGATCCTGACTGTAATTTGCTCGAGTGCAAGGTCGCAAGGGCCGAGCGAAAGTTGTTGGATGCGGACCTGCAAGGGTTGGCTACTTTACTGGATGACCCCGAACTTGCAGCCACCCCACAGGGGTTGACACTGCGGCATGACCTTCTTGCCCGCTCACTGGGTGAACGGAATTGGGGCTTGGCTGCTGGGCAGCTTTCCTGGCTCGATAAAGCAGGAAAACTGAGCCTTGGAGAGCTGAAGCAGTGGTTCAATATGCTACTGACACAAGGGGATGTCACCCAAGCTGTTGTATTGCGTCGCCGTTTGCCGAGTCAAGATGGTGAAGTGGATTCGGCCATCGCACTTGCCCTTGCCAAGGAGCCGGATAGTGCAGCGTTAAGGCGTTATCTGCGGTCTCATTCACCACATTTTGCCAAGGCAGCTCAGGAGCGTGAATGGTTGCAGCTCTCAGCCAATACAGGAATCCTGAAGGGCGACGAGGTGTTGCAATTTGCTGAGAATCAGCGATTTTATGCCAACTTGATGTTGCCTGTATTACGCCAGGAAGGGCGTTGGGCGGAGCTGGATAAATTGCTGGTGAGCGTGCCGTCACACGAGAGTGCTGAGTTGGCATTCGAATCGGCCTTGCATCAGCGCCAATGGCACAAACTGATCAGAGAGGGGCGCTGGTTGATCCGGGACTATGGACAACCAATGAGGCAGTTGGATCGGCTTACTTACCAGTTGCAGCGTGCAGGTTTATTGACGGCGGCTCGCGAGCTGCTCATCGAATATTGGCCCTATCAGGGAGCCAACTTGTCGGATCGAGAGACGTTGATTCGGCGTTTGGCTCTGCTGCAAAAGGATAAGGGGTCTGGCACATTGCCCGATCACCTATCTGAACCATTGAGCGATCCGGCGCTGCGTACTCTGCAGGCCAATCTGTTGGCACTGTCTGGTCAATGTGACGGGGTTATGCGGGTGCTGGGTGATCTCTCAGCCCGTTATGATGCTGACAGCTGGCGTGCTCTCGGAGGTTGTTATCGACACCGCAAGCCGGGCTTGGCTGAATATGCCTTTTCTCGGGCCGCCAGTTTTGGATTGCCTGGTGATGTACGTCAATTTGCCTATCAGGCGTATGAAAATCAGCACTACGATGCAGCGCTCAAGGCCTGGCAGCAGGTTACGCTGGCTTCTGATCAACAAGAGCAAATGGCAGCGATTCGTTCAGCCCTCGCTGCCGGAGATATTGTTCAAGCTCGGCGGTGGCTTGAGCAATATCTGCAGTCAGGGTTGCCTCAGGATGCTGAATACTGGCGAACTTTGGCCAAGACCCAGCAGGATGAACAAGCGATTGCAAGCCTTGAGCAGGCTATTGCCTTGATGCCGCAAGCTGCTGACTATGCCCAGGTGGCGGATCATTATCAAAAACGTGGACAAACGTCGCAGGCGAGTACGGCATTGCAGGTAGCAAACCGCCTTGAGCCGAATAATCGGGAATACCAGCTGGCTTACGGCTATGCCCTTCTGAACAATGGCGAGAAACAGGCGGCCAGTGACTGGTTGGAGTCCCTATATCGGGAGGGGGATACCGAGTTGGCGGAGCAGCTTGTTTATATCAATCAATCCCTGGCTCACAACCCGAAAGCGCGAATGTATGCCACCAAAGCCATTGATGGCGATCAACCGGCGCAATTACGTTACGACTTGAGACGATTGTATGAAGATCTGGGTCGGCGCTGGACTTACAGTTTTGATGCATGGACCGGGAATGGTCAGGGCACGGTCAGTGGCATCGGCGGTAATGCCGTGGCTCAGAGCTATGCCCAGACAGAGTTAGAGTACCGTTTGGGAGAAGAGACCATCCGTGATGGCAAGACGCTCTCCTTGTATGGCCGTCTCTATGGCAGCAGTCAGAGCCAGCGGCTTTACCATTTAGATGAGGGCGACCCGAATGACGGCACCTATATGGAGAAGACTGGCAGCAACCCGCTTGATTTCCGGGATCCCACCCTGGGGATAGGGCTGCGCTGGAAACCATTCGGAAGTCAGACTCTCTTCTTCGCGGCCGAAGAGCTGCTGCCACTCAACAGCAGTCAAGGGGGCGAACACGATACTCTGATCCGTGCCAGCGCTTCTTTTTTGAATGGTGGCAAATATAGTGATGAGTGGCATGTCGGTGATAGTGGCTGGTGGGCACAGAACCTCTATCTGGATGTAGCTCGTTACCTGCGTTCACAGCAGAGCAGTCTGGTGGCTGATTATCGGGTCAGCTACCACCACAAAATTAGGTGGGGTGACACTGTAGAGCCTTATGCGCATGTTCAGGGACGCCAATATTGGAACGACAAGAGTCCGGATCGAGGCTACTACAGTGGCAAGAATGGCATAGTGGAGTATGTGTCGGGCTCTGACGATTACACCCTGCTGATGGGGGGCGTTGGGCTACGCTGGAACCACTGGTTCGGAGAGACTCAATACGATGCTTGGCCCCATAAATTGAGCTTGGGGATCGAATATCAGCACCGGTTGAAGAGTGATCCCGTCATCAAGGACATTAAATCCGGTAATGACTATGACAAAGGCACCCTGATGATGACGATGGGATTGAGATGGTAATGAGATATTGGTTCAAGGGTTTGCTACTCATTCTGCTGGGAATTGTGCTGCCTGCCCAGGCTAGCCAGGGCATCTTCTATCAGCCCCAGTTGCGGGATGCCACCCTCGGAGAGTTGCGCTGGGATGAGATAGTTGCTCAGGTGAAGCAGGAAGGGTTCGATACGCTAATCGTGCAGTGGACTCGCTACGGTGATGCTTTCGCAAAGCCAGAGGAAAGCGCTTGGTTGGCAGCCAGGCTAAAAAGAGCTCATGCCGCGGGGTTGAAGCTGGTTCTGGGGCTTTACGCGGATCCTGCATTTTTTCAACGCCAGGATCAAAGTGCAGGTTCTCTTGCTCGCTATCTTGAGCAGCAGAAAAGTCACAACCATCTTCTAGCCGAAGAGTGGTTAAATCTTCTGGGTGAGGGAAGTATTGCGGGTTGGTACCTACCTGCAGAGTTGGACGATTTCAATTGGCGCGACCCCGAACGGCAAGCACTGCTATCTAGGCATCTGGCCAGCTCTGCCAAGGCGTTGCGCGAAGTGAGTCCGGAACCCGTCTATATCAGCAGCTTCTTCACTGGCAAAATGAGCCCACAAGCCTATCGGGATCTTCTGACCCGCCTGTCAGATAAGGGAGTGAATCTGATGGTTCAGGATGGAAGTGGAACCACAGTGCTGAGCAAGCCGGAGCGTGAGCTCTATCTGGATGTTCTTTCTCCCTGCGAGGGTCGTGTGACTGGTTTGATTCATGAGTTGTTCGTTCAGAAGGGAGAACGCGCAAGTTTTCATGCAGAGCCCTTGGCTGAGCGACAACAGCGGGCACTTATGGTCTCTCCGAGCTCATGTGGTAGCCAACGCTGGTTCTTTTCACTACGTTACTTGCCTGGAATGGCTGACATGCGTTGAATGTTCGTATGAGCGTCGATATCAATATTTGGATCGTTAACCATTACCGGCGAGTATCCGCCGTGTAATCCACTGTGCTCTCGGTGAGCATGCCGGGAGCACGGCGCCTTATGGCTATCCCTTGTTACAGCTGTAGTGGGGGATACCTCACTAGGGATGGGTACGACACCAGGTGTCGCTTTGGCAATAGTGTCCGCGATTTTTCCATCAAATATGTATTCATATGAAGATGAGCGTGAACAGTGAGCGGCAAGGTAATAGATTCGGTGATTCACGCTGTTATGTCTGTTTTGTTAATAGTGTTTTTTGCACTCACCTTTGTGCATAAAGATTGATCTATACATCTTTTTGAGAACCATTCCCATCTTGTCGGATTGACTAAATTGTCCACAGCTGCAAAATCGCCCACCTTGCCACTCCCGATGTGAATCGGGTTCGGAAAGCCTCAGATCTCCGCCCGGAGATGGCTGGGCCGCACATAGGAAAGGTGTGGCCGTTGCCCGCCTTTCACCCTCGAAATCAGCACACAAGTCAGGAAGCCCTCTTGCTCATCAGGCAGGAGCGGACGGGTGTGTATATCCGTATGGCCGTGCAGGGACGATACGACCAGCGTTTGTTATGGGTGGTATGTTGCGAATGAATCGCATCTTTTTGATGTTGGCGCTGTTGCCCCTGCTGGTGTGTGCCAGTGAGGTGGACAGAGTGCGTGAAGCCTGGGTCATCAAGGCCCGGGCGGGAGAGCTGGATGCGGCAGCGCACGGGCTGGATGCTCTCTATCGACAAAGTGGTGATGGCAAGGTGCTCGATGATCTGATCGCCGTGCAGCTGTGGCGGGGTGATCGCAAGGGGGCGCTGGCCGCCTGTGAGCCGTGCGAGCTCAGCCCCATCAGCAACCGTACGCTGGAAGGGGTGGCCCGTGCCGCCCGCGACGAGAAGCGCTACTCCGAAGCGATCAGCTATTACCGCATCCTGCAGGGGCGCGATCCCGCCAACCACAATGGCTGGCTCGGGCTGTTTCTCACTGCCAGTGATCAGGGCAACCGCGAGCTGGCCCGCCGCGCAGCGGCTGATTATGAAGCCCGTTTCGGCCGCGACCAAGCGATCCTCGAAGCCCGCATTTATGCCGCCCGCCAGGGTGAAGATCCCATGGGGGAGCTGCTGGCCCGTCAGCAGTGGCTGGACCTGGAGCCGGACAACCCCGAGCAGGTGCTGGCACTCTATCGGGTAGCCGTGAGCCTGGGGGCGGGGCCTGCGGCAGCAGACCTGATGGGCCGTTACCCCAAGCTGTTCAAACCCGTCGACCGGCTCTGGCTCGACTACTACCAGGCGGTTAATCTGCTGCGGATCTCGGCCCAGACCGAGGATCCGGTGCTGGCCCGCCGTTCCCTGACCCGCACTCTTGCGCTGCAAGAACGGATCCTGGCCCGCGCCCCCCACGATCATGTGCTCTATATCAGTGCCCGCCGAGATGTAGTGGTGACGCTGGTTGCCCTCGGCGAGTTTGCCCGAGCCGAACGGGAGTCCGCTACGCTGCAGGCCGAGGGGCCATTGCCTGACTATGTGCTGGAGGCGCGCGCCGATGCACTGGCCGGGCTGGGGCGGGTGGATGAGGCCTCCGTGATTTACCAGCAACTGGCGACCCCTGCACGGGCCAAAGACAAACGCCTGCTGGAGAAGCGCTTCTATGCCTATTCGGATGGAGAGCGCTATGGCGCGGCGCAGGGGCTGCTGGCCGGTTGGCAGGAGCCACCGACTCGCTGGGATTTCACCGGCAACATGCGGATGGCCAACGACGACTACGAGAAGGTGTTGCAGCTGAAAACCTTGCTGCAGGCCTGGCGTGGTGAGGCGGGCGCGGCAGAGCGGCAGCTGGAAGGATGGCTGAAAACCGCGCCTGCCAATCCCTGGCTCTGGCTGCAACTGGGGGATATCCGCCGCTGGCGGGGTCATCCCGATGAAGCCGAGCAGGCCTATCAGCAGGCTGTGCGCTGGCTGCCAGCAGGACGCACCGTGCTGGCCGAGCCGGGTCGCCTCAACGCCCGGCTCGACAAGGGGGACTGGCAGGGCACGCCGCAGGCCGTGCGCACCCTTGGCAACCTGACCCGGGATCGTCAGGAGTTGCAGCAGCGGCTGACTCTGGAGCAGGCGCCACAATTTGTTACCGACCTGACCCATGGCCGCAACGAAGGGGGCTCGGTGCAGGCCAGCCGTGACTGGAGCTACGACAGCCGCCTCTACAGCGCTCGCACTGATGGCGGTGATCGGCTGTTTGTCCGTCGTCAGGGCAGCTTTGGCGAGTTCGACCAGCAGCCCGAACGCGCCGCCTATACCGGGCTGGGGGCCGAGATCTTTTTCTACCCGCTGCAACTGACGCTAGAGGGGGGCACGGGCAGCGAGCTCAACCACAAAGGCTATCTCTGGAGTCGCCTCGATTGGCGGCTGGATGATCACTGGACATTGGGTGCAGCCATCAATCTCAACAGTGCCGACACCCCGCTGCGGGCATTGGCGCGCGGCAACCACGCCGATCAATACCAGCTCGATCTGGGCTGGCGTCAGGATGAGACCCGCGAGGGGGCACTGCGACTGGAGCAGATGGATATTAGCGATGGCAACCGGCGGCTGACGGCCTCCGGCTGGCTGCGTCAGGATCTCTGGCGCCGGGATCGCTGGTGGTTCGATACCACCTTGCGGGGTGCCACCTCCCGCAACGAGGCGGTGGAGGTTGACTACTTCAATCCCTTGCAGGATCGCAATCTGGAGCTGGAGCTGGCGGGGCGCTACCGGCTGCCGCTGGATGGGCGTCGCTCCCTGCTGCAGAGCCTGACCATGAGTGGTAACCACTACTGGCAGCAGGGCTATGGCAGCGATCAGGGGTGGCAGCTCAGCTATCGCCATGACTGGATCCTCTCTCCCGCCCTCAGCCTGGGCTATGGCCTTGGCCGCCGTCAGGCCATCTATGACGGCAATCCCGAGTTCGGAAATTTCATCTTCGCCAATCTGCAATGGAGTTTCATGTGATGAGACGCTGGCTTGCCCCTTTCGTTTTGCTGCTTGCACTGCTGCCTTCGCTGACGCAGGCGGCCCGGCAACCCGATGACTATGTGGTGCTCTGCTACCACGATATCGTCGATCTGAAATTGACCCCCAACCTCAAGCTCTATCCCCAGACCATCCGGCGCGACACCCTGATCCGCCACTTCAACTGGATCAAGCAGCAGGGTTATCACCCGGTCAGCTTCCAGCAGATCCTGGATGCCAAAGCGGGCAAGGCACCGCTGCCGGAGAAGGCGATCCTGCTCAGCTTCGACGACGGCTACGATAGCTTCTACCGGCTGGTCTATCCGCTGCTCAAGCTCTACAACTATCCGGCGGTCTTTGCGCTGGTGGGCAGCTGGCTGGATGTGGCCGATGACAAGATGGTCCCGTACGGCAATGACAAGCTGCCGCGCGGCTACTTCGTCGGCTGGCCGCAGATCCGCGAGATGCAGGACTCCGGACTGGTGGAGCTGGCCTCCCACACTTTCACCTCCCACTACGGGCTGCTTGCCAACCCGCAGGGCAACGTGCAGCCGGCGGTGACCACCGCAGGCTGGAGCCAGAATGGCTACGAGAGCATGGCCGACTATCGGGCCCGAATAAAAGCGGACTTCGACGCATCGGCCAGCCAGCTCAGGGAGCAGACCGGTCGGGCACCACGGATCCTGGTCTGGCCCTATGGCGCCTTCAACCAGACTGCGCTGGATCTCGCCCGTGCGGCGGGGATGCCCTACACCTTCACCCTGGCGGAAGGGCTCAACAAGCTGAGTGACTCGGGCAGCACGGTGCGCCGCTATCTGCTGGAGGAGGACACCAGCCTCGAAACTCTGGACGAGATCATGGGGGGCAATACCTGGGAGCGGCAGGTGGAGCGGTTGGTGCACGTGGATCTGGACTATGTCTATGACAAGGATCCGCAGCAGATGAACAAGAATATCGACATGCTGCTGGACCGGATCAAGGGTTACGGCATCACCACCGTCTATCTGCAGGCCTATGCCGATGACAACGGCGACGGGGTAGCGGAGGCGCTCTATTTCCCCAACCGCCATATGCCGGTCAAGGCGGATCTCTTCAATCGGGTCGCCTGGCAGCTCAAGACCCGGGCTGGGGTCAAGGTGTTCGCCTGGATGCCGGTGATGGCCTACGACATGGGGCCGAACCATGCCTATGTCACCGACAGCCGTACCGGCGCTCCGGCCAAGGGGCAGTATTTGCGCCTCTCGCCCTGGGATCCTGCCAGCCGTCAAATCCTTTTGGATATCTACGAGGATCTCGGTTTTTACACCAAGTTCGATGGCTTGCTGTTCCATGACGACGCCTTCCTGAGCGACTACGAGGGGCCGATGCCGCTGGCTCGCACCCCGGATGCGCTGCAGGTGCAAGGGGAGCAGAAGACCGATCTGCTGATCGATTTCACCATGGCGCTGCGCGATGCCGCCGCCCGTTACCGGCAAGGGGGCGCCGACGGTCTCAAGACTGCCCGCAACATCTATGCGGCGCTGGTGACCGAGCCGCAATCCCAGCAGTGGTTCGCCCAGAGTATGGCGGCGTTTGCCAAGGCCTATGACTACACCGCCGTGATGGCCATGCCCTATATGGAGCAGGCCGAAAATCCCGACCAGTGGCTGGCCAGGCTGGCGGAGGATTCACTGGCACAGGTGCCGGCCAATCGGCTGGTGTTCGAGCTGCAGAGCCGCAACTGGCGTACCGACCAGCCCATCCCCGATGCCGAGCTGGCGCGCTGGATGGAGATCATCCAGCGCAAGGGGGTGACCAACTTTGGCTACTACCCGGATGATTTTCACAACAACCAGCCGGATCCGGCGGTGCTCAAGCCGGTCTTCTCGGTGCAGACCCAGCCTCAGCCGGCCCAGCTGCCGGTGACGCCGGTCGCAGTCAGTGCCGCTAAAGCCACCCAAGGGGAGGCGATGCGGTGAAGGATCTTCTGGAAGGGATAGCCATCTTTACGTTGGCCTATCCCAGTCTGATGGCCATGGTGTGGGTCTGTGGCGGTCTCTATTACTACTTCCAGTGGGAGCGGCGGGATATCGCGCTGGCCAAGCGGGGGCTGGAGCTCCCCTATTACCCCAGGGTGACCTTGATGGTGCCCTGCTACAACGAGGGGGCCAATGTCGAGGAGACCATCGGCCACCTGCTGCGCCAGCGCTATCCCGATTTTGAGGTGCTGGCCATCAACGATGGCAGCAAGGATGACACAGGTGCGCGGCTGGATCGGCTGGCGCAGCAGGATCCACGCCTGACCGTGCTCCACCAGCACAATCAGGGCAAGGCGATGGCGCTCAACAACGGGCTGGCGGTGGCCAGCGGGGAGATCCTGGTCGGTATCGACGGCGATGCGGTGCTGGATTATGACGCGGTGCGCTGGATGGTGAAGCACTTCATCGAGAGCCCGAGGGTCGGGGCGGTCACCGGCAATCCGCGGGTACGCACCCGCTCCACCATCATCGGCAAGATCCAGACCGGCGAGTTCAGCTCCATCATCGGCCTCATCAAGCGGGCCCAGCGTATCTACGGCACCGTCTTCACCGTCTCCGGAGTGGTGGTGGCCTTTCGCAAGCAGGCGGTCGAGGCGGTCGGCGGCTGGAGCAATGACATGGTGACCGAGGACATCGACATCAGTTGGAAGCTGCAGCTGGCCGGCTGGCTCATTCACTACCAACCGCAGGCGCTCTGTTGGGTGCTGATGCCGGAGACGGTACGCGGTCTCTACAAGCAGCGGTTGCGCTGGGCACAGGGGGGCGCCGAGGTCTTTCTGCGCTACGGCTTGCAGGCGATGCGCTGGCGCAACCGCCGCTTCTGGTTGCTGCTGCTGGAGTATCTCTCCAGCGTTGCCTGGTGCTACAGCATGTTGCTGCTGGCGCTGATCTGGCTGATTGAGCCTGACGTGAGCGGACTGGCGGTGGGTCATCTGTTCCAGTGGACCGGGGTGATGATGACCGCGATTTGTCTGGTGCAGTTCGGGGTCAGCATCTTTATCGACAACCACTACGACAAGAGCATGGCCCGCAGCTTTATCTGGTGCGTCTGGTATCCGCTCATCTACTGGCTGCTCAATCTGGTGACCGTGGTGGTGGCGGTGCCCAAGGCGATCCTGCGTCGTCGTGGCCAGTTGGCGGTGTGGGAGAGTCCTGACAGGGGGGAGTCGTTCCGTGACAAAACATAAGCTGGCGAAGGAGATGATCATCAGCAACGGTACCCGGCGCAGCTGGAAGTATCGGCTGCGGGATCTGCTGATCCTGCTGGTGACCTGGGTCGGCTGGATTTTTCTGGCCCTGCAACCCTGGCTCAACTATCTGGAGGCGGAGGAGGATGAAAGCTTTATCGGCTCGCTGGATGCCATCGAAGTGGGGCAACTGTTTCTTGCCCTGCTGTTTGGCATCTTCCTGCTGATCCACTCCTGGGCAAAATACAACAGGCTGCTGCACTGGTTGGTGGGCAAGCGAACGGCCTCAAAAGCGCCGTAATCATGAGGGGCCAGTCGGCCCCTCTTTTGTTTCCGTTTGTCACACATTGCCACACAAGCTTCCCCCTATGGCAAAGTCTTGTGACCGGACGGGTGTGTAATGGTGCCATCAGCAGGGAGATGAGGCCCTGCAGCGATGGAACCAGGGTGCATGTTATGACGGGTAAACGGGTTTGGTGGCTGTTGCCACTGCTGGCGGTCGGGGTCTGGTGGCTCGGTTATGTGGGGGATGCCAACGGGGTGTGGCCCTGGCGCCATGAGATGTTGCTGCTGACGGGTCTGCTGGGGATGACCTATATGGCCATTTCGCTGTTGCTGGCGTTGCGCCTGCCGAAGCTGGATGTGTGGTGTGGCGGTCTGGATCGGATGTTGCGATTGCACCGTCAGGCGGCCATCGGCGGCGCATTGGTGCTGACCGCCCACTGGCTGCTGGTGGAGGCCCCCAAGTGGGCGGTCTCGGCAGGTTGGTTGAGTCGTCCCGCACGGCGTGGGGCCAGCGGTGCCGAAGTGGGTGCCGGAGCAGGCAATGGCATCTCGCTCCATGCCCTTGGCAATACCCTGGGGAAGTGGAGTTTCTATCTGCTGATCGCGCTGGTGGTGCTGAGTTTGCTGGCGCTGGTGAGTTATGGTCGTTTTCGACTGATCCACCGGCTGGCCCCGCTCATCTATCTGGCGGGCTGGTGTCATGGGCTCTGCCTGTTGCCTCAGGTGGGGGCCATGACCCCGGTGGGGGTATCAGTCTGGCTGGTTGGCGGGATCGGCGCTATCGGGGCCCTCTACTCCCTGCTGGGGCAAGTGGGGGCGCGGGATCGCCATCCGGGCCGGGTCATTGCGGTGCGGGCGCTGGCGGATCAGACCTGCGAGCTGACCATGCAGCTGGAGCGGCCGCTCGCCCATTACCGCCCGGGCCAGTTTGCCTTCTTCGAGTTTGACGCCAAGGAGGGGCCGCACCCCTTTACCCTGGTGCGGGTGTCAGCGGATCGGCGCCAGTTGGTGATCGCGGTGCGGGCACTCGGGGATCATACCCGTCAGCTGGTGGCAGAGGCGCGCGCCGGGGATGGAGTGGTGGTGACCGGGCCCTATGGCGCCTTTGTTGCGCCGCAAGGGGGAGGCCGAGCCCTCTGGCTGGGGGCTGGGATCGGTATCACGCCGTTCGTCGCCTGGCTGGAGGGGCTGGCTGCCCGTGGGGAGCGGGGCGAGGGGATCACCCTGATCCAGTGCGCGCCGGACCTAGTGGGGGCTGTCTATCACCAACGGTTGGCCGAGCTCTGTCATCGCACCGGTGTGCGTTATCAGTTGCATCTGGACAAGGCGGCCGGGCGGCTGGATCTGGCCCGCATCGCGCAGGATGCGCCCGAGCAGGTGTGGTTTTGCGGGCCGGAGGGGATGGCAGATGCCCTGACCCGGCTGTTGCCGGACGGGCATCTGCATCGCGAGCTGTTTCGCTTTCGTTGAGCTCGATGAGCGCCGTTATTTGGCGCTGGCTGGCAACTGCTTGAGGGCGGCTTGTACTGCCGCCTCCAGTTGCGGGTCGCGCCCGGCCACCATGTCGGCGGGAGTGAGGGGCACCTGCAGATCCGGGATCAGCTCCTGATTCTCGTAGAAGGTACCGTCCGGCTTGCGCAGCCCCAGGGTCGGAATGCCGTAGGAGAGGCCCGGGATCAGCCGGGAGTCGTGGCTGTAGACCATGGTGCCGGTGCCGGGCACCGGATCGCCGACGATGGGGCCGACCTTGAGGGCACGGTAGTACTCGGGGAAGGCGGAGCCTTCCGAGTAGCTGCCAGCGTTGACCAGCACCACCGAGGGCTTGGTCCACTGGCGAGTGGCGGCGTCGGTTTCACCCTTGCCCTGACGGGGCCAACTGCTAGCCATCCCCTTGGCGCTGCCGCTGCCGGTCAGAAACTCCACCAGGGTATTGGCGAGATAGCCGCCGCTGTTGAAGCGGACATCGACGATCAGCGCATCGCGATTGCGCTGTCTGCCGAGGGCATCCGCCACCACTGCATCGTAGACCTCGCTATTCATTGCCGGCAGATAGACGTAGCCGACCCGTCCTCCGCTCAGCCTGTCCACCAGCTCCCGCCGTTTCTCAATCCAGCGATCCTGTTGCAGCTGGTACTCCTGCTGTTTGTCGATGGCGGTGAGCACCACCTCGTCAGTTTGCTTGTTGCCCTCCTGCTGGAAGGTGAGGGCAAGCCGGGCGCCAGCCTGATGGTTGAGGGCCTGATCCAGCTCGGCCAGATTGGCAATCGGGACGCCGTTGATGGCGAGCAGGCGGGCGCCCGGGGCGATATCGCTCTCCTGATCCAGCGGGCCGCCAGAGAGCAGGGCGGTGAGCATCACCCCTTGCTCGCTATCCTGCCAGTAGCCGCCCAGGCTGGCGGTCTCGTCCGCCATGCGCGGGAAGGGGGCGGGGCCGCTGCCCCAGGTGTGGGAGACATTGAGCTCGCCAGCCAGCTCCGCCAGCAGGTTGCCAAAGTCCCGCGGGTTGCCGATGCCCGGCAGCAGGCGGCGGTAAGCGGCGACATAGCTATCCCAGTTCACCCCGTTCATATCGTCCAGATAGAACTCGTCCCGGGTGAGCCGGGCGATCTGATCGAAGGCGGCGGTCATGCGTTCCTGCCAGCGGCTGGTGGGTTGCAAGGCGAAGGGGGCGCTGGTGGCTTCGCCGGAGTCGAAGTGGATCCGGGTGATCTCCCCATCTCGCACCAGGGTCGCCAGGGTGCCCTGCTGGTTGAGGCTGGCCAGCGCTGGGCCGGGCTGTTCACCAAACAGTTCGCTGGTTTTGCCCTTGCGCAGATCCTGGCTGTAGCCCTTGATCTCGCTCTCGCTGTTGACCCCCATCTCCTCCACCAGATAGATCAGCTGGTCGCCGATGATGCGGCTGGCGAGCAGGGTGCCGGTGGGTTGCAGCAGCAGCGCTTCTCGATGGTTAAGACGATCGCTCTCAAAGCCGTATCCCCCTTTCGGCGGCTCCAGTTCGGCAATCGCATCGGCTCTGGCGGCGCGGCTGCTGTAAATGCCGAGCAGGTTGGTGACGAGGGGCTCGCCATCGGGCCCCAGTGCGCCAAATCGGGTCGATTGCCAGTAGAGAATGGCGCCATCCTGGCTCCAGCCCGGTTGCCCATCCTGATAGCCGTTGAGGCTGACATTGACCGGTTTGGCCTTGGGATTGGCCGTGTCGATCACCGCGATCTCCTGCTCTGCCGCATCGGGGCGGAAGGTGAGCGCCAGATGGCGGGAGTCGGGGGCAAAGGCGAGATGCACCTCGTGGCGCGACGGGTTGAAGCTGGCAGGCACCAGCTCCCGCTGCTTGTTGCTCGCCAGATCCAGCAGGTGGATGGCCTGGCCATCCACCACGAAGGCGAGTTGCTTGCCGTCGGGGGAGAGCACCGGACGGCTGATCCCCTTGTCGGGTATGGCCAGCAGCAGACTCTCGGTCAGAGTGCCGGGATCGCTGAACAGCAGATCCGGATCTCCCTTGCGCAGGCGATAGAGGGCAGCGTGCCCCTGCTGCTCCGACAGATAGATGAGAGCACGCCCCTGCTCGGCAAAGAGGGGGCTGGATTGCTCGCTCGGATCTCGGGTCAGCTGGCGCACCCGCTCCCGCTCGGGGTCGACGGCAAACAGGTTGCCCTCGCTCACCAGGATCAGCTCATCCGCCTCTTCGCTGACCAGCGCTTCGTCTGCCAGGGTCAGGGTCTCGCTCGTCTCATCCGGCGCGCTCGCCACTTGCGGGGTGAGGGTCAGCTTGCGTGGCTCGCTGCTATCGGCATCGAGGCGATAGAGCTCGCCCAGCCATGACCAGACCAGATCGCCATTGCGAGAGGCGCTGAGCCCCCGCACCGGATGGCCCTGATAGTGGGTCAGCTGTTGCTCCTTGCCGCTGGCAAGATCCCGGCGCCAGACGTTGAAATCGCCGCTGCGCTCGCTCAGGTAAAAGAGGGTATCTCCCTTGTCGCTCCAGACCGGATCGGTGGCCGCCACCCGATCTTCGGTCAGCTGCTTGTGCTGCTTGCCATCAAACAGCCAGAGACGGGGTACCGCAAACGAGTGCTGATGCTTGCGAAAGGGTTGATCCGCCGCGGGCATCTGATAGGCGAGCCGCTCCCCGTGGGGGCGGGCCAGGGTCGCAGGCAGCGGCAGATCGGCCTGCAAGGTGCCGCCGGTGATCGGGGTCCAGTAGAGCTCGCCCCATTGGTAGCCTTCCGCGACAAAATGGTCGGCATCGGGCGCCCCCAGGCGCTGGCTGCTCAGCAACAGCCGTTTGCCATCGGCGCTGAAGGCTTGCGGTAGATCGGTGCGCGAATCGCGAGTGAGGCGCACCATCTCGCCGCCGCTGGCGGGTACCACGAACACATCTTCGTTGCCGTAGAGATTGGCGGCAAAGGCGATCTGTTTGCCATCCGGCGACCAGATTGGCCGCTGGCTCAGGTAGTCGCTGCCAGTGAGCGCCGTGGCGGGGCCACCCTCGGCACTGGCGACAAAAATGCGCCCCTGCCAGGTGAAGGCAAGCTGCTTGCCATCGGGGGAGAGGGCGGGCTCGCGCAGCCAGAGTGCATCGGCGGCGACACTGGCGGGCAGCCAGAGCAGGAGTGGCGAGAACAGCAGGGTGGCGAGGCGGCACGAAGAGCGCATGGCATGATCCTGTCGGGGAGTGGAGTGTTATCTTCGCCGATCATTGCCCCGGGTGCCAGCGCGATAATTTTTTGTATCTTGTTGTTTTAACTGTTAATTACCAATGCCAAATGACGGCGTTCAAGGAAGATGGCCTGGCTGCGGCAAGATATGTTTTGCCGGGCATATTGAGTATTGATGGCGATCCAATATCATGGCGCTCGCTCGCCGCTCGGCGGGCATCGTTCAGATGATCTGGTAACAAGAAAAGCCCGCACCAGAGGCTTGTCGAGGGATGGAATGAGAGCCGTATTACTGTGTTTGTTGGGGCTTTGGCCCGCATTGAGTTTTGCCTTTACCGAAAAAGCCGATTTGGTGGTGGTCAAGAAGTCGACCTATAGCCTGACCCTGATGAAGGATGGCAAAGAACTGAAGCGCTACTGGATTGCTCTGGGCCCGGCGCCCAAGGGGCACAAGCAGCAGGAAGGGGATCAGCGTACGCCGGAAGGGCGCTACACCCTCGACTACAAGAAGACCAATTCCGGCTACTACAAAGCCATCCATATCAACTATCCGAACCTGGATGACATCAAGCGCGCCAATGAGCTGGGTGTTCGTCCGGGTGGCATGATCATGATCCACGGCCAGCGCAACAGCATTGGCAACCGCAGGGTTCAGCCTTCCAACTGGACCAATGGCTGCATCGCCATGCTCAATCACGAGCTGGATGAGGTGTGGGACGCCGTTGACCCGGGTACGCCCATCGTCATCGAGCCCTGATCCCCTTGTGCACGCCCGCGACTCCGCGGGCGTTTTATTTCCCGCCAGTGATGACGTGACAGCGCTTGCTGTCCCGTGCTAGTTTTTTCGGCTCGCTTTGGCTGTGACAAGGAAGATCACATGATGTCAGTAACGAGCGTGCCCGAGCGAACGGGGATGCTCTGGTGGCGTGCCACACTGGATATGCTCCCGCTCTCCATTTCTGTGATCCCCTGGGGGATCCTGTGTGGCGCTTTGGCGTTGCAGGCAGGGCTGAGTCCGCTTCAGGCTCAGCTGATGTCGTTGCTGGTCTACGCCGGAGCCGCCCAGCTCTCGGCCACGACCCTGTTCGGGGCGGGCACGCCCCTGCTGCCCATCATGAGCTCCACCATGGTGATCACTTCCCAGCATCTGCTATACGGCTTCACCTTCCGCCGTGACGTATTGCCGCTCTCCCTGCGCTGGCGTGCCAGCCTTGCTTTTTTCCTGACTGATGAGATGTTCGCTGTGGCGCTGAAAGACCGGGAGCGCAGCGGCCACTTTGATCCGGCCTACGCGCTCATCGCGGGATTCGTCTTCTATCTGTTCTGGAATCTGGCGACCCTGCTCGGCATCGCGGCCGGTCAGTACATCGATGGACTGGACAGCATGGGGCTGGATTTTGCCATCGCGGCCACCTTCATCGCCATGACCATTCCCGCCATGAAAAACTTGCCCATGGTGGCGGCCACTCTGGTGAGCGGCGGCACAGCGTTGCTTACCAAGCCGCTGCTGGCGGAGATCCACATCATCGTCTCGGCTCTGGCTGGCATGGTGGTGGGCTATGTGCTGCACCGGATGAGGAGGTAGCGTGAGCTGGCTGATGATTGGCCTGCTGGCCCTGATCACCTTTTTCAACCGCTTCGCCTTCTTTTCTCGGTTGACCCGATATCAGCCGGGTGCCGAGATGGGGGCGTTTCTCGGCTTCTCGGCCCAGTCGGTGCTGACTGCCATCTGGTTGCCCATCGTCTTTAGCTACGAGCCGGGGATAGGTCTTGACTGGGATCCTGACTATCTGACCGCCACCCTGTGGGTGATGCTCTTGACCCTGTTGCGGCTGCCGACTCTGGTTGTGGTGGTGGGTGGAATGGGGGGCTTCTTCCTGCTGCGCTGGCTGGGAGGCATAGCTGAGCTCTTGCCTTGGTGAAGCGCGAGCCGTGATCTTGTGTAATGGATGTCATTATTCGACATCCGTCATGTCATGAATGTCACTTCAAAAAAAGCCTGCAAATGGTGAGGATATGGGCTCTGTCCGTGAAGGAGTGTCCCATGTCTTTGATCGAAACCTGTCAGCGTATCGTGCGCGATCCCCATCTCTCCGCCGCCCAGAAGAGCCACGCACTGGCGCTGGCCGCCGAGAATGCGTTGCCCTACCCCGACCTGCCTGCCGCAGTCGCCGAGGCGATGGAGCAGGGATTTATCTGCGACATGTTCGAAGGGCACGCCCCCTACAAGCCGCGCTATGTGCTGCCGGACTATGAAAAATTCCTGAGTCAGGGATCCGCCTGGCTGGAGCTGGCGGCGCCGCAGGATTTTGACGAGGCGCTCAACGCCCTGCGCATTCTCTATCACCATGTGCCCTCCGTCACCGGTATGCCGGTCTGGCTGGGGCGCCTCGATCATCTGCTGCTGCCCTTTGTCGGCGAGCTGGATGACGAGACCCTCTATCGCAAGCTGAAGGGGTTCTGGGTCTATCTGGACAGGGTGCTGCCGGACGCCTTCATGCACGTCAACATCGGGCCGGATGACAACCGTATCTGCCGTCTGATCCTGCGTATCGACAACGAGCTCAAGCAGGTGGCGCCCAACCTCACCTTCTTCCACGATCCCGAGCAGACCCCGGACGATCTGCTGCTGCAGGCGGTGAAGAGCATCGCCGAGTGCAGCAAGCCGCACATCGCCAACTACCCGATCCACCGCGACACCTTCGACAATCGCGGCTTTGGCATCGTCAGCTGCTACAACGCCTTGCCGCAGGCCGGTGGCGCCAATACCCTGGTGCGCATCTCCCTCAAGCGGGTCGCCGAGCAGTGTCAGGGGATCGATGACTTCCTCGGTTGCCTGCTGCCCCATTACTGCCGTTTGGCTTCTCAGCTGATCGAAGCGCGGGCTGCTTTCTTGCATAAGGAGTCCGGCTTCTTCGACAGCTTCCTGGTCAAGGAGGGGCTGCTGGATGAGGATCGTTTCGTTCCCATGTTTGGCATCTACGGCATGGCGGAAGCGGTCAATATCCTGATGGATAAAGAGAATCTGCCGGATCGCTACGGCCATGGCGAGGAGGCGAACCAGCTTGGCTATCGCATCTCGGCCCAGCTCTCCGCCTATGTGACCACGACCCCGCAGACCCATGCCTGGGGTGGCCGCGCTTTGTTGCATTCGCAAGGTGGCCTCAGCATCGATGTGGCTGTTACCCCCGGGGTGCGCATTCCCTACGGGCATGAGCCGGATCCGACCAGCCATGTGCTGGCGCTGGCGCCGCACCACACTTATTACCATTCGGGGATCAGCGAGATCCTGACGCTGGATCCCACCATCCGCCAGAACCCGCAGGCGCTGTTGCAGCTCTGCAAGGGAGCGCTTGCCATCGGTATGCGAGAGTTCACCGCCAACGTGGCCGACAGCGATCTGGTGCGGGTGACCGGCTACATGATCCGCAAGAGCGACGTGGCTCGTTTTGCAGAAGAAGGCTCGCGGTTGCAGACCACCTGTCTCGGTGCCGAGGCGAGTGAAGTGGCCGCCATTCGTCAGAGGGCTCCGCGAGTGGTCGCCCACGAATCGACTATCGGCGAGTATTGAGTTCGCACCGATGGCTGATGTCTTGCCAACACGCAGCGCCCTGGTAAGCAGGGTGCTGCCGTTCTCCTGTGTCGACGGGCCGGGCAACCGGCTGGTGCTGTTTCTGCAAGGGTGCAACTTTCGCTGCCCCGGCTGCCACAATCCCCACACCATAGGGCTGTGCGACGATTGCGGCGACTGCCTTGCGGTCTGTCCGAGCGGCGCCCTCTCCATGAGCGAAGGCAAGGTTCATTGGCAGGCGGTGCTCTGTACCGATTGCGACGCCTGTCTGGATGCCTGCCCGCGCAGTGCCAATCCCAAGACCACAACCATGACGGTGGACGACGTGCTGGCCCTGCTGCGCCGCTACGGCCCGCTGCTGAGCGGGATTACCGTCTCCGGCGGCGAGGCGACCATCCAGCTCCCCTTTGTGGTTGCGCTCTTTACCGCCATCAAGGCTGCGCCTGATCTGGCCCATCTCACTTGCCTGCTCGACAGTAACGGCTCGCTGGCCGACAGCGGCTGGCAGCGGCTATTGCCGGTGCTCGATGGCGCCATGCTCGATCTCAAGGGCTGGCGCGACTCGGTGCATCACACCCTGACCGGCTATGGCCGCGAGCGGGTGCTGGGGTCGCTGCAACTGCTGGCACGCCACGGCAAGCTGACCGAACTGCGGCTGCTCCATGTGCCGGGCAAGAGCGATTTTCTGGATGCGAGTGGTGAGCTTGACGCGGATCTTGCCGCCTTCTTGCAGCGGCTGGGGCCTGTGCCCATTCGCCTCAACGGCTTTCGCCACCACGGGGTGCGGGGGGAGGCGGCGCAATGGCCAGAGGCTCACCAAACCGAGCTGGAACAGTTGGCCAGTCGTTTGCGTGCAGCCGGATTGGGGCCGGTCTCACTGCCTGCCTTGATGGGCTGAGTGGCTGCGTCATCCGGTGACCGTCATGGTGTGAGGCGCGGCATGGAAAGGCCGCAACTGTGATTTCTGTCTATTGGAGGGGGCGAGAACGGCGGCTAGAATAATGGCCATCTTCTTACCCCTCAATGACAGATAATCATGAGTGAAAGCAAGGCGTTATATCGGGTTCAGTTTATTTGCCACAGCGAGCGCTACGAAGTCTATGTGCGCGAAGTCAATCAGGGCCAGCTGTTCGGTTTTATCGAGATTGCCGACTTTGTCTGGGACAACCACACGGCGCTTATCGTCGATCCCAGTCACGAGAAGCTCAAGAGCGAATTTGCCGATGTGCGCCAGACTCTTATTCCCATGCATCAGGTGCTGCGCATCGATCAGGTGAAAAAGCAGGGGGCAGCTCGCATCACGGATCTGGGCAGCAACGTCGCCTCCTTCCCCAGCCCCATCTATACCAAACGTCCCTAGTCCCTACTTGCCGTTGATGTTTCACCGGGGTGAAACATCTATCTCTTCTCGTTGTCGTCCGGCTCAGGGCTCAATCAATTCGCGACCCAGTTGCAGGATCCGCTGGCGGAACCAGTGACGGGCCGAGCCATCACCGGCCGGGCCATACCAGACCAGACTGTGACTCACCTTGCCGTAATCGAACGGTGCCGGACGCATCACCAGATCCGGCTGACTGGCCATGCAGGCCGCCCAGCCTCCGATGGCGGTGAGGATCAGGTCGGTTTGAGGCAGCAGGGCCGCCGCGCTGGCGAAATCGGGCAGGGTGGCGCCAATCTGGCGACGCACCTGCAGCTGGGCCAGGCTCTGCTCGAAGAAGGGGTTGGCCAGCTCCTGATCCCGGATGGCGATATGGCGCCAGCTCAGGTAGGCATCGAGATCCCAGGGCTTGGCCAGCGCGGGGTGGTCTTTGCGCAGCAGGCAGACCAGTTTTTCTTCCCGCAGGGTCTCCCACACCAGCCCGGGCTGGCGCGGCAACGGCTGGCTCTGGTCATGGGGCAGGATCACGAAGTCGAGTTTGCCCGCTGCCAGCGCCTCCAGCCCCTGTTCATCCTTGTTCCAGATCTCCGGCACCATGCCCGGCACCTCTTTCATCAGCTGACCCAGAATGGGGCCCACCGGCCAGGTCATCACGCTCTCGCGCAATCCCAGCCGCAAGCTGCCCTGCCACTGCTGCGGGTTGAAGGCATTCTGGCGAGTGAGGCCGTTCAGCTCCCCCAGCAGTCGATGCAGGGTGGGAGCCAGTCGCTCGGCCATGGGGGTGAGCAACAGCTGGTTGCCCTGACGGTAGAGCAGTTGATCCCCCAGCAGATCTCGCAGTTGGTTGAGGGTTTTGCTGACGGTGGAAGGCGTGGTGCAGAGCCGCTCGGCGGTGCGGGTGACGCTCTGGTTGTCGAGCAGCAGGTGCAGGGTGACCAGATGGCGACCTCCCAGCCTAGAGAGAGCGATCAGATCCATAGTGGCTCCTGAAATTGATGAAGATAAACAGGCTTGGAATCAGAAAGATTCAACGTGACCTGCTGGCATTCTCTCACAGCAGGGGGAGGGTGAGCAGACCCATCAAGAGGTGACCGCGAACGCAACAGACAAAAAGCCCCGCCAAAGCGGGGCTGATGCGGATTAGCCTTTGAGCACCGCCGCCATGGCGTCAGCCACATAGTCGACGTTGCGGCTGTTGAGGCCCGCCACGCACATGCGGCCGGAGCGCACCAGATAGACGGCGAACTCTTCGCGCAGTCTGTCAACCTGCTCCGGGGTGAAGCCGGTGTAGCTGAACATGCCGCGCTGGTTGATGAAGTAGCTGAAATCGCGGCCCGGCACCTTGGCGCTCAACACCTCGTAGAGCTTCTGGCGCATCGCCTTGATGCGGGTGCGCATCTCGGTCACTTCACCGACCCACATGGCGTGCAGCTCCGGCTGGCTCATCACCGCCGCAGTGATCTGGCCACCGTGGGTGGGCGGGCTTGAGTAGTTGCGACGCACGGTGGCCTTCATCTGACCCAGCACCCGGCTCGCCTCTTCGGCATCCTGACAGATGACCGACAGACCACCGCAGCGCTCGCCGTAGAAGGAGAGGTTCTTGGAAAACGAGTTGCTGACGAAGAAGCTGACGCCGGCGGCCACCATGGCGCGAATGGCGTAGGCATCCTCTTCCAGCCCGTCACCGAAGCCCTGATAGGCGATATCCATAAAGGGGATCAGGTTCTTCTCGACCACCAGTGCGATCACCCGATCCCACTGGGCACGGGAGAGATCCACCCCGGTCGGGTTGTGGCAGCAGGGGTGCAGCAGCACGATGCTCTTGGCCGGCAGAGTGCTCAGGCAGTCGATCATCGCATCGAACTGCACGCCGCCAGTGGCCGCATCGTAGTAGGGGTAGTCATGCACCTTGATGCCGGCCCCCTCGAACATCGCCTTGTGGTTGTCCCAGGTCGGATTGCTGACCCACACCTCGGAGGTCGGGAAGTAGCGCTTGAGCAGATCGGCGCCGATCTTCAGCGCGCCGGAGCCGCCGATGGTCTGGATGGTGGCGATACGTCCCGCCTTGACCGCTTCATGGTCGGCACCAAACAGCAGGTGTTGCACTGCGGTGCGGTAGTTGGCGGCGCCTTCCATCGGCTGGTAGGGGCGTGGGGCCGGGGCGGCGGCGCGCTGGGCTTCGGCCTGCTGCACCGACGGCAGCAGCGGAATGCGCCCCTGCTCGTCGTAATAGAGGCCAATCCCCAGGTTCACCTTCTGCTCGCGGGTGTCTCTGTGGAAGGTCTCGACTAGCGTCAGGATGGGGTCGCCAGCGTAGGCATCGACGTGTTCAAACATGGGGGATCCTTGAAATTGACTGTCCAGTAAAACCGGCGGTCAGCCGGGCTGGACATCATGGCGCAAAGCTGGCGGTGGCTCAAGCCCGATGCTGGTCGAGCCTGAAGGGATGGCGCCGCGATCCTGCTCACTTCAAATAGGATCGCAGGACGCTGACCACCTGATCCAGATCCTCCAGCCGCTCGGCCGGGGTGGCATCGGGGGCGCCGAGATGCTCGCGCATATGCCCCTTCAGCACTTCCAGCATCAGGCCGTTGACGGCGCCGCGGATGGCGGCGATCTGCTGCAAAATGGCGGTGCAGTCGCTCTCCTGCTCCAGCGCGCTCTCCAGCGCACCGGCCTGCCCCTTGATGCGGCGCACCCGTGCCAGCAGCTTCTTTTTGTCGTGAATGGTGTGGGACATGACGGATCCTCTCGATCAATAAAACTATACTGGGGTATAGTATATTGCATCATCGCTCTCAGGAGAAATCCATGTCATCCCTCACTCAATCACACTGCCATCAACCCGTCATCCACGAGGGCAATCCGCTGGCCGAACAGAAGACCCGCTGGGCCGTATTGCTGACCGTCATCATGATGGTGGCGGAGATCGGCGGCGGCTGGCTCTATAACTCCATGGCGCTGCTGGCCGATGGCTGGCACATGAGCTCCCACGCGCTGGCGCTCGGTCTCTCGGTGCTGGCCTACCGCGCCGCCCGCCACTTCGCCCGCGACCACAGATTCAGCTTCGGCACTTGGAAGATCGAGGTGCTGGGTGGCTTCACCAGCGCCCTGTTGCTGGTGGGAGTGGCTGGGCTGATGCTGTTCGAGTCGGTGTTCCGGCTGCTGGATCCCAGCCCGATCCACTATCAACAGGCGATCGCTATTGCGCTGGTGGGGCTGCTGGTAAACCTCGCCTGTGCCTGGCTGCTCAAGGATGATCACGGCCACCATCACCACGGCCACCATCATGAGCATCACGACCACGATCATCATCATGACCATGGCGATCACCACGGCCATCAGGATCTCAACCTGCGCGCCGCCTATATCCACGTGCTGGCGGATGCGGCCACTTCCGTGCTGGCGATTCTGGCGCTGACTGGGGGTATGTTGTGGGGGGCTGACTGGCTCGATCCGCTGATGGGCATAGTGGGTGCCGGGCTAGTCGCGGTGTGGGCCTGGGGTCTGTTACGCGACTCCGGTCGGGTGCTGCTGGATGCCGAGATGGATACCCCGCTGGTGGCGGAGATCCGCGAGGTCATCGCCGAACTGCCACAGACCGAGATCCGCGATCTGCACGTCTGGCGGGTAGGGCAGCAGCAGTATGCCTGCGTGCTCTCTTTGCTGATGGTCAATCCGCTACCGGCGCAGCAGATCCGCGAGCGGCTGGCGATCCATGAAGAGCTGGTGCATGTGACCATCGAAATCGCCAGCGAATAAGTAATGATCGGGCTCATGCACACACAAACATTAGTGAGAGATTTATGTTGGTAAAAATAACCACATGGTTGGCTATTTTCACCAATAATCTCTTTTTGAATTTCCTCAGTAAATTCCCATCTATATGTAAAACAACAATAATTTTTCTTGGCACGGCTCTTGTAATGCTATGGGAAGAGATAGCCATCCCATCAACAAGGAGCCAGACCATGAGCGTATTCAGCCGCCTGACCGACGTGATTAATGCCAACCTGCACAGCCTGCTCGACAAGAGTGAAGAGCCGGAGAAGATGCTGCGCCTGATGATCGAAGAGATGGAGCAGGTGCAGGTCGAGATGCGTACCCAGGCCGCCCGCGTGATTGCTGAACAGAAGCAGCTGGAGCGTCACCAGCAGGGGTTGCAGGCGCAGATTCTGGAGTGGTCGGCCAAGGCCGAGCTCGCCATCCAGAAGGGACGTGAGGATCTGGCCCGCGCCGCCCTTACCGAGAAGCTGGCGGAGGTCAAAAAATGTGAACAGCTGGAGCAGGACAAGGCCCGGGTGGCCGAGGTGCTGGCCCAGCTCACCGCCGACAGCGAGCGGCTGGCAGCCAAGCTGACCGAGGCCCGCGAGAAGCAGAAGCTGCTGACCTTGCGCGAGCAGACTGCCCACAGCCGCATTCGTGCCCGCGCCCAGGTGGACAACCAGCGGATGCATGAGCTGATGGCGCGCTTTGACGGTTTTCAGGGCCGGGTCGATCAACTGGAGGCCCAGCTGGAGGCGGCCACTCTGGGGCAGAATCCCTCGCTGGAGGCCCAGTTCCGCGAGCTGGAGCTCAATGACGAGATCGAGCGCGAGCTGGCTCGCCTCAAAGGCCAGAAGGCGGAGGTGTAATCATGAGCCCCTGGCCCAAGGATCTGGTGCATCGCAAGCTGACCGGGGTCTGCGCCGGTATTGCCAGGCGGTTGGGGGTCTCCAGAGTCACGGTGCGGGTGGTGGCACTGCTCGCCCTGATCCTGATGCCGCCGCTGGCACTGGCCGCCTATCTGCTGGCGGTGCTGGTGATGCCGCCCCGTTATGAATTGAAGCGCTGGCTGGATTGACCGAAGGGTTGATCAGCCGGCAGAGAAGGTACTGATAAGGAGCAAGTTATGCTGGAATTTTTCATATTGCTGGTGGTGCTGCTGGTCATGGCACTGACCGGTTTTACCCTGGTAGCCATGTTGCTGGTGAGCGGCCTGTTCGTGCTGCTTGGGGCGCTGGGCGGCATGCTTGCTCTGATCATCAAGCTTGCCCCCTGGTTGCTGCTGGTGCTGGCGGTTTGCTGGCTGATCAGCAACCGCAGCAAGCGTTCCAATACCTACCTCTAACCCGCCTGAGGTTGTGCAAGACGTTGTGTGATGCTCCCTGATTTCCCCTTTCCGGCCACTCATCGAGTGGCCTTTTTTTGCCTGCACCCCTTAAGGTCGGGTCGTTTCGGGTAACCACTGGGGGCTCCAGCTCTGCCAGAGTGCCGGGCTGTGGATCAGCTGCTCCTTGAAGGATTTTGGCTGCTGCTTGAGGCGATATTCGATGCGCAGGGCCGCCCCCTTCTCGCCGACTTCCTGCTGCCACTCCAGCGTCAGTGGCCCCTTGCCGCGCAGGGCGCGAGCGCCCTTGCCACTCTGGTGCTGGCCCAGACGGCGCAGCGGGTCCGTGCTAATCCCGGTATAGAGCAGGCCGGTGGCAGTACGCACCATGTAGACAGACCAGCGGGAAGGGGTGGATGGTTGCGGCGCTGGAGCGGTGGTCGCGGGTTCTCTCATTCAAATTCTCTGTGCCAAACTCAGAGGCAGCTCAAGGAGGTGCGATGAGAGTCTGGTTTTGGTTGTGGTTACTGTTGTCGGTCCCGGCTCTGGGGGAGACGATCCGTCTCTACGATTACCATCAGCATCCCCCCTTCAACACCGGAGTGGATGCAGGGCTGAGCCGCGAGTTGGTCAAGTATCTCAATGAAAAGCTGGGGGGTGAACCCAGAATCGAGCTCTGGCTGGTCAATCGGGCCCGGCTGGCGCTGGAGATGGCGGATCCCGACTTTGACGGTCTGGTGGTCTGGGTCAATCCGGCCTGGGTGGGGGATCCCCATCGCGAGCGCTATCTCTGGACCTTTCCGGTGATGCGCGACACCAACGAGCTGGTCTCGAACATTGACAACCCGGTCACCTATCGCGGGCCTGACTCCCTCAAGGGGCTGGTGTTTGGCGGGGTGGAGGGCTACCGCTATCAGGGGATCGATGATGCGGCTGGCCGCGGGGAGCTGGTGCGTCAGGATGCCAAGAAGGTGAAGACCAATCTTGAGCTGCTGGTGCGCGGCCGCATCGATGTGACGCTGGTGAGTGGTTCATCGCTGGGCTTTTTCATCGACTCACAGCACTATCAGGGCAAGCTGTTTATCTCGCCCTTCCCCCAATCCAGCTATACCCGCCATATCCTGCTGCCCAAATCCCGTCCCGAGCTGCATGCCACCCTCAACGACATCGCCGAGCAGATGGACAGAGATCCCCGCTGGCACAAGGTGTTGGAGTCCTATCGCGGTACGCCCTGAGGGCGGCGCTTGAGCCGATGCAGTGGCAACAGGCTCACCAGCAGACCTGCCCAGACAAAGGCGAAACCTACTGCCTTGATGGGGTCCGGCGCCTCACCAAACCAGTAGATGGCGAGCAGGAAGGCGAGGCTGGGCTCGATATATTGCAGCAGCCCCACAGTGCTCATCCGGGTTCTCGCTACTGCGTAGCAGAACAGCCCCACCGGCAGCAGGGTGGCGGGCGCACTGCCCATCAGCAGCAGCTTGTCGGCCAGATCCCCATTCACGAATGCCCCTTCCCCGTGCCACGCCAGCGTGCCGATGATGATCAGCGCGACGGGCAGTTGCACCATGGCTTCCAGATAGAGGCAGGTGCCGGTGTCGTAGTGGATCTTCTTCTTGATAAGGCCATAGCAGGCGAAGTTGGCCCCCATGATGAGGGAGAACCAGGGGAGCTGGCCGTAGCAGAACAGCATGTAGGCGAGACCCGCCAGCGCCAGGGCGACCGCCAGATGCTTTTGCGGGGTGAGTCGCTCTTTGAGGAAGATGACGGCGAATACGATATTGAACAGCGGGGTCATAAAGAAGGCGAGGCTGGTGGTCAGCACTTGCCCGGTAGTGAGGCACCAGGTGAACATGCACCAGCTGATGGACATGACGGGGCCCGCCAGCAGAATGAGGCCGAGCTGGCGCGGCTCGCTGCGCAGTTGTGCCCAAGGCACCTTGTGGCCAAGCAGCAAAAACAGGGCGCCCAGCAGCACCACAGACCAGAGCACCCGGTGGGAGATCAGCTCCCACATGTTGACCTCGGGCATGAATTGATAATAGAGCGGTAGCATCCCCCACAGGATGAAGGAGAGGGTCGCGGTGCCGGTACCTAGCCAGTTTTTCATTATTGTCCGTTTATTAAATTAAACGCCCATGACGATAGTAGGGGGCGCGCCCTGTTTCCACAAGAGGGAAAACAGGGAAATGCTGGTACTATCAACGTCATGCAGCGAATCGATAAGTTGTTTGAGCAAATCAGGGCCTGCCGTCTGTGCGAGGCTCATCTGCCGCTGGGGCCTCGTCCGGTGATCCGCGGGGCCGAGAGTGCCCGCCTGCTGATCATCGGTCAGGCGCCCGGCACTCGGGTGCATGCCAGCGGTATCCCGTGGGATGACCCCTCCGGTGACCGGCTGCGCCAGTGGCTCGGGGTCGATAAGGCCACCTTTTACGACGAATCCCGCATCGCCATCATGCCGATGGGGCTCTGCTATCCCGGCAGGGGAAAATCCGGCGATCTGCCACCGCGCCCCGAATGTGCGCCTACCTGGCACGACAAGGTATTGATGCTGTTGCCCAATATCGAACTGACCCTGCTGATCGGCCAGTATGCACAAGCCCATTACCTGCGGGGGGCGGCCAAGGGATCGCTCACCGACACGGTGCGCAGCTGGGCCGACTATGGTCCCGGCTGGCTGCCGTTGCCGCATCCCTCCCCGCGCAATACTCTCTGGCTGAGGAAGAATCCCTGGTTCGAACAGGAGATCGTCCCCCATCTGCAGCAAAGGGTCCCCCGCTTCTTGGGAGACCCTGAGTATTAGAGCGCTGGCTCGGCCAGCGGTTTTGGCTTGCTGCGCGCCATGGCGATGAGTGGCAGGACGATGCAGATACAGCCCAGCAGCAGCGGCAGGCCCGGCTGCTCGTCAAACAACCATACCCCGATGGCCACCGCCATCAGCAGACCGGTGTACTCCGCCGAGGCGATCTTGCTCGCCTCCGCCTTGCGATAGGCCACCACGCACAATCCCGCATAGACCATGATCAGCGCCGAGGAGCCGAAGGCGGGCCACCACATCTGCCACTGCCAGTCGCCCCCTTCCCACAATGCCAGCGCCAGGATAAAGGGCATGCTCAGCACGTTGGTGAAAAACAGGGTCTGGGCGATGGGCTGCTTGAGCGGGATCCGCTTGATCAGCAGGTTGTTGAGCGCCATCGATAGCGCCACCCCGAGCGCCGCCAGCGCGGCCCAGTTCACTTCGGTCGGGCGCAGCACGATCAGTACCCCGATAAACCCGATAACAGCGGTCAGCACCTTCTGGCGCGAGATCGCTTCCCCCGCCATCCACACTGCCAGCGGCACCATCATCAGGGGGGCGGCATAGAAGAGGGCATTGGCAGTGGCGAGCGGCAAGCGGGTGAGGGCCACCACCATCAGGCAGACGCCGACCGCCCAAATATGGGCCCGCAGCAGGTGCCACTTGATGGCCACCGGTGGGTTGCGGCGCCATGACCAGAGCAGCCAGGGCATCAGCAGAATGGCGGCCGAGAGCTGGCGGAAAAAGACAAACTGGAAGATGGGCTGATCCGGCTCCAGCACCTTGACCAGCGCATCGGAAAAGACCGCCACCATATTGCCCAGCACCAGATAAAGGATGCCGATCCCTACTGCATTCATACCACCTCCCACTTCAGATGAGCGGAGGGTAGCGTGCCGGTTGATATCCAGTAAAATGATAAAAAATGACCACTCATGAGATATTTAGATAATGAAGCTTCCTCCCCTGCGTGCGGTGCAATATTTCGAGGTGGTGGCCCGGCTGCTCAGCTTCTCCCGCGCCGCCCTTGAACTGAACGTCAGCCAGAGTGCGGTCAGCCACCAGATCCGCCTGCTGGAAGATTTTCTGGGTGAGCGGTTGCTGCTGCGTCAGGGGCGGTTGCTCTCGTTGACTCCACAGGGGGAGAGCTACTTCGAGGGAATTGCCGCCGGGCTCGGCCAGATTGCCCAGAGCAGCGAACAGCTGCGTGGTGGTGGCGAGATGCGGCTGCGCCTCGCGGTCTACAGCTCGTTTGCGGTGAAGTGGCTGATCCCGCGGTTGGCCGGATTGCGCCAACTCTACCCCGAGCTGGATTTGAGTCTGGAGATGGTGGCGGAAGACCCCGAGCTCTCCGATCGGGTAGCGGATTGCTTTATCACAGTCTCACCCCACGGGCGGGGCTACTGCCACGACCTTATCTATCAGGAACGGCTCTTTCCGGTCTGTAGTCGCCGTCTGTTGCAGCAGATCAGCGGGGAGTGGCCCGAGGCAATCTGGCAGTTGCCGCTGCTGTCGGTGCAGTCCATTTACAAGGCGCGGGGGGAGGATTGGCAGCGCTGGGCCAAGGCGGGTGGGCTGGTGATTCCGGACGAGGCGCAGATGCACCATTTCAGCCATGTGCTGCTGGCGATGGAGGCGGCGGCCTGGGAGCAGGGGGTGGCGTTCGTGAATGACTACATGCTGCGCCCCGATGATCCCCAGCTGGTGGCCTTACCGGTACACCAGCTGGAGACGGGGGATGCCTTCTACTTTACCTGCAAGCGCTCGCGGGCCCATGAGCCCGCCATCAGCCGGTTACGCCAGTGGCTGATGATGGAGACACGCCAGAGCATGCCGCTCTAGCGTGGTATCAAGCCTTCTTGAACTGGCTTAGGACAAACAGGCTGGTGGCGCAGACGACGACCGAGGGGCCTGCCGGAGTGTCCTGATACCAGGAGAGGGTCAATCCACCCAGCACGGCGAGGCAGCCGATCAGCGCTGCAAAACCGGCCATCTGCTCCGGCGTCTGGCTAAAGCGGCGGGCGGTGGCGGCGGGAATGATCAGCAGGGAGGTGATGATCAGCGCCCCGACAAACTTCATCGCCACGGCGATCACCAGCCCGATCAGCAGCATCAATACGCAGCGCAGCACATCGACCCGGATCCCCTCTACCCGTGCCAGCTCTTCCGAGATGGTCATGGAGAGCAGGGGATCCCACAGTCGCCACAGGGTGAGCAGTACCAGTGCGCCACCGCCGTAGATCCAGAGCAGATCCATCGGTTGTACCGAGAGCAGGTCGCCGAACAGGTAGGCCATCAGATCCACCCGCACGTTATCCATAAAACTCAAGGTAACCAGACCGAGGGACAGGGCGCTGTGGGCCAGAATGCCGAGCAGGGTATCGGTGGCCACCTGCTGGTTGCGACTCATGATCACCAGCAGCATCGCCATGGCGAGGCAGCAGACCACCACCGCCAGGGTGAGATCGACCTGCAGCAGGATGCCCAGCGCGATGCCGAACAGGCAGGCGTGGGAGAGGGTGTCGCCAAAGTAGGCCATCTTGCGCCATACCACGAAGCTACCTAGGGGACCGGCCAGCAGGGCGATGCCGAGACCGGCCGCGAGGGCGTATAACAGAAAGCTGTCCACTTGAATGTCCTGTTGCTTGCGCTATTTGCTGTGAGCGTTGTTGCGAGAGGGCAGGCGGATGACGGGAGCCTGCGGTTCATGATGGTGGTGTTCGCCGTCGCAGTGGTGATGGTGGGTATAGACCGCCAGCACCTCCTGCTCCGGTCGCCCGAACAGGCGGGCAAATTCGGGGTGGCGCGCCACGCTTTCCGGCTCGCCATGACAGCAGACATGGCGATTGAGGCAGATCACCTCGTGGGTGCTGGCCATCACCAGATGCAGGTCGTGGGAGACCATCAGCACGGCGCAATTGAACTCGGCGGCGAGCTGACCGATCAGGGCGTAGAGCTCGATCTGGCCGGTGATATCGACCCCTTGCACCGGCTCGTCCAGCACCAGCAGCTCGGGCTTGACCAGCAGGGCGCGGGCCAGCAGCACCCGCTGCATCTCACCACCGGAGAGCTTCTGCATCCGGTTTTCCAGCAACCCTTCTGCGCCAACCCGGGCTAGCGCTTCCTCGATGGAGAGGCGGCTGTTTTTGCCCAGTTGCAGGAAGCGACGCACTGTCAGCGGCAGGGTGGGATCCAGATAGAGGCGCTGGGGCACATAGCCGACTCTCAGATCGCGGCTGCGGGTGATCTTGCCCGAATCTGGGGTGAGCAGACCCAGCACCAGCTTGCTCAGGGTGCTCTTGCCCGCCCCGTTGGGGCCGACGAGCGTGGTGATTTTGCCTTTATTGAGGGTAAAGGAGACCTTGTCGAGCACAGAGCGTCCATCAAACGAGAGAGAGACCTCTTTCAGCTCTACCAGTTGGCTCATGACAACTCCGGGGTTTACAGCCAGTGAGAGTTATAATATAACAAAAAGCGGCTGTTATATTATCACATACTCACCCCCTGACGAGATTCACCAATGAGAATTATTGCGCTTTTCACTGCCCTGCTGGCGGTGAGTTTGCCTGTTCGTGCCATTGAGGTACTGACCACCATCAAGCCGCTTGGCTTCATTGCCGCGGCGATCACTGACGGCGTGAGCGAGCCCAAGGTATTGCTGCCGACCGGTGCCTCTCCCCACGATTTCTCCCTGCGTCCCTCCGATATTCGCAGCATCAACAGTGCCGATCTGGTGGTGTGGGTTGGCCCCGAGTTGGAAGGCTTTATGGCCAAACCGCTGGCCAATCATCCCCATGCTCTGGCCCTGACTCAGGTTGAGGGGATGCCGCTGTTCAACTACGCGACTCAGGATAGTCACGACTCCCATGATCATGATGATCACGATCATGCCGCCCACGAGCACGGTGATCATGATGAAGGGCATGAGGGACATCATCACGAAGGGGTCGATCCCCATATCTGGCTTGGCCCGACGCAGGCCAAAGTGATTGCCAAGGCGATCGCAAGTGAATTGGGCAAGCTGGATCCGGCCAATCAGGCTCGCTATGACGCCAACCTCGCGGCATTTGATGCCAAAGTGGATGCCAAAGACAAGGTGATTGCCGGCCAGATGAAGGCAGTGAATGAGAAGGGGTACTTTGTCTTCCACGAGGCGTATGGCTACTGGGAGCGCCACTACGGCATGAGTTCAAAGGGTCACTTTACCGTGAGCCCTGAGCGTCGCCCGGGCGCCAAGACCCTGGTGGATATTCGCAAGGCACTGGAAGAGAAGCAGGCGAGCTGCATTTATGCCGAGCCGCAATTCTCACCAGCTGTGATCGAATCGGTGGCACGCAATACCGGCGCCAAGGTGCTGTTGCTTGATGAGGTGGGTGAACAGGTGCCACTCGGCCCGGATGGTTATCCCCAATTCATGCAACAACTGGCAGACGCATTCGCCCAGTGTCGCTGATCGCCTGCTGAGCCTCTCATCCGGAGGGACTATACTGACCTCCAGCATCTGACATGGAGTGTCCGGTATGAAATGGTTGTTGATCCCGGCCTGTACTCTGGCGCTATGTTGCGCCAGCGTGCAGGCTTCGCGTCTTTCCGAATATATTGCCAGTCCGGATCTGCGGGCCAAGCTGCAGGAAGTGTATGGTGGCCGGGCCATTCAGCGGGCCGAGGCATTCTCTCGCCTGCTCACCCCCAGAGCGGGTACAACCGACCAGCAGAAGATCGAGCTGGTGAACAACTACTTCAACAATCTCACCTACAGTGAAGACCCCAAGCTGTGGGGTGATGAGGATTACTGGGCCAATCCGCTGGAGTTCATCGGTGCCCGGGGTGGGGATTGCGAGGACTATAGCATCTCCAAGTACTATACCCTGATGGAGCTGGGGGTGGATGAGAAGAAGCTGCGGCTGGCCTACGTCAAGGCGGTGCGTTACAACCAGTTCCACATGGTGACGCTCTACTTCCCGACACCCAAGGCTGATCCACTGGTGCTCGACAACATCAACAGCCGGATCCTGCCGGGCAGCAAGCGTACCGATCTCATTCCCGTTTACAGTTTCGATGCCAAAAGCATCTGGATCATGAAGTCACGGCGGGAAGGGACGCTGGCGGGGAGTGCCGATCGGTTGGCGCAGTGGACATCGATGAAGACCCGTTTCTCCAGCGAGCAACTGCGCTCTCCCCGTCGTCAGTTATAGCTTGCCCGCCGCCTTCAACTCATCGAAATATTTCGCCGCGCCCGGATGCTGCTCAATACTCAGCACCGGGCCGGTTTTATTGCGTGCCCGGTGAAACATATTGGCGTAGCCATAAGTCTGCTCATTGAACTTGGTCTGCTGGGTCAGCATGGCCTTGGTCAGGCGATAGACAGACTCTTCCGGCATGTTTGCATTGGTGACCAGGGTGGCGGCAATGGCAAAGGTGGGAGTTGCCTTCAGATTGCCGGGGTAGATGCGGGCGGGCACCTGACTACGTTGGTAATATTTGACCCCTTTGAGTAGCTGATCACGGGTGGCCCCATCGATGGGGAGGAAACTGACTGCGCAACGTTTGGCGGTGTCGAGCACAATCCGGTTAGGGTGTCCCATCACAAGTGCAAATGCATCGATCTGCTTGCTGCAGAGCGCATCCGGCAGGTTGGCCATGCTCTTCAGATCGAGATCCTGTTCTTTCGCTCCCAAGATGTTGAACAGGGTCAGCGCCGTCTGGCGGGTTCCTGAACTCTTCAACCCCATGTCGATGGGGGCAAGCTTGAGCTGTTCCAGTGAAGTGATATCGCCATCGGCTCGGATCACTATGGTGAAGGGCTCGGCATGGGTGGCAAACAGGGCGCGCAGCTCAGGTTGCGGCTGCGTGGCAAAAGGGCCCAAGCCCTGGTTTGCCTGATATAGCCAGTCTGACTGCACCATGGCGTAGGAGGTCTCGCCACTCTTCAGCCGCTTCAGGTTTTCTATTGAACCCGATGAGCTCTGCAATGTGCACGCAAGTTGCTCATCGACCTCATGGGCCAGACGGCAAAACTCTTTGGCTATCTGGTGATAAATCCCCTGCTCACCCCCGGTGGTGATAGTGACGGTTTCAGCCATCAGGCCGGGTTGCCACAGCAGGGGCAACAGCATGGCGAGCTTCTTCATGATTGCGCCTCCTTGGCATAACCATCGATACCCCAGGTCCGCAGTTTGTCGATGTCGCGACACTCTCCCGATTCTGCTAGCAGGGTATAACCAGCGGCATGCATGGTCTGGGAGAGCAGATTCCAGTAGAGCGGTTCATCGGTCAGCTGACAGCTGATAAAAATGGGATTGAGCGGGTCAAGTTGATTGAAGGTATCCGCATTGAGGGGAATGGCGCTGAAGGCGAGCTCACACCCCTGTTCCTGCAACGCAGCCAATGTGGCTTGGCCGTGGGCGGGAAAGGTGACCACATCCCAGCGCCAATCCAGTGTTTTGCCGCGGCCCTGGCTTAGCAGAGGGGCGATCTCGGACCATTGTGGGTGATTGAGCAGGGAGAGGGGCAGCAAGACCCCTTCTATATGAGAGTGCTGCCACTGTTGCAGGGCGCTCTGGATGGTTGCGAGATCGCTGTCGGCACCGAGGGGCTGACTGGGCAAGAAACGCTGATAGAGCGCGATCTCCCCTTGTGTGGAGAGAAATTTTTGCAGTTGCCCGCCTTCCGGCAGTGGGCTCACTCCTTGCAGCGGCTGTGGGGGCGTCAGTAGCAGCTGTTTTCCCAGCTGGGTGATTTTGAGTCGTTGTTGCAGCAGATCCCGTTTGCGTTCGGAAACCAATTGGTTGATGGAAAGTGCCACTTCTTTGAGGTCTTGCAACCAGGGAGTGGGCAGGGTGCTGTTGAACTGGTGTTTGCGGATACGGATCAGCTGCAGGTTGATCTGCTCCAGGGGCTGCAGCAGGCGTTGGCACACCAGGGAGATGATCAGGGTAAATACGACGAGGCCCGCCAGCAGCGCCAGACCGGTGCGACTGATGGCATTCCACAGATGCTGATAGGCGTAGCCGCTATGCCCCTCAAGGGTCAGAGTACCCAGCATGCGCCAGCCATCGGTCAACTCTTGCTCAATCTTGACGGGGGGCATGCCGATAACCGAGGGAAGCCAGCCGGGGACATTTTGCTGGGTAGAGTGGAAGACCTTCTGAAACAGCACCTGACCATCCGGATCCACCAGAATGACCGAGCTGACGAAACCGCCATCGAACATGGCATTGACTATGGTCTCGGCCAGCACATTGTCGTCATTGAGCAGGGTTCCTTGCAGCACCAGCCCGAGAGCGGTGATGGCGGTTTCCAGGTTGGCTGACATCTGGTCGAGAATGGATTGGCGGACCGTCGTGACTTCCAGTGCAAACAGCAGCGCTGCACCGATCAGGAACAGGACGACAATTATTCTGATTAACAGTTTTGCTAACGACATATCCACCCCATGGAAAAGTTATCGCAACATTTCAGGTTTCTATTCAGTATCGAATCCGACCCGGTTCTTAAAAATAGGAAAAAATGGTTAAAAAAGACGATCATTTCTGCCCATCCGGGCGGGTTATGCATAAAATGTGAGGTTCATGCAGATTGTGATGAACTATTTGTAACTATTTGTGTCCAACAAACAGTTTTATACGGTTTTGTCACAACTGACATCGCAACTCACACTCTTTAGATCTAAATACAGGATAGCGGATGAAACGTCTCCGTCCCTTGGTAGTACAGGCTGCCAATTGGGAACCACCGGTTCCCCGCAAACACTTTTACGCCATGCTGATGCTGACGGCCATGACCCTGTCAGCAGTGGCATTATTGCCAGCTCCGGGTGACATCCTCGAGCGGCCGCTGCGTCTTGAGTTGCCCATTGATACCGCAGGTACGGCAACCAACGAAAACAACACCGACTTTAACGAAATTCCCGATCACGAACTGGTTGATCAGAGTGCGCCGGATGACGACATCCCGGTCGACACCACCCCCCAGTGGCAGGATTACCGGGTCCGCAACGGCGAAAACCTGACCGCCATTTTTAACAATCTCGGTCTATCCACCACCACCCTCTACAAGGTGCTGGACGCGGACAACAAGAACTATCTGGCGCGCCTCAAACCGGGCCAGAATATCGAGCTGCTGATCGATCAGGACAACATCCTGCAGCAACTCAAAATCCGCCTGAACATCAAGCAGACGCTGGTGATGGCGCGCAGCGACGATGCCTATACCGCCTCCATGATCAATGAGAAGGTTGAGTGGCAACCGCAGCGTTACAACGGCGTGATCAACGGCAGCTTCTATGTCAGTGCCCGCAATGCGGGGATTCCAGCCAACCATATCCAGAAAATTGCCAACCTGTTCCAGTGGCGAATGAATTTCGCCAAGGATCTGCAGAAGGGCGACAAGTTCAAAGTGCTGGTACGCCAGGAGACGGTGGAAGGCAAGAGCACTGGCAACAGCCAGCTGCTGGGTGTGGAAGTGACCAGCCAGGGCAAGACGGTGTCGGCCTGGCTCTCCGATGACGGCAATTATTACGACGGTCAGGGCAACAGTCTGGAGCGCGGATTCCGCCGCTACCCGACCCACAGCCGCTATCGGATCAGCTCCAACTTCAACCCAGCGCGCAAACATCCGGTAACCGGTATGGTGCGTCCTCACGAGGGCACTGACTTTGCGGTGCCGGTGGGCACGCCAGTGCTGGCGACTGGCGATGGTATCGTCCAGAAGGCAACCAGCCACCCGCTGGCGGGTACCTATATCGTCATCAAGCATGGCCGTACTCTCTCTACCCGTTATCTGCACCTGAGCAAGCTGCTGGTCAAAACCGGTCAGCGAGTGAAGATGGGCGACAAGATCGGTCTCTCCGGCAACACAGGTCGCTCGACCGGTGCTCACCTGCACTACGAGCTGCGGATCAACAATCGCCCGGTCAATGCCATGACCGCCAAGCTGCCGATGGCTGAACCCCTGAGCGGCAAGGAGCGTCGTCAGTTCCTTGCCAAGGTGAAGAGCTATCGCAAGGAGCTGGCCGCGGGTTGATTCCTGTCGTCACCGCCTGAAATGAAAGGCCCCGCCAGATTGGCGGGGCCTTTTTACATGCGCCGTGAGGGTCAATAACCCTTGTCGAAGTCGATCTTGCCATCCAGTGGCTGGCCATCGATAAAGCGGATGTAGTTGCGCACAAAGATCTGGGCCACATCATCCGGGAAGCTGTAGGCGCTGTTGTGGGGGGTGACGATGAGGTTGGGTTGGCCCCACAATGGACTGTCGGCGGGCAGCGGCTCCTGCTCGAACACATCCAGCACTGCCATCGCCAGCTTGCCGGTACGCAGTGCGGTGAGCAGATCGCCCGAGTGCACGGCGCTGCCACGACCGACGTTGAACAAGATGGCGCCCGGTTTGCAGTGTTCGAAGCGGGCGGCATTGAACAGATGACGGGTATCGCGGGTGGCTGGCAGCACGCTGACGATGACATCGGCCTGCGCCAGCATCTTGTTGAGCGCAGGTAGCTGATAAACCTGATCAAACCCGGCCCGCTCCCGACCGCTGCGGCTGATGCCCAGCACCTTCATGCCAAAATGTTTGCCGGTGTGGGCAATATGCTGACCAATGCTGCCGGTCCCCAGGATCAGCATGGTGCGCCCCTTGAGGCCCTGATAGGGGTGGCTTTGCCACAGTCGCTGTTTCTGCTGTTCCCGATAAAGGGGGATTTGGCGCATCAGGCTGAGCAGATGACCAAAGACATACTCGCTCATCAGCGGGCCGAAGATGCCGCGCACATTGGTGAGCTGGTAGTCGCGGCGACTGTCAGGGTCGAGCAGCACATCGACTCCCGCATAGGTGGACTGGAACCAGCTCAGCTTGTTGGCTTTGGGCAGCAGCGGTTTGGCACGGGCCGGTTCGGCCATCAGAATATGGGCTTCGCCGATCAGCTTCTCGGCATCGCTCTGGTTATCGGCTCGCAGAATGCGCAGATGGGGGAGATTGGCGGCCTTGAGCAGCCGTTCGTAGTGAGCATTATCCTGGCTGAGCAAAAGAAGGGTACGTTGGCTCATACTCTTGTTCCTTATCAGAATTTGCGGCGCAACAAGATGCCGCTCTCGACCCATCTTACCTGACTTCATATCGCAACATAGCCGACCAGGGCGCTTTTTCGTTTTCGCCGCGCGCCTCGTGGGCTACAATCTGCCCCACATTTTGCAAAGGATCCGACTCCAGTGTTTGGTGACAAGTTTTATAAGCGACTGGCCGAGCTACAGCCTTGGCAACAGACCGTCTACACCCTGGCGCTGGCAGAGCGCATGTACCCCAACTATGCCCTGTTCTGTCAGGCTTCCGGCTTTGGCAATGCAGGCGCTTTCCGGCATGCGCTGGATCAGATGTGGGTCTACCTCACCGTCAAGGGATCCCGGGTCAATCTGGGTGCCATTCTCGAAGAGTTCGAGTCTCACATTCCGGATCCCCGCAAGTTTGAATCCTACGGAGCCTACCCCGCGCTGGATGCTTGTGTTGCGCTGGGCTGCGCCTATAACTCGGTGATCTGCCGGGTCGGCGAAGAGGCCAACGATGCCAGCCATGCGTCAGTCGGTACTGTGGCCGGTTTTATCGAGCTGCTGGAAGAGCGGGATCTGACCGAAGAGGAGCTCTACGAGCACGAGTACATGGAAGCCGAGCTGGAGTTCCAGGTCGAGCTGCTCAAGCGGGTTGCCCATGAGCGCGACAGCGATCGTATCCTGGCCATCAGAGCATTCGCCTCTCAGGATGGCGTCTCCAATATCGGGATCAGCCTGGAAGAGTAATCCTCTACGACCCCTGATAGAACAAAGCTCCCTTTCGGGAGCTTTTTTTATGCCTGAAATTGTTCAGCAGCTTATGCCTGCTCTTCGGTGAGGGGTCTGACGCTCAGCACCGGGGCGGCATCGATTTCGTCTGCATTCATCATGGAGGAGATGCGTTGCAGGGAAGAGAGCAGCAGGGTCTGCTCCCACGCTTCCAGCGCCTGAAAACGCTGGATGAAGCGCTCTTGCAGCGGGGTCGGGGCCTGGGCCAGCAGGGCGCGGCCTGCGTCAGTCAGTGTCGCGTGAACCTTGCGCTTGTCGGTATTGCTGCGAACGCGCTGCACCAGTTGGCGGCTCTCCAATCGGTCCATGATGGTGGTGGCGGTGGCCTGGCTCATGTTGGTGTGATCGGCCAGCTGGCGCATGGAGATCTGTCCCAACTCGTCGATCCCTTTGAGCAGCAAAAGTTGCGGGGAGGTTAGCCCGGCTTCTTTGATTAAGCGCCTGGAGTGCATGTCGATGGCACGAATAATCTGGCGCAGGGCGACCAGCACTTCATCATGTTTTTCCATGGGGTGTGCGTCATTGGAGGGCTATGGAGAGGGGCAAAATTTTCCGCCTAATTCGTCACAAGGTCAATATGGTTTTTGCTGTAATGATTTCTGCTCTAATTAATTTTGTGTTAGGTTGACGGGCATTTCACGGAATTCACCCTGACATTTGAGGAGCAAAATGATGAATGACGAGCTGGATATCAAGTCTCTGGTGGCCGAGTTACGTGTGGTCAGAGTGCGCTATGAACTGCCGGATACCTCGGCTTTTGTGCGCTATCAGCCTGCCTATGATGAAGACCCCAACAACCTCAAGGTACACCACTATGATGGTGAGTTACCCCTCTCTTGCAGTGAGACAGGTACTTTCAACCTAAAGGAGTTGGTGAACGAATTGCGCTACGCCTATGTGCTGGTGCACCTCTTTCCTGACGAAAGTGCCATGAACTTTTATCTGACCGGCCTCGATACCGGCCTGGCCCAGCTGGAATTCATCGGTGGCTCATACGACTTCAACCGCCTCTGGATCACCAGCGGTATCTCCAATCTCGGCGTCCCCATGGCCATCTTCCTTGGCAAGCGTCACGCCGTGAATGGCCAGCCCTCGGTTTCGCTGGTGGATCACCGCGAACAGGTGGCTGGCAAACTGGTCTATCGCGCCATCGGCGGTGCCGGTGATCATGTAGGCGAAGACTTTTTCAACAACGACTAAGGAGGCTGGATGCGAGCAAGCAAAGGGCTATTGAAAGGCCTCAACCCGACCATGGCCATGACGGCCCTCACCGTGATCACCCTGTTTTTACTGTTTGGCGTTTTTGTTCCCGATACCGCGGCCGCCTGGTTTGTCGGTGCCAAGGATCAGATTATTGCCGGGTTCAAGTGGTACTACATTCTGGTGGTCGCCCTGTTCCTGTTCTTCGCTGTCTACCTGATGTTCAGCCGTTTTGGCAGCATCCGGCTGGGTGACGACGACCAGGTACCGGAGTTCGGCTACTTCGCCTGGTTCTCCATGCTCTTTAGCGCTGGCATGGGGATCGGTCTGGTGTTCTGGAGCATCGCCGAGCCGATGAACCATCTGCAGGGCAATCCATTCATTACCGAAGGGATGACCCCGGAAGCGGCCCAGATCGCCATGCGCCTCACCTTTTTCCATTGGGGCCTGCACCCTTGGGCCATCTATGTGATCGTCGGCCTGTCACTTGCCTTTTTCAGTTATCGTCGCAAGTTGCCGCTGGCTATTCGCTCCGTGCTTTACCCTATCCTCGGTGAGCGGATTTACGGTTTCTGGGGCCATGCGGCCGATGTGCTGGCGGTGTTCGGCACTGTCTTCGGGGTGGCGACCTCCCTTGGTCTGGGGGTCTCCCAGATGAATACCGGCCTCAACCAGATGTTTGGTATGGCGGTGTCGCAGTCCAACCAGCTCTGGCTGATTGGCGGTATCAGCCTGATCGCCACTCTGTCGGCGGTTTCCGGGGTCGGGCGCGGAGTGAAGATCCTCTCCGAGCTCAATATCTGGCTGAGCGTCTTCGTTCTCGCACTCTTTCTGGTGCTGGGGCCGACCACCTATATCCTCAACGCCTATGTACAGAACATCGGTGATTACCTGCAGAACATCGTCAAACTGAGCTTCTGGACCAACACCGAGGCCAACGGCACCTCGGCCTGGCAGTCGAGCTGGACGGCGTTTTACTGGGGCTGGTGGATTGCCTGGGCGCCGTTTGTCGGCATGTTTATCGCCCGTATCTCCAAGGGGCGTACCATTCGCGAGTTTGTGCTTGGTGTGTTGCTGGTGCCCTCGCTGCTCGGCATGTTCTGGCTCACCGTATTTGGCGGTACGGCGATGAATCTGGAGCTGTTTGGCGGTGGCGGCGTGGTCGCTGCGGTCAATCAGGATGTGACGCTGGCGCTCTACAAGACGGTCGAGCTGCTGCACTGGGATACCTTCGGCTGGATCGCCAAGGCCGTGTTGACCCTGCTCATCTGCACCTACTTCATCACCTCCAGTGACTCGGGCACGCTGGTCATCACCACCCTGCTCTCCATCGGTGATCAGGAGCCGCCGGTGCTGCACCGCGCCGTATGGGGTCTGGGGCAGGGGCTGGTTGCCGCCATCCTGCTGGTTTCCGGCGGCCTGGCAGCCTTGCAGGCGGCCAGCATCATAGCGGCGCTGCCCTTCTCGGTGATCATGTTGGCGATGTGCTATTCGCTGATGCTGGGGCTCAAGCAGGAGAGCCAGCGCCAGTTCGAATATCGCCAGAATCTCAAGCGTCACGATGGCTCATCCCATATGAGCCTGATGGAGCGAATTGGTCCGGCATAACAGCACCAGCAGGGGTTAGCGTCCCCTCACATATTAATCTGGATGCAAAACGGCCGCCCTGGCGATGCTCTCCTTGCGGAGCTCATCATCAGGGCGGCCGTCTGTTATGGGGCCGAGGTTACTCCTCGATAAAGGTCCACTCATCCTTGACCCGGCTGATGGCATCAGTACGCTTTTTGGCGAGCAGCTCCTTGATTTCTTCCCCTTTGAAACCGGCCGCCACTATCTCTTTCACCGGCACCGCCTGGGCGGCAGCCAGTGCTTCGGCCACATAGTCCGGCTCGGCGTAGACCCGCTCCTCGAAACCGGTGCGGCCATGGAAGTCGGCGCGGCAGGCATCCAGCAGCTGGGCAAAGCGCTCGGGGCGGCGCCAGGCATCGGCCTTGTCGAACACCTTGAGCAGGGTGGCTGGCTTGAGCTCAAAGGCGATATGGATGTGGGTATGCAGATCGCTCACCAGCAGCGCCAGATCCCGGCACTCGTTGGGAACCCGGAACCGCTCGCACAGGGCGCGAATAAGCGGCAGCCCTTTCTGGCCGTGACCGTGATGGCTTGGCCAGAACTCCTTGGGGGTTACTCCCTTGCCAAGGTCGTGGCAGAGGGCGGCAAAACGCACGGTCAGCTCGGGGGAGATCCGGCACGCCTGCTCCAGCACCATCAGGGTGTGGATGCCGGTGTCGATCTCCGGGTGCCACTTGGCCGGGGCGGGGACGCCGAATAGAGCGTCGATTTCGGGGAAGAGTGCCTTGAGGGCGCCGCACTGGCGCAGCACCTCGATAAAGATCTGCGGGGTCGGCCCCAGCAGCACTTTCTCCAGCTCCTTCCAGACTCGCTCCGGCGTGAGGTGGGCCAGCTCGCCAGCGGCCGTCATCTCGCTCATCAGGGCGAGGGTCTCCGGCGCTATGGTAAAGCCCTGAGCGTGGAAGCGGGCGGCGAAGCGGGCGACCCGCAGGATGCGCAATGGGTCTTCGGCAAAGGCGGGGGAGACGTGGCGCAGCAGCCGCTTTTCCAAATCCTTGATGCCGCCGTAGGGATCATGGAGCTGGCCCTGATCATCCTCGGCGATGGCGTTGATGGTGAGATCCCGGCGCAGCAGATCCTGTTCCAGCGTCACATCGGGGGCGGCGTGGCAGACAAAACCGGTGTAGCCCTGACCCTGTTTGCGTTCGGTACGGGCGAGGGCATACTCCTGCTGGGTTTTGGGGTGAAGAAACACGGGAAAGTCGCGGCCGACCTGGGTAAAACCCAGCGCCAGCATCTGTTCCACGGTGGCGCCGACCACCAGATAATCTCTGTCGCCCTGCGGCAATCCCAGCAGGCGATCCCGCACTGCGCCCCCAACCAGATAAGTCTGCAAACCGTCTCTCCCGTCATCAATCGTGGGGCCGAGTATATCGTCTTTGTTACCGCTTTGCTGCCTGAGCACCACCTGCCCGCAGCGCCAGTCAGCGCGGCTTTGACTTGGGCGTGACGAGGCCTTACGCTGCCGCACCAGACAGCTGGCGCTGTGCTGCGGGATGACTTTATGCCCGCTCAGGCCAGATGAGCCGAAGGAACCGCAGAGTTCCCCATATATCAACGACATGAGAACAACGTGAATCAATCAACCTTCGCAAGCCGGGTTCTGGAGTGGTACGAGCTTCATGGCCGCAAAACCCTGCCCTGGCAGCAGGAGAAGACCCCTTACCGGGTCTGGGTCTCGGAGATCATGCTGCAGCAGACCCAGGTCGCCACAGTCATCCCCTATTACCAGCGTTTTATGGCGCGCTTCCCCGATGTGGTGGCGCTGGCCGATGCTCCTGTCGACGAGGTGCTGCACCACTGGACCGGGCTGGGCTACTACGCCCGGGCCCGCAACCTGCACAAGGCGGCCCAGCAGATCCGCGATCACTACCATGGTCTCTTTCCCGAGAGTTTTGACGAGGTGATGGCGCTGCCGGGCATTGGTCGCTCAACCGCCGGGGCCGTGCTGTCGCTCTCTCTGGGTCAGCCCCACGCCATCCTTGATGGCAACGTGAAGCGGGTACTCACCCGCTGGCTGGCGCTGCCGGGCTGGCCCGGCCAAAAAAAGGTGGAGAACGAGCTGTGGGAGATCGCCATCCGGCTGACCCCAAAACTGGGCGTGGCGCAATACAATCAGGCGATGATGGATATCGGGGCGACAATCTGCACCCGCAGCAAGCCTGCCTGTGATCGCTGTCCGGTGCGGGCCGATTGCCAGGGGCTGTCGCAAGGCAAGCCCACCGCCTATCCCAACAGCAAGCCCAAGAAGAGCATTCCGGCTCGCGATGGCATCATGCTGCTGATCCGTCACGGTGATGAGTTGCTGCTGGAGAAGCGGCCGCCGCAGGGGATCTGGGGCGGGCTCTACTGCTTCCCGCAGGTGGCCTCGCTGGCGGAGGTGGATGGTCTGCTGGCGTCCCTCGGCCTGAGCCATCACGGTTATCGTGAACTGGCCGGTTTTCGCCATACCTTCAGCCACTTCCATCTCGATATTCAGCCGCTGCTGATTGACATTGATGAGGCGCAGCCGCTGCGGCTCATGGAAGCAGATAACCGACTCTGGTATAACTTACGCCATCCTGCCGAGGTGGGGCTGGCGGCCGCCACGGCCCGCCTGCTCGCCTATCCAGAGTTACAACCATAGAGGTCAACATGAGCCGTACTGTATTTTGCCAACGCCTGAAAAAAGAGGGCCCGGGTCTGGATTTCCAACTCTATCCCGGTGAGCTCGGCAAGAGGATTTTTGACAACATCAGCAAGGAAGCCTGGGCCGAGTGGCAGAAGAAGCAGGTGATGCTGATCAACGAGAAAAAGCTCAACATGATGAATCTTGAGCATCGCCAACTGCTGGAAAAAGAGATGGTCAGCTACCTGTTTGATGCAGGTGAAGTGCAGATCGAAGGTTACACCCCGCCTGCCCAGTAAGCTCTCCGGCTGTTGTACGTGTGAACAGGTGCGGGAATGACGCCACACTGGCGTGACCGCTCCTGAAGTCGCAGCAAATGAATGATGGGCAGCTCTGCTGCCCGGTTTGAGGATCCTATGGGCCGAATTTTTTGGCTGCTGTGCACCCTGCTGTTTCTCTCTGCCTGCTCATCCTCCCCCAAGCCCAGCGGGAGTGAGGATGACGATCTGGTCAATGGCAAGGACATCCGCGGTTTTGAACACATGATCAGCGCGCTCTCCCATAACGTGAACGAGATATGGGGGCGGGAGGCGCTGTTTGCGGGCAAGTTTGACTACGTAAAATACACGGATCAGTACAAGAGCCGGGCCCACATCGACTTCTCCAGCGGTCACATCATGGTGGAGACGGTCTCGGGCATCGATCCCCGCGCTCACCTGCGTCGCGCCATCATCGAGACCCTGCTGACGCCGGACGATCCGGCGGAAGTGGATCTTTACTCCGATCGGGAAATTCTGACCGGCGGCGAGCCTTTCCTCTATGGTCAGGTGCTGGACAATCAGCGCCAGCCAATCCGCGCCTCCTGGCGCGCCGAGCGTTATGCCGATTACCTGCTCAACACGGCGATGAAGAAGCGCACTCTGGGGATCCGCACCATCTTCTTCGTCGATATTCCCATGGTGGCCAACCATGAAGATCGACGCGGCTACAAGTATGCGGGGATCATCCGGGAAGCGTCGCGCAAATACGGCGTGCCGGAGAGCCTGATCTATGCGGTGATCAAGACCGAGAGCAGCTTCAACCCCTATGCGGTGAGCCATGCCAACGCTTATGGCCTGATGCAGGTGATCCCGGCTACCGCCGGTCGTGACGTCTATGTTCGGGTCAAGGGCAAGAACGGCCAGCCGACGCGGGAGGAGCTGTTCAACCCGGCCTACAACATCGATGTCGGTACCGCCTATCTGCACCTGTTGCAGACCGTCTATCTGGCGGATATTCAGGATCCGCGCTCCCGTCGCTATGCGGTGATCTCCGCCTATAACGGTGGCGCTGGCGGGGTGCTCAATACCTTCTCCAGCGATCGCAAGGCGGCGCCGGGCCGGATCAACCGGCTCTCCCCCGAGGCGGTCTATCAGGTGTTGACCGAACAGCATCCCAAAGAGGAGGCGCGCCGTTACCTCTACAAGGTCAATCAGGCCGAGAAGGGGTTCAAGAGAGCCTTTTCCAGTCGGGCCGGTTAAGCGGTGACGCTGGGTTAACCATGCAAAAGGGCGCTTGATATCAAGCGCCCTTTTAACGTCTGGCCAGTTCGTCGTTGAAGTGGCCTTATTTGGCAATAAAGCCGCCCTTGGTCTGCGGGGCCGCGCCCACTTTCTCCAGGGTTTTGACTTCCACTTCGGTCTTGTTCCAGCTGTGGTCCACTTCACCACGGATACGGATCTGATCATCCGGGCCCACTTCGGTGCCACGCCACACATCCTGATCCACTTCGACCTCCACTTCACCGCTGGCATCGCGGAACAGATAGTTCTCGCCGCCCAGGTGCTTGACCAGTTTCCCTTCCAGGGTGGCCCAGCTGTCATCGGCCAGATCTTTCAGTTGAGCAACGGAAACCTTGTTCTGCTCTTGCGGGCCGGTATAGGCCGCCATGGCAAAAGAGGAGACAGACATCAGGGTCAACAGTCCGATTACGCTTGCGCTTGCCTTGTTCATTTCATACTCCTGTCGTTGGTATGGGGGCATTGTGCCGGGGGGGGCGTGAAACAAGCGTGAAAGAAATAGGCTGGTGTGATTGTCTGTTTTGTGAGCGCAAGCGATTTCATCGGTGTCGGAACATGTGTGATTTCATCTGGAACTGTAATCTGTCGCCTTCACCAGAAGTCAGTGGCAGCAGACTCTTCCCATGCCTGTCGCCACTCGAGGAGAAGTCCGCAGGTCTCACCTGCTTAATCGAAGAGCATAACAATATGAAAAAATGGCTTGTTTGTTTATTGGGGTTAATGGCATTGACCGCGCAAGCGGCAGAGGGACGCCAACCTTTTTCCCGGGTCGTGATGTTTGGTGACAGCCTCTCCGACACCGGCAAGATGTACAAGAAGATGCGGGGGTATCTCCCCTCCAGCCCACCCTACTTCAACGGGCGTTTCAGCAACGGCCCGGTGTGGCTGGAGCAGTTGGGTGACGAGCGCTTCCCCGGTCTGGTCGTGGCCAACGAGGCGGAAGGCGGTGCAACGGCGGTGGCCTATAACCATCTGGGCGCCCTGAACGGCTGGCTCGGTTTCTGGTCCTGGGATCCCAAATATCAGGTGATCAACAACCTCGATTATGAGATCGATCAGTTCCTGAAAAAGGACAAGTTCCGCCCCGATGATCTGGTGGTGATCTGGGTCGGTGCCAACGACTATCTGGCCTATGGCTGGAACACCGAGCGGGATGCGGATAGGGTGATCGATACCATCCGGCTGGCATCCAACCGGTTGGTGCTCAACGGCGCGCAGCAGATCCTGCTGTTCAACATTCCTGATCTGGGGCAGACCCCGTCAGCCCGCAGCATGAAGGTGGTGGAGAAGGTGCGCCATGTGGCCAGCTACCACAACCAGAAGTTGCAGAACCTCACTCGAGAGCTGGCTCCCCTTGGCATCGTGAAGCTGTTCGAAGTGGACAAGCAGTTTGACGAGATGATGCGCGATCCCCAGCAGTTTGGTCTGAGTGACACTGAACACGCTTGCTACGGTGGCGGCTATACGTGGAAGCCGTTCTCCGGCAGCGCCGCCGAGGTGGCTGCGACCCCGGCTTTGAGTGTCTCCGAAAGAGTGGCTATTGCCGGTAACCCGATCCTGGCGCAGGCGGTGGTGAGCGGGCAGGCAAAAGGGCGAGCTGCGACTCTCAACTGCGATGAGCATATGTTCTGGGATCAGGTGCATCCGACCAAGACGGTGCACAAGGTACTGAGCCAGCGTGTTGCTGACTTTATCGATCAGCACTACGAGTTTGTTCGTCACTGATATCGCTTCGGGCCAGCATGTTGCTGGCCTTTTTTCCCTTTCAGCCCTCATCTGTGCGTCTTTTTGCGTCACATTCAGTTCAAATAACAAATGTTTGTTGCTGTTTTTGTAACGTGGTTGCGTTAGAGTGTTTTTTGTTAATTGATATCAGTGACTTGAAAATAGGCTAACGTTGATATGCTGCGATCGCTTTTGGGTGGTTGCACCTATAAGACGAGGTGATATCAATCAACCTCCTCCTACATAAAGTTGCAGAGGCTCAAACATGAAAAAATCATTGATTACCTTGCTGGTTACCGGCTTGCTGGCGGCCAATGCCCAGGCTGCCGGTCAGGACAACACTTGGTATGGCGGTGCCAAACTGGGTTGGTCCAACTTCTACGGCATTGATGAAAGCAATGCCCTGACCCTTGGCAATGAGACCAACGATGCCTTGGGTGCAGGCGTGTTTGGCGGTTATCAGATCAACAAGAATCTGGGACTGGAGCTGGGTTACGACTATCTGGGCAATTACAAATACGATGCCACTACGGCGGCAGGCGCTTTCAGTGATGAAGTAAAAGCACAGCTGGCTCAACTGACCCTGAAACTGGGCTTCCCGGTTACCGATAATCTGGATCTGTATGGTCGTGTCGGTGGCGGTTATGGCTGGGCTGATACCAAGAGCGATGTCTACAAAGATGACAGCCGCTTTGTCATGGTCGGTGCACTGGGTGCCGAGTATGCGTTCAACCTCGACTGGGCAGCTCGCCTGGAGTATCAGTACACCACCCCGTATGGCAGCCGCGATGATACCGGTCTGAGAATGGATAATGGCCTGCTCTCGCTGGCAGCGGTTTATCGCTTTGGTCAGGTAGCCCCTGTGGCGCCCGCCCCGGCCCCGGAACCTGCTCCTGCACCTGTGATGGTTGAGAAGCAGTTCACCCTAAGTTCCGATGTGCTGTTTGACTTCAACAAGGCGACCCTCAAGCCAGAGGCCAGTCAGGCACTGGATAGCCTCTATAGCCAGATTGAAGAAGCACGACCCAAAGATGGCGTGGCAACCGTAATTGGTCACACCGACCGTATCGGTTCCGATGCCTACAACCAGAAGCTCTCCGAGCAGCGTGCCCAGACCGTTGCCAACTATCTGGTTGGTAAAGGGATCCCGGCCGCCAAGATCAATGTGGAAGGGCGTGGTAAATCCTCACCGGTTACCGGCGACAGCTGCGTCAGCAAGTCCAAGCGTGAGCTGATCGTCTGCCTGGCTCCGGATCGCCGTGTTGATGTGAAAGTCGAAGGTGTCAGCGAGGTGCAGGAGTAATCCTTCAGACTGAGAGGGTCTCCAATGGGGCTGTGATGAACAGCCCCTGTCGGAGCAAGAGAGACCAAAAAGCCAGTCAGTTGATCTGACTGGCTTTTTACATTGGCATGTCCCGTCCTGAATATGGTTTACACCTTTCCCCCCAATAAATGGAGAACCCGATGGGACAAGGTGTGAAACGGACACAGCGCGATTACTCGC
>NZ_JBFODU010000054.1:0-15660 GCF_040908505.1 Aeromonas sp. R1-2 | reverse complement strand
AGCGAGTAATCGCGCTGTGTCCGTTTCACACCTTGTCCCATCGGGTTCTCCATTTATTGGGGGGAAAGGTGTAAACCATATTCAGGACGGGACAAGTCCCAAAATAAAGCCCCACTGTGTGGGGCTTTATTTATATTTAAGATGCAATGTAACTTACATAAAAATACATATTTTTTATAACTCTAGAGGTATTGGTTCAGAACAAATTATTCTTGCCTCTCTTCCAGAACCAATTCCTGTTAATGTATATTCTTTAAGGTTTTTAAAGTCTGAATAATCTAACTGGCCAGAATAGCCGTACATTCCCACTTCATACTCAATATGAGGGATGGTATTGCCCCCATCATCTTTCATCTCAATAATCCAGAAGATAGGTTGTGAATTTGGCTTCGGTCTTATGACACATTTTATGCCACGAATCCTAGAATAAGCTTGCTCGGCATAGTCTTTCATGAAAAAATTTCCATTCTCATCAAGATCATGAATGAGCCATGTTAATATATGCCCAAGAAATTCCTCAGCGTGGCTTTCCGCTGAGATTAAACATCGTGACCAGAAACAGCCGATACCCAAATTACGAGAAACTCGGCCAAGATGAACAATTGACTCAAATACTGCAGCTACAGTTTGAGTCGAACCTAACTTTGCTGCATTACAACCTAAATAAGATAGGCTCTCCATGCACCTAAAAGCAAAGTGAGGATTATCCCCTGTTAATGCAGAGACGCCCAAATCTTTAATGTCATGGGCGTATATGAATATATTATGGTAGTCGCTGTTATATCTAACATCAGAAAGATCACTTTGACTAAAATTAAACAGATTTTGTTCTATAACGTTTTGTACAGCGTTGAGAATGTTTAATGGCTCGCTGATAGCCTTTGACTCAAGCATTTTTTGCCCAATCCAAATGGCCTCTGATGTGAAAGCCCTTGTCAAATTGGAACACGGAGTGTTGTAAATTTCTTTTTTAGAAAGTAAATCACATAACTCACCAGACAAGGACTGTAAAAAAATACCATTATGATCTGTCGTTATTATTTGACTTACAATTGAGCGAAACCGCTTTCTTGTAACAAATTGAACTCCTTGACTGATCTTATATTCATCATTGTCATTTTTATATTCATATGACCTAATCAGAATTCTAAATATAGCACTAAGAGACGACTTGAAAGTGGGGTAGTCATTATTCTCAATTGAGAGTTTCATGACTATAGTCATAGAGTCCCATATATCATCATTCTCTAAACCAAGCATGGTTGGTTGAAATTTATAACCATGAGGTGGAAGTCTGAATTTATCTTTGTTTATCTCTGTTTTTTCATCATGCGATGATGCTTCATTTCTAATTTGACGTGACAGATTGACTATATATCCATCAATGGATTTTATGCTTGAAACGTTTGATATGAACGTTTTGGGATCTAGGTATCGGCTTGTCAGCATCGCATTGTCAAATGCAGAGAACGATAAGATAGGCAGTGCAGCTAGAGCAACATAGGAGAATATATTGGGGTCAAATAAATAAGAAACCAATGGTATGAATGGCAGTGTCAACACTGCGGATATATTTAACCATTGCCTCCTATTAATATGAGAATACAAAGGTTTATATTTTGATAGTTGATAACCGAAAAATGTGAAATTAATTGAGAAGGCTGAAATTGTGAAATTTACACCTAATAACCATGATGAAATTTTTTCTAGATCACTTCCATACGATCCGACTATGAGAGCAGCAACAACTATAAACAACCATATGTATTTCAATTTATTGCCTTTTTAATTTTATTGAGTCTTTGCTTCATATAACTTAACAAGAGTAGATGTAAATTTAAAAGCTATTTTTACTAACTTGCCGTTAGGGTTTTATGGTTGAGTGTTGACCATTAGCTTGCATATACCTCCCCCTCATCCCCAGCCCTTCTCCCGCAAGGGGAGAAGGGGGCAAATATGCTCCTCTGATTTGGTCTGGCAACCGGGCTTGGCATTGGCTCGGGCCATCCCCTCTCCCTCGGGAGAGGGCTAGGGTGAGGGGCTGCTATCTGTGTTGTCGTTTCGTTTTGAGCCTTTACCTCTCTCCACTTCCCGCACCGTCGATCGCCATATTGGTCGTGGATCGCCGCCGATTTCCCCTGATTTTTCTGCATTCCCCCTGACTTCACCTTCTCTTCACACAACCTCATTTTCCCCTCACAAATCCCCCGTATCTTCTGCTCACTGCTTAAAAGGCCCGGCTTGCCACAGGGGTGGCGAGGGGGCGGTTGGTTCGAGGGAGCAAGATGATGAAAGGTTGGATAAAGTGCACATTGGCTGGGGCCGTGGTGCTGATGGCGAGTTTCTGGGGTGGCAGCGTGCGGGCGGCGGGGATCTCCCTTAAGCAGGTGAGCGGCCCTGTTTACGTGGTTGAAGATAACTACTACGTAAAGGAAAACTCCATGGTCTATTTCGGGGCCAAGGGGGTGACTGTGGTGGGGGCGACCTGGACGCCGGATACCGCCCGCGAGCTGCACAAGCTGATCAAACGGGTCAGCAGCAAGCCGGTGCTGGAGGTGATCAACACCAACTACCACACCGACCGGGCGGGCGGTAATGCCTACTGGAAGTCCATCGGGGCCAAGGTGGTGGCGACGCGCCAGACCCGGGATCTGATGAAGAGCGACTGGGCCGAGATTGTCGCCTTTACCCGCAAGGGGCTGCCGGAGTATCCAGATCTGCCGCTGGTGTTGCCGAACGTGGTGCACGATGGTGACTTCACGCTGCAAGAGGGCAAGGTGCGCGCCTTCTACGCGGGCCCGGCCCACACGCCGGACGGCATCTTTGTCTACTTCCCCGACGAGCAGGTGCTCTATGGCAACTGCATCCTCAAGGAGAAGCTGGGCAACCTGAGCTTTGCCAATGTGAAGGCCTATCCGCAGACCATCGAGCGGCTCAAGGCGATGAAGTTGCCGATCAAGACTGTGATTGGCGGTCACGACTCACCGCTGCACGGGCCCGAGCTGATTGATCACTATGAAGAGCTGATCAAGACGGCGCCGCAGTCATAACGGCTGCGCGACAGACTGGCAGTAAGCCGTGCCATCGCTGCAATCAGCAGCCATAACGGCACACCACAAAACGCCCGCTTTCAGGAAATAAGCGGGCTTTTTGCGTTTGCGGTTTTTTTGGTGGCTGTGAGTGCGTAGCATTAACGCTGTTCAAGGGGGGTGGGCTTTCATAAGATGGCCCTCTCTCTTTTCCCTGAAAGTTATCCATTTTCGTTATGCAATACGCCTCTCTCGCGCGCCTCAAGCAGGCCTTTATCACCGGGATGTGGGCCTCGCTGGTCAGCATCGTTATCGGCTTCGCCTTCAAGGTGTGGCTGGCGCAGTGGGTCGCCAAGGGGGAGCTGGCGCTGTTCAACAGCGTGGTGGATCTGATCTCCCTCTCCTTTATTCTGATGACAGGTTTTCGCTCCTCCATGGTGGTGAGCTACTCCCAGACCAAAAACGATCGGGACATCATCAATATCTTTCGCTACTTCCTGATTGGCATCGTGCTGCTCACCTGGGGAGCGGTGATCCCCTATATCAAGCACGGGCTCCATATCCGGGTGGAGTATCTGCAACTGGTGGGGGTCATCTTCGGGCTGGGGCTCAAGGTCTACTTCACCAATCTGGTGGCCATGTACCGGATGTATGCGCTCTCCAACCGGGTCACCTGGCTGGAGCCGCTGGCCAATGGCCTGCTGTTTATGGCCTGTTACTTTGGGCTCGGGATGGATGCGCTCGCTTCGCTCTTCTACGGGCTGACCTTCTCGTCGCTGGCCATCGCCGGTTATATGTATGTTTCGCGTCGTCGGGCCATCGCCACCAGGCCGCTCGCCAAGGTGGCGCTCGGCCCCGAGATGGTGAGCTATGTGAAGAAGAGCTTTACCGCCTCGCTGGAGGCTGGGGCCAGTATCCTGATGATCTACATCACTGTGCTGCTCACCATCCGCCACTTCAGCATCGACGAGCTGGGGGATTTTCAGGTGGTGGTGCGCCCCATCTTTACCTATATGACCACCTTGTTTGTCTTCCCCATCTACCGCTTTGTGCTGCCTGAGCTGGCGGTCAATCTGCGCAATGGCGATCACCGCCAGATAAGGCTTATTCGCCGCTGGATCTTCCGCCTCTCCGCCATCGTCAGTCTGGCGTTCTTTGGTTTGATGCTGCTGGCGGGCAAGCCGCTGGTGCTGTTGTTCTTCCCCGCCGACTACGTGGGGGCGGTGCCGGTGCTGTTCCACTTCTCCATCTTCTTTATCTTTATGATGCTCAACGGCTATCAGCTCGCCTATATCAAGGCTCACGGCCACTTTACCCAGAGCCTGCTGATCCGGCTGGCGGGCATAGTGGCACTGGTTGCCGCCTACTATCTGGTGGCTAAATTCACTGCCAATGTGGTGGCGATTATCGTGGCGCTGGGGCTCGGCTATATGGTGATGTTTATTCTCTCGACCCTGGCGGAGCGGCAAATTTTGCGATCCCTGCCACTGGTGCTGGCGACCCGCTAGGGGGCTACTCGCCAAGAGCAGGCTCCTGTCAGATAACAAAAAACGCCCGTGCGGGCGTTTTTTTATTGGCGGCGCAGGGCAGGCTTAACGCTTGCCCTTGCCACCCTTGTTGCCAGCGAGGGCCTGCTTTCTGGCGCGCTGCTTCTGGGCCGCCTTGCTGTTGCGGCGCGGCTCGGGCTCGAAGCGGGTGAGATCCGGCTCAAAGCCGGGGAACCACTGCTGGGGCAAGCGAGTGTCGAGCACAGCTTCCACCTTCTCAAGCAGGGGCGCATCTTCCGGGCTGAACAGGGTAATGGCGAGCCCCTTGTTGCCGGCGCGGCCGGTGCGACCGATACGGTGGACGTAATCCTCGGCCACAAACGGGAACTCGAGGTTAATCACATAGTTGAGATCCGTGATATCGAGGCCGCGGGCCGCCACATCGGTGGCGACCAGCGCCTGCAGGGTGCCGGCGCGAAACTCCAGCAGCACTTTTTCTCGCGCGCTCTGCGATAGATCGCCGTGGAAGGCGAGGGCATTGATGCCCGCTTTGCCAAGCTGCTGGGCCAGCTTGTCAGCCCCTTGGCGGGTGCGGCTGAAGATGAGTGCCGGTGCCCACCTTTTCACTTTCAGCATGTGTTCGACCAGCGCCAGCTTGCGATCGCTGTCCACCGTGTAGACCCGTTGTTCCACCTCGGCCGCCGTGGTGTTGCGCGGTGCCACTTCAATCAGCTCGGGGTCGCGTAGCAGCACCTTGCAGAGGGCAAACAGGTTGTCGTCGCAGGTGGCGGAGAAGAGCAGGGTTTGGCGGTCCGCCGGGATCTGTTTGAGCAGCGCCTTGATCTCGTCCATAAAGCCCATGTCGAGCATGCGGTCCGCCTCGTCAAACACCAGATGGCGCAGGCTATCCAGGCTCAATGCCCCCTGACGCAGATGGTCGAGCAGGCGGCCCGGGGTGGCGATCAGGATATCCACCCCGGCTTGAAGCGCCTCGACCTGAGCCGCGATACTCACCCCGCCGTAGACCAGCGTGCTGGTGAGACCGGTGCCCTGGCCGTAGCGCGCCACGCTCTCGGCGACCTGCACCGCCAGCTCGCGGGTCGGCACCAGCACCAGCGCGCGGAGCGGGCGGGGCTCTGCTTGTGGCTGTTGTAGCAACTGCTCCAGCAGCGGTAGCACAAAGGCTGCGGTCTTGCCGGTGCCGGTCTGGGCCCCCGCCATCAGATCCCGCCCTGCCAGAATGACCGGGATGGCGCGAGCCTGAATGGGGGTCGGTGCGGCATAGCCCAGTTCGGTCAGGGTCTGCTGCAAGCGGGAGGAGAGGGCCAGTTCGGCAAAGGAGGCTGTGGACATAGGGGCACCAGTCAGGGTTATCGCGGCCTGCGGCCACGATGCAATGAGTGATCGTGGCCGCGATGGTAACAGAAGCTGGGGGAGCGGCAGAAGGCGGCTATGCCTCTGCGTCGTCCGGCAACGGGCGGATCAGCCGGATCTTTTTGCCCTCGTAGCAGGCGATGTTGTGTTTGCCGTGCTGTTTGACGTGGTAGAGCAGCTCGTCGGCCAGATGCACCGCCTCGGTGACGGTGAGGTAGTCGCGAATGCGGATCACCCCGGCGGAGAAGGTGATGGGGGTGGGCAGCTCGGGGATCCCCAATGGCCGATCCAGCAGGCGACCAGCGGAGTGGATCATCATCTCGTCATCCTCCATCCCCTTGAACAGCACGATAAACTCCTCGCCGCCCCAACGGATGGCGCTGTCCACCTTGCGGATATTGCTTCTGAGATGGCGGGCAAAGGCGACCAGGGCCAGATCCCCGACGCTATGGCCATAGGTGTCGTTGATCGACTTGAAGTTGTCGATATCGAGGATCATCAGGTAGTCGTGCTCATGGAGCAGACTCTGGCAGAGCACATCTCTGCGTGGCAGCCGGGTCAGGTGGTCGGTGTGCGCCAGGGTGCGCAGCCGCAGGTAGATCTGCTTCCAGGCCACCATGCCCAGCAACAGCACGATGAGATAGACCTTGAAGGCCGCACTTTGCAGGGCCAGCTTGACGAAATCGAACCAGCTGTAGGACCACTTCAGATAGAGATCATCCCCCGCCTTGGTGCGCATAAAGGGTTTGCTCAGGCAGAGATGCCTCGGGCGGCAGGGCTCGGCGGCTTCAAACGATATGTTGGTGCGGGTCGGGTTGATGGTGTCGAAGGGGTGCAGCACATCGTTAAATGCTTCATCGACGGCGATATCGATACCGAGCAGTCCGTATTTGTAACCGCCGCGCCCTGACTGATGAATGAAGGGGAAGTACATCACTATGGTGTTGCGCATGCTGAAGCTGTCGATCTCGATATCGGAGACAAAGGCCTCATCGGCGCTGCACAAAGGGCGGCCGGGTGCAAAGCTGGCGCAACCGAAGTAGTGATACCAGGCGGGCAGTGTCATCAGATCCACCTTGATCGGCGCCAGTCTGGTGGGCAGCACATTGTTGTCGGCCACCATGCCGATCAGCCGGTAGTCATTCCAGATGGTGTAGATATTGATCACCTCCGGATAGGAGAGGGCATAGCGGAAGGTGTTGAGGATATTGGCTGCCGGGTATTGCAGCGGAATATCGGCAAAGCGGTATTTGCTTTTGAGGTCATACCCGTAGAGATAGTCGCTGCCGATGCTATTCGGGGGCGGTGGCTGATCGAGCAGATGGTGTTGTGCCAGATAGCTGGTGATGTTCTCCACCTTGAGGATCTTGGCTCGCTGGTAGAAGACCTCGAACACGTTCTTCTGTCTGGCGGTGATGAGATCCATGTCGTGCTGGATAGTGAGATAGGTGTAGTAGAAGACAATGCCCAGCCCGGTCAGGGCGAGCAGGGCTAATCCGGCCACTTTGACGATGAACTGGCGAGCACACGCCGATGGCCAGCGCAAGGCTGGGAGGTTACCTGAAAATAAGGTCATAGGTGTCTGGTTAGAGTACCGATAGGGGCGCGGGCGCCATACGGGCAAAGTATACGCGAAGGAAATCCCGACAGGATCCACCGACAAACCTTGCCAGAAGCTGAAGCCCTTACCACTTATTTATCCCTACTCCACGATCAGCACGCTCTCGCTGGCCAGATGGTGCAGCCACTCCCTGACGATCAGCAGCACGGCGGCAAAGTGCTCGTCACGGGGTAGCTGGTTGGCGGCGAGAGGATCCCCTTCCGCCATCGCGGCCAACTGGCCAAAGGCTTGCTCCACCAGATCCCGGTCGAGCTGGTTGTCCCCCAGCGCTTCGGCCAGCGACGGCTGGCTGCGCAGGGTCAGCTGCAAGCAGGGCGGGATCTGCGGGGCTATGCGCATCAGCTCATCTTCCACCACCATGATGGCCCGCTCCAGTTCGAGCGGGGTGGGTGGCGCATTGCGAAACGGTCCGGGCTGGATGGCGTGGGTGCCAAAGGCCAGCAGGTAGTGTGACGGGGCCGCATCTGGCTGGCTCAGCCAGAGCTGGCTGCTCTGTTCACCAATCTCCAGCAGCAGGGTCATCATCTCCGGTACGGGTTGTGTCATGGTGCTGAGCTCCTGTATTGTAAACGTTTTCCAATTCTGCCTTTGATACCCCCGCTGTCGCCGTTTGGCGAGCACAATTTCTGCGAGTCGTCCCTCACTTTGTTGCAAACCCCTTGCAAAAAAATCCATTGGTGGCAGTCTGGATGTCTAAATGGCCGTCGCCGTTTCGTTATCCTCAGATGATTCAGGAGTTCAGATATGGATATTCGCACCGCTCCCCGCGCCATCGCGCTCGCTCTCATGCTGGCAAGCGGCATCGCCGCCGCCAACGAAGCGCTGGTGATCCAGACCGATTTCGGCCTCAAAGATGGCGCCGTGTCGGCCATGAAGGGGGTTGCCTTCGGGGTGGATCGCACCCTGCCGCTCTATGACCTGACCCACGAGATCCCGGCTTACAACATCTGGGAAGCTTCCTACCGCCTCTACCAGACCCTGCAGTATTGGCCCAAGGGCACTGTGTTCGTCAGCGTGGTGGATCCCGGTGTCGGCACCGAGCGCAAATCAGTGGTGCTCAAGACCAGGAGCGGCCACTACATCGTGACCCCGGACAACGGCACCCTGACTCTGGTGGCCGAGCACTTCGGCATCGAGGCGGTGCGCCAGATCGATGAGAAGCTCAACCGCCTCAAGGGCTCCGAGAAGTCCTACACCTTCCATGGCCGTGATGTGTACGCCTATACCGGTGCACGGCTCGCCTCCGGCGCCATCAGCTACGAGCAGGTCGGCCCGCTGCTGCCAGCCGAAGTGGTGAAGATCCCCTATCAGCCTGCGGTCGCCGAGAAAGATGGCACCCTCAAGGGCACCATCCCGATCCTCGATGTGCAGTACGGCAACGTCTGGACCAATATCGATGATGCCCTGCTGACCAAGGTGGGGATCAACAAAGGGGATACAGCCTGCATCAAGATCCGCGAAGGGGATGTGGTCAAATATGACGGCAAGGCCCCTTACGTCAGCAGCTTCGGCGATGTGCCGGAAGGTCAGCCGCTGGTCTACCTCAACAGTCTGCTGCAGGTATCGGTGGCGTTGAACATGGACAGCTTCGCCGCCAAGCATCAGGTGCAATCCGGCGCCAACTGGCATATCAGCCTGAAGAAGTGCTCCTGAAGATTTTCGGGATTTCGACAAGCGGGTTTAAGCAAGTGAGGGCAGCCAAAGAGGCTGCCCTCACTCATCGGGTGGTAAGGCGTTGCTGATAAGGAGTTGTTGTCAAAAAGCATATTAATTGAATGCAATTGATAATGATTGGTATTTGGCTGGATAATCGCGCACTTGTCTGACCACTCAACCATACCGAATGAAAACCAGCCTTTGACTGCTCAGCCTGCTGGCTCTGACCGCATGCAATGACAATCACAGCAATACGTCTGTGGCCCCCTCACCCGAGGTGACCCCACCGGTCGTCAAGCCGACCGAACCGCCCATCACGCCGCCAACAGTGCCGCCGGAAACTCATACCCGGGTTCCTCTGACCATTGAGGTCAATGTGGCTGATCGACTGGGGGCGGGAGCACAGCTTGAGGTGAGACAGGTCGCCACCGGGATCCGCGTGCAACAGGCCATCGAACCGGGCCAGCTTGCCCGCATCACCTTGCCTGAAGGTCTGCAACTGGATCAGCCGCTGGAGCTGCTTGGCAGCGACGAGGGCTATCTGCTGCGAGCGGTATCGGTGCGGGTGGTGGATCTCTCGGCCGGGATCACTCTGGCGCGCCGCAACAGCGTGCCGCGGCTGGGATTGAACGAGGAGGAGACGGCGCTCTTCCTGCTGGCGGATCAGAGCGGAGATGGCTCCCTCAGTCAGGCCGAGTGGGGCAGGGCAGCGGAGATCCGCGTGCAGCAACAGGCGGCTCTTCAGGATTATGCTGCCTTCCTGCTGGCCCAGCGCCAGCCGGGCGCCGTGCTCGACTATGCCGACAGCTGGCAGATGCTGTTGGCCCTGCGTGATGACAAGCAGGCGCGGAGCTGGTATCAGCGCAGCAACAGTGCCCAGATCCAGTCCGCCCGTACCCAGCTCTATCCCGCCAATCCCAGCCAGCCGGACGAGCCGGAGACGGCAGATCTGCTGCGCCTCGATGAGCAGGGGCTGCTGGTGATGCGTGGCCCCTGGCAGTGCCTGCACGATGTGCGCACGGTCAGCGGGGTCAAGGGTAGCCAGTACTGGCTGTATGGCAGTGACACCAGTGCGTTGGCGGTTGCCAGCCAGCCACAACTGGCTGCGGGGCTGACCGCTTGCGGCCGCAGCGACTGGCGCCTGCCGACCCTCACCGAGTTCGAGAGATTGCTGAGTAGTGACAAGTCGGCATGGCGCTATCCCAATACCTTTGCTGTTGGCCTGCCCGCCCAGATCTGGCTGCAGGATGGTGCGGGTCAACCCCGTCTCTATCAACTGGCGACCCGAACCTGGCTGGATGAGGGAGAAGGCAGTCTGCTCTGGTATGCGCTGGCCCCCTATCCGGTGCGCCCCTCCGTGGTGCGCGATAGCAGCAAGCCGGACATGGCGGCCCTGCGCGCCCAGTACAGCGGTGCGTCAGCCCAATGGCCTGCAGCCCGGGTGGATGAAGGGGTGGAATGGCAGGAGCTGGGGCCGTTGCCGGCGGTTCCCTTCCCGGCCGACAACCCCTATAGCCGGGCCAAGGTGGTGCTGGGTCAGCAGTTATTTTTCGACAAGCAGCTCTCCAAAGGGCGGGATATCAGCTGTGCCAGTTGCCACGATCCGCAAAAGGGGTGGAGCGACGGCCTGAGCGTCTCGGTCGGTCATCTGGGCCAGAAGGGCAATCGCAACGCTCCTTCCATCCTCAACAGTGCCTTCAGCTCGACCCAGTTCTGGGACGGGCGGGTCGCCACGCTGGAGGAGCAGTCGCTTCACCCGATCCAGAACCCCATCGAAATGGCGCTGAGTCATGACGAGCTGCTGGCCCGTTTGCAGGCCAGCCCCGACTATCAGGCCGCTTTTGCCACTGCCTTTGGCGATCAGGGGATCACGCTGGAGCGGATCGCCAAGGCGATCGCTACCTTCGAGCGCACCATCATCAGCCGAGACAGCGATTTTGAGCGCTTCGTCAAAGGGAATAGTCAGGCACTCAGTGACAAGGCGCTGTGGGGGATGCATCTTTACCGCACCGATGGCCGCTGCATGAACTGCCATTCCGGCCCGCTGCTGAGTCAGCACGGGTTCGAGAGTGTGGGGCTCACCTATTACGGTCGTGGCAAGCTGGAAGATCGCGGGCGCTTCCTGCAGACCCGCAACAAGGCAGATATCGGTCGCTTCAAGACCCCCAGCTTGCGGGACGTCGCCTTTACCGGCCCCTATATGCACAACGGCCTCTTCCCGATCCTGGCCCAGCGTATCGGCGGCTCGGTGCAGGGGGTGGTGGCCATGTACAACTTTGGCGTGACCAAGTGGAGCAGCGGGGTCGGCTTCCCGACCGGTGCGGATCAATATGATCCCTTCTTCCCCAAAGCCTCCGATCACCTGCATGCCCTTGGCCTCAGCAATGACGAGCTCGATGCCATCGGCGAGTTTTTGCGCAGCGCCTCGGCCGAGCCGCGCCGCACCCCGGCCACTGTTGCTGAGCTGGGGGTGAGTGAGGCGGATGACCCGGCTCCGGTGGGAGCGGTGATCACCGGCTTGGCGGTGCTGCCTGCCCAGCCTCAGTTGGAAGTGGGGCGCTCACTCAAGCTGCAACTGCAGTGGCAACTGAGCGATGGATCTCTCGGTCCGCTCGATGGGCCTATTGATTGGCGCAGCGAACAGCCGGAGTTCGCCACCGTGAGTCCGCAGGGCGAGGTGCGCGGTGTGGCGGTCGGTACGGCACGACTGGTGGCGACCACGGCTCGTCACACGTTGACCGTGACGGTGCAGGTGGTGGATGCCCAACCCGATTTTGCCCGGGGCTGTCGTCAACCCGAGCTGGTGGCGGGCAAGCTTGCCTTTGTCTGCCAGCTGACCAGGGACGAGGCGGATCGTCTGTCCATCTCCTATGACGGTGTGAGCAGTGACAGCGATGGTGACTACAATCCCTTCCCGCTGGAGTATGTGACCATGGGTCAAGCGCGGGCGCGGGATTACTGCCAGCAGCTGGTGGCGAGCGGCCACGATGACTGGCGTCTGCCGACCCGGGCCGAGCTGGAGGTGCTGTTTGCCGCTTACAACAAGGATGGCGCGACGGATCAGTTGCTTCAGCAGCAGGGGTGGCCGCTCTACAACCGCTACTGGAGCAGCGATGCAACAGCCAATGACGATGGTGAGCTGCCGTTGCTCGATCTGAGTACTGGTGATCCGCTGTGGGATCTGGTGGATGAAGCTCATGCCGCCACGTGCGTCAGGGCCATCTAGCCTTCATATAGAGTCAGATGAAAAACGGGCGCCTCGGCGCCCGTTTTGTTCTCTGGTAATAAAGAAAGGGATCAGAACTCGTTGGAGAGCGCCTTGTACCCTTTGACCAGATCGATATTGGTGTGGGCCACGTCTTCGGAGAACTCGGCGGCATCTACCGAGACCCGTGGGATATGGGTCAGATCGCTCTGCTGGTTGATGCGGGTGGTGGAGGGGACGTAGAACTCCGGCGGCAGATCGCAGCCATCGATCACCGAGTTGTGACGTACCACGGCACCGTCACCGATATGGCAGTTGAACAGCACGCTGTTGAAGCCGATAAAGACGCGGTTTCCCACTTCGCATGGCCCGTGGACGATGGAGCGGTGGGCGATGGAGGTGTACTCGCCGATGGTGACGGCGGCACCGGATTTGGAGTGGATCACCACGCCATCTTGGATGTTGGAGTTGGCGCCGATGACGATGGGTTCCATCTCGCCGTTGGCATCCACTTCGTCGGCGCGGATCACCGCATAGGGGCCGACAAAGACATTCTCTTTGATGATCACCTTGCCGCAGATGATGGCGGTCTTGTCGATATAGGCGGATTCGTCGATGACAGGCAGATGGCCGGAGGGATTCTTGCGGATCATGTTACATCCTGTGGTTGCCAAGAGGGATTATCTGGTGGTGGACGAGGAGCCTACCGGTCGGTCAGCTTACCCCTGCTCGCCTTCTGGTGAAACCCCTGACTGGTCTGACCCTTGTCGCGCAGCGTCTCAGCATGGCTGTTTCCCGCCGCCAGAATATGGGAGCATGGCTGTCATCCCGAGTCGCGTAAGGTGGACATATAAAGATGAAGAAGATGATTGCCCTGTTGGCGGGTAGTTTGTTGCTCTCCTCGGCCGTGCTGGCTAAAGGGGAGGCGGGGGCGTTTGACTATTACGCCATGGCGCTCTCCTGGTCGCCCGAGCATTGCGCCGTCAAACCGGCGGATCGGGACCAGTGTTCCCGCAAGCTGGGCTTTGTGCTGCACGGTCTCTGGCCTCAGTACGATCGCGGTTATCCCAGCAGTTGCACCCGCGAACGGCTCGATCACGATATGGAGAGCGAGTTTGCCGACCTCTACCCCAGCCGTTTCCTCTATCGCCATGAGTGGGAGAAGCACGGCACCTGCTCCGGCCTGAGCCAGCAGGCCTTCCATCAGCTGGCGAGCGATTTGCGCCAGAAGGTGAAGATCCCGGCGGCTTATCAATCCCCGGAAGAGCCTCTGCGCAAAACCAGTTTCCAGCTCAAGGCCGATCTGGCGAGCGCCAACCAGTGGCTGGCTCCCGACAACATCACGGTGGCTTGCGCCGATGGTGGCCGCTTCCTGCGGGAGATCTACATCTGCGTCAATAAAGAGGGGACGGATGCGGTCACCTGCTCCGCCGAGATGCAAAAGCGTGAGCGTCGCTCCTGTGGTCAGCCGGATTTCCTGCTGCGCAGCGTGCGTTAAGCCTCCACTCTCTTCATCGGGCCCCTTGCGGGCCTGATGTGTAACCACGGTTATCAGAAAGGAGTCTGACAGATGGATGGCAACAACCGGTTTGGCCCGCAAGAGCGGGCAATGCTGCTCGGGGTGAACGGATGAGCCTGTTTGCCGAGCTGGGGATGCGTTATCCCATTATTCAGGCACCGATGGCCGGTGTGCAGGGCAGCTATCTGGCGCTGGCCGTGACCCGTGCGGGCGGCTTGGGCTCCTTGCCTGCCGCCATGCTCACATCAGCGGAACTGCGCAGCGAACTGGGGCGTCTTGCCCAAAGCGGCCTTGGGCCATTTAACATCAACTTCTTCTGCCATCGGCAACGGGAACCGGATCCCGTTGAACTGGCCCGCTGGCAGCAGCGCCTGGTTCCCTACTACGCCGAGTTCGGCATACTTCCCCCAACCGTTACGACGGCGCCAAGTCGTGCCCCTTTCAATGGGGAACATGCCGCCATGGTGGCTGAGTTCAGACCGGCGGTGGTCAGCTTTCACTTCGGTTTGCCCGCTCCCGAGCTGCTTGCCCGGGTGAAAGCAGCGGGGGCCAAGGTCTTGGCCAGCGCCACCACGGTGGCGGAGGCTGTATGGCTCGCTCAACACGGCGCCGATGCCATCATCGCTCAGGGATTGGAGGCGGGCGGTCATCGCGGTCATTTCCTCTCCGATGATCTCGCCTTGCAGCAGAGCACCCTGACCCTGCTGGCACAAATTCTCGCGGTGACCGATCTGCCGGTGATTGCCGCTGGCGGTATCGTCGATGGCAAGGGGATCGCCAACGCGTTGGCAATGGGGGCGAGTGCCGTGCAGATGGGCACCGCCTTTCTCTGCTGCCATGAAGCGACCACCTCGGCGTTGCATCGCGCCGCCATCCATTCACCAGAGGGCCAGCAGACGGCACTGACCAATCTGTTCAGTGGCCGTCCGGCGCGGGGGATCGTCAACCGTCTTATGAAAGAGCTGGGCCCGCTTTCGGATCTTGCCCCTCAATTCCCCTATGCCAGTGGCGCACTGGCACCGCTGCGCGTCGCCGCCGAGAAGGCGGGGGACAGTGGCTTCTCTCCGCTCTGGGCTGGGCAGGATGTATCGGGTTGCAGGGATCTTCCTGCCAGCGAGCTGATAGCGTGCTGGGTCAAAGAGGCTAGATTGGGATAAGCGCTTCTATATATGCCTCATACGCCTTCTTATATAGAAGATGTCGAGGGCGCTGCGCGTTAGACGCGACAGTGCGGCAATGGTGGATGAGTGCCAGGCCAGTACCCTTGTAAGGCATTTATCCGGTGTAAAACGTTCTCACTTCACCCTTGGTTGTGGATAAGTCTGTATAAAGGCTGTGTGTTGATATGAATAACCAAGAAATTGCACTTTTTTGCAATTTTATTGCGGTAAAGCCTTGCCAATGTGAGCTGGATCTCTATAATGCGCCACATCGACAGGGCAAGCGGCAACGCAGAAAGCCAAGTCGATAACCTCGAAAGGCCTTTGAAAATAAGGCTTGACTCGAGAAGGCGGTTGAGTAGAATTCCACTCCCGCAGCAACACACTGTTGCGTCGCTCTTTAACAATTTGAATCAAGCAATCTGTGTGGGCACTCACAGCATCGAACATCAAAAACAATTTTTGATTTTCAATGTCTGGTGAAGTGACCAAGACGATTTCTTAGCAATAAGAGGTCGAACAGTTTATTTCAGCAATTCATTGAGCCGCTTTTCGAAGCAACCAAACTTAAATTGAAGAGTTTGATCATGGCTCAGATTGAACGCTGGC
>NZ_JBFODU010000053.1:0-48844 GCF_040908505.1 Aeromonas sp. R1-2 | reverse complement strand
GCGGCCCTGAATGCCATAACGCACCTGAGCCTGTTTGTAGGTGAGCTCGCCTTTTTCAATCTGCTCGACCAGTGCCAGTTTAAAAGTCAGCGAGTCATCGCGCTGTGTCCGTTTCACACCTTGTCCCATCGGGTTCTCCATTTATTGGGGGGAAAGGTGTAAACCATATTCAGGACGGGACAGGCTGACTGAAAAAGCCCTGCCAATCTGGCATAATGCAAGTCAGTTAAGAGAATTTGAGTCCCAACCCGCGGGGTATAAGGGCTAACGAGTGAGGGAGGCATGATGCCTCCCTCTTTTTATTGCATGCCAGTCAGGGCAAGGGTTGGAGCCAAATTGACTCTTTAATCATGGAGCTACTTTTGATATTCAATATTTCGAATATTTAGTCATAAAAGTGCTTAACTGACTGGCATTAGCCAATCTGGCAGGGCTTTTTGTTTTTTCAGTGCCCCGTCCTGTGTTGCGGGAACGAAGTGAGCGGAGTTATCCCCGTAGTCTCAAGGCAAGACCATAGAAGTATGTGGTGCCAAAAGCCAATAAAAACAATGCCAGTCAGGATTAACTGACTGGCATTAGGCCGTTTGGCCTCTCTTCTCTATCTGGCTGTGGTCGCAGTCAGCGATGTGCTTACTTGACGCGCATGCCTGGCTGGGCGCCTTCCTGCGGCTCCAGGATCCAGAGATCCTTGCCGCCCGGGCCTGCGGCCAGCACCATGCCTTCGGACATGCCGAAACGCATCTTGCGCGGCGCCAGGTTGGCCACCATCACGGTCAGCTTGCCTTCCAGATCTTCCGGGTTGTAGGCGGACTTGATACCGGCAAACACCTGACGGGTCTCGCCGCCGATATCCAGTTGCAGCTTGAGCAGCTTCTCGGCTTCCGGTACCGCTTCGGCCTTCTTGATCAGCGCGACGCGCAGGTCAATCTTGGCAAAATCGTCATAGGTGATGGTTTCGCTGATGGGGTCATCAGCCAGCGGGCCGCTCACTTTCGGTGCCTGCTCTTTGGCCAGGTCTTCCTTGGAGGCCTCGATCATGGCTTCAATCTTCGCCGGCTCGATGCGGGAGAAGAGCGCCTTGAACGGCGCAACGGTATGATCGACCAGCGGCATCTCGATGCCATCCCAGCTGAGGGTTTCGGCCAGGAAGGCTTCGGCACGTTCGGCCAGCAGCGGCATGACGGGCTTGAGGTAGGCCATCAGCACGCGGAACAGGTTGATGCCGACGGAGCAGACAGCTTGCAGCTCGGCGTCAGCCCCTTCCTGCTTGGCGATAACCCAGGGAGCCTTGTCGTCCACGTAGCGGTTGGCCTTGTCGGCCAGCGCCATGATTTCGCGGATGGCGCGGCTGAATTCACGGCTCTCATAGGCTTCCGCAATAGCGGTACGGGCGTTGGCGAATTCGGCGTAGAGTTCGGGCTCGGCGCAAGTGGCAGCCAGCTTGCCGCCAAAACGCTTGGCAATAAAACCGGCGTTGCGGGAGGCGAGGTTGACCAGCTTGTTGACCACGTCGGCGTTGACGCGCTGCACGAAATCTTCGAGGTTCAGGTCCAGATCATCGATGCGGCTGTTGAGCTTGGCGGCGTAGTAGTAACGCAGGCATTCCGGATCCAAGTGGTTCAGGTAGGTAGATGCCTTGATAAAGGTGCCCTTGGATTTGGACATCTTGGCGCCGTTGACGGTCACATAGCCGTGTACGTTGACCTTGGTCGGCTTGCGGAAGTTGGCACCTTCCAGCATGGACGGCCAGAACAGGCAGTGGAAGTAGGCGATGTCCTTGCCGATGAAGTGGTAGAGCTCGGCGTCGGAGTCCGCTTTCCAGTAGCTGTCAAAGTCGATGTCGCCACGCTTGTTGCACAGGTTCTTGAAAGAAGCCATGTAGCCGATGGGGGCATCCAGCCAGACGTAGAAGTACTTGCCCGGGGCGCCGGGGATTTCAAAACCGAAGTAGGGGGCGTCACGGGTGATGTCCCACTGCTGCAGGCCGCTTTCGAACCACTCCTGCATCTTGTTAGCCATCTCTTCCTGAATGGCGCCGGAGCCGCGCACCCACTCAGAGAGCCATTTTTCAAACTGCGGCAGGTCGAAGAAGAAGTGCTCGGAGTCCTTCATTACCGGAGTCGCACCGGAGACGGCAGATTTCGGATCGATCAGCTCCGTCGGGCTGTAGGTGGCGCCGCAGCTGTCGCAGTTGTCGCCATACTGCTCCGGAGATTTGCACTTGGGGCAGGTTCCCTTGACGAAACGGTCCGGCAGGAACATGGATTTTTCCGGATCGAACAGCTGGGAGATGGTGCGGCTCTTGATAAAACCACCATTTTTCAGGCGGCCGTAGATCAACTCCGCCAGCTCGCGGTTTTCATCGCTGTGGGTGGAGTGATAGTTGTCAAAGCTGATGTTGAACCCGGCGAAATCGGCCTGGTGCTCTTTGGAGACCGCCGCAATCATCTCTTCCGGGGTGATCCCCATCTGCTGTGCCTTGAGCATGATCGGGGTGCCGTGGGCATCATCGGCACAGATAAAGTGCACCTGATGACCGCGCATTCGCTGATAACGAACCCAGATATCGGCCTGGATATGTTCCAGCATGTGGCCAAGATGGATGGAGCCATTGGCATAGGGGAGGGCGCAGGTTACCAGCATTTTACGAGGATCAGTTGCCATATTACGTTCTTGATGTGCTTGTTGGGATGATAGAGTGCCGTGCATGTTACCCGAATTGGGGGTAGCCTGCCTAGGGTTGTGGCTATGCCAACCTTGGCAGCACCTGCTGTTACGATGGCAGGCAAGCCACTGATTTGTGTGCGGTAACCGTTCACCTCAAGATAATGACAAGATAATGAGGAGTTAATGGTGATTGATTCAGTAAAACAGATCCTCGCCGAATTTAAGCCAGCAGGCTGGCACATGGATCTGGTGGATGCCGGATTCGTTCGCGAGATCATCAATCAGGGTCAGGGGCTTACTATCCGGCTGGTATTGCCGTTTGCCGGTCTCTCGCTGCTCGATCAGCTCAAAGAGAACTACGATGCCAGGCTGCGTAGTGCCACCGGCGCTGCCCGTATCGACTGGGCATTGGAGATCGATGTGGCCAGCATGCCGAGGGCGCAGGGCCTCAATGCCGTGCAGGGCATTCGCAACATCATCGTGGTTGCTTCCGGCAAGGGGGGGGTTGGCAAGTCCACCACCGCGGTCAATCTGGCGCTGGCCCTGCAAAAAGAGGGGGCGCGGGTCGCTATTCTCGATGCCGATATCTATGGCCCTTCCATTCCTACCATGATGGGCACCCTCACAGAGCGCCCGGTCAGCCATGACGGCAAGCTGATGGAGCCGGTGATGGCCTGCGGCCTCAAGAGCAACAGCATCGGCTATCTGGTCTCCGAGCAGGATGCCACCATCTGGCGTGGCCCGATGGCGAGCAAGGCGCTGGCGCAGATCCTCCATGAGACCCGCTGGGGTGAGGTAGATTATCTGGTGGTAGACATGCCGCCGGGCACTGGCGATATCCAGCTCACCATGGCTCAGCAGGTGCCGACTTCGGCGGCGGTGATCGTCACCACCCCGCAGGATGTGGCGCTGGCCGATGCCCGCAAGGGGATCGCCATGTTCAACAAGGTCAATGTGCCGGTGCTAGGCATCATCGAGAACATGAGTTATCACGTTTGCAGCGCCTGTGGTCATCATGAGCCGCTGTTTGGTACCGGTGGCGGCCAGAAGATGGCAGAGCAGTATCAAGTGGCGCTGCTTGGCCAGTTGCCGCTGCACATCGATATCCGCCAACACATGGATGATGGCTGTCCGACGGTGTTCGGCGCACCGGAAGGAAGCCTGGCTCAGGCCTATTTGAAGCTGGCGCGCAGGCTAGGGGCTGAACTCTTTTTCAGCGCAAAACCGATTGCGACCCCCCTCTATGCCATGGCGCTGGATGAATAATCGGCGGTCGGTCACTTGACAGGGAATTGAGGGTGGGCATGACCCACCCTTTTTTATATAATGGATCGGTTTAAACCATCCCCACTGCTCTTCTCTTTTAGGTATTTGTCATGTCTGATACTCAACATTCGTGTGTGATCATCGGTATTGCGGGCGCATCTGCGTCTGGCAAAAGTCTTATAGCCCAGACCATTTATGAAGAGCTGGTGGCCGAACTGGGCGCAGGTCAGATTGGTGTGATCACCGAAGATTGCTACTACCGTGATCAGACCCACCTGACCATGGAAGAGCGGGTCAAGACCAACTATGACCACCCCAACGCGCTCGATCACGACTTGCTGGTACAGCACCTGAGCCAGCTGGTCAAAGGTGACGCGGTTGCCATTCCCCAGTACTCCTACACCGAACACACCCGGATGAACGAAGTGACCCCGTTTGCCCCGCGCCGGGTGATCATTCTGGAAGGGATCCTGCTGCTGACCGACAGCCGTCTGCGGGATCTGATGGATGCCTCCATCTTTATGGATACCCCGCTCGACATCTGCCTGTTGCGCCGTCTGGTGCGTGATGTGCAGGAGCGTGGCCGTACCATGGACTCCGTGCTCAAGCAGTACCAGAAGACGGTTCGTCCGATGTTCCTGCAGTTTATCGAGCCGTCCAAACAGTATGCCGATGTGATCGTGCCCCGTGGTGGCAAGAACCGCATCGCCATCGACATGCTCAAAGCGCGTATCCGCCACATGTTGATCGGTTAAGATGAAACAAGCCGGGTGATGCCCGGCTTTTTTAAAAGCACAATTTGTCAGGAGAGTCGCCCAATGCGTCTGTGTGATACCGATATTGAACGCCATCTGGATGAAGGCAAGATCGTCATTGAGCCACGGCCCGGGGTAGAGCGGATCAGTGGTGTCAGTGTCGATGTGCTGCTGGGTAACGAGTTTCGGGTGTTTCGCGATCATACCGCACCCTATATCGACCTGAGCGGCCCGAGCAGCGAGATGGCCGATGCCATCGATCGGGTGATGAGTGACGAGATCCACATCCCCGATGGCGAAGCCTTCTACCTGCACCCGGGTCAGCTGGCGCTGGCGGTGACCTACGAATCCGTCACACTGCCTGCCGATATCGTCGGCTGGCTGGATGGCCGCTCTTCACTGGCGCGCCTGGGTTTGATGGTGCACGTGACCGCGCACCGCATCGATCCGGGTTGGTCCGGTCGTATCGTGCTGGAGTTCTACAACGGCGGCAAACTGCCGCTGGCACTGCGCCCGAAGATGAAAATTGGCGCCTTGAACTTCGAGATGCTCTCCGGCGTCGCAGCCCGTCCCTACAACAAGCGGGAAAATGCCAAGTACAAGAGCCAACAGGGCGCCGTTGCCAGCCGCATCAATCAGGACTGATAACTGGCAACACAGCAAAGATTCAAGGGAGCACAAGGTGCTCCCTTTTTGCATCTGGAATCAAACGGATATGGGGTTGATGGTGCTGGTCGGATGAGATTGGTGGTGCAGGGACGTTTTATCACCACGTCCGCCCGTTTTCCTGTCATAAAAACGTCATAAAAATGAAATTATTGGCTTAATTGTCAGCTATTTTTGTCCTTTCCCGCAATCATTGGTGGCTTTAATTAATCGATGGCAAGCCGCATGAGGACTGGCTCTAGGATATTTTTTTCCAAAAAGCTCTTTTTTTTTATGGCTGAAATATTTCAATGGTGGCTATGGTGTTGGCCGCCATCTGGCATAATCCGCCGCAACTCATAAACAGGCTTTTTTTTATGTTTGAAATGTTTAGTGGTTTGGGTTTGTGGTGGTCAATCGGTTTGGTATTGGCCGTTTTTTTTGTGCTTGCCTATGAATTTATCAACGGCTTTCACGATACCGCCAACGCGGTAGCAACGGTTATCTATACCAAGGCGATGCCAGCTCACCTGGCGGTCGTTGCATCGGGGATCTTCAACTTTTTTGGTGTCATGTTCGGCGGTCTGGGTGTGGCCTATGCCATTGTCCATCTGCTGCCCATCGACCTGCTGCTTGGGATGGATTCCACCCAAGGGTTGATCATGGTCTTCTCCTTGCTGTTTTCCGCCATCGTGTGGAACCTGGGCACCTGGTTCTTCGGGATCCCGGCCTCCAGTTCACATACCTTGATCGGTTCCATTCTGGGGGTAGGCGGCGCCTATGCCTGGATCACCCATAAACCGGTGACAGAAGGGATCAACGTGGGCAAAGCGATCGACATCATGCTTTCCCTCATCATCTCTCCCACCATCGGCTTCATCATCGCTGCGCTGCTGCTGCTGGCAATGAAACGCATCTGGACCAGCAACAAGATCCACAAAACACCGGAAGAGCGTCAGCTGGTGGATGGCAAGAAGCACCCGCCATTCTGGGCACGTTTGACCCTGGTGGCCTCGGCCATGGGCGTCAGCTTCGTACACGGCTCCAACGATGGCCAGAAGGGCATCGGTCTGGTGATGCTGGTGCTGATCTGCATGGCGCCCGCCTATTTCGCGCTGGACATGAACAGCCGCGCTTATGACCTGGATCGGACCCAGGATGCCAACCAGCGCATCATGGAGATCTACCAGCGCAACCAGTCCGCCCTCTCTGGCGTCATCAACTTCTCTGCACCGGCAACGGCTCAGGAAGAGCTGATGACTCACTGCTCCGCCGATGGCGTGCTGCAGGCGATGGCCACCCTGGATGCCCGTCTGGGTGCCGTGCGTACTTATGATCAGATGAGCCTGACCGACCGCCGCGAAGTGCGTCGTCTGCTGCTCTGTATCGATGACACCGCCCGCAAGGCTGCCAAGCTGCCGCTGCCCGCCAAGGAGCTGACCGATCTGGCCAAATGGCGCAAGGATCTCACCGCGACCGCTGAATACGCACCGACCTGGGTGATCGTCTCCATCGCACTGGCGCTCGGTTGTGGCACCATGGTGGGCTGGCGTCGTATCGTCCATACCGTGGGCGAGAAGATCGGCACCACTGGCATGACCTACAGCCAGGGCATTGCAGCCCAGATCACGGCTGCAACCTCCATCGGGGTCGCCAGTCTGACCGGTATGCCGGTGTCCACCACCCACATCCTCTCTTCTGCGGTGGCGGGGACCATGATTGCAAACAAATCCGGCCTGCAGAGCCAGACCATCAAGACCATCCTGATGGCCTGGGTGTTGACCCTGCCGCTGACCATGCTGCTCTCTGGCGGCCTGTTCATCGTCAGCCACCATCTGTTTGGCTAAATGCCAATACCATATTCGATAAAGGGCCTGCGGGCCCTTTTTTGTGTTTCCTCTCCCCTCCTGAATACGGTTTACATCTTTCCCCCCAATAAATGGACAGTCCTATGGGATAAGGTGTGAAACGGACACCGCGCGATGACTCGCTGACGTCTAAACTGGCGTTGGTCGAGCAGATTGAAAAAGCGAGCCCTATAGTGGTCTCATTTGAGGGCTGTGAGGTGTCTAGGGAACTGGGGACGATTCATTCCTTTGACGTCCCAGAGTGCCACAGGGATACCTTGTGAACCAGCACTCTGTTGCTCTAATAGCCAGCGCGTTATAGCTGCAAGGGGCTGAGCCAGCGCAGCAGTTGCTGGCCCACTTGCGGGCTGGCGAGCAGGGCCATATGGCTGGTGTGATAGACAATCAGGGTATGGGCAGGAAGAAAAGCCAGCTGATGGCGTGCTTCGTTGTGCTGACCGAGGGCGCTGCGTAGCGGCACCAGTCCATCGCCAATCAGCCGGTCGGCCAGCAGGCTGCGCTTGGCGGCAGTGGTCGCGGCGATGGCATAGCAGTTGACGCTGCAGGGCAAGGGGAGTGGAACGCGGGGATCGCGCAAGGGCACTGCGGGGTCGGGTGCGGCGAGCGTCTCGATCACCTTGCCGTGGCGCAGATCCTTGATGCCTGCACTGCGCAGCCGCGCCAGTCTGACGAAGGGTTCGCTGTAGGCGGTAGCGGGCAACAACTGTTCCAGCCAGTGACCTGCATGTTCGAGCGGCGCGCCGTGGTGTGGTGTGCCTAGAAAGATCAGATTGGCAAGGCGTACAGGCCAGTTGAGCCCGGTCTGGTTGGCATGGTGGCAGGCGCTGCGTGCAACCAGTCCCCCCATGCTGTAGCCCATTATCGTTATCTCTTTGAGCTCTCCCGGCCAGTGGGCGAGCAACTGCTCCAGCAACTGGGCAAGTAGCTGCCCGTTTTGTGCAATGGGCAGGCCCGAGTTGTAGCGCAGGTAAAGAGGCTGATAGCCAAGCACGGCGGCAAGTTGCTCTCCGTGATTGACCGGCTTGCCTTGATGCTCGGTCTGCCACTGCAGATCGTTCATGCAGAGGCCATGGATCATCAGCAGCACCCGTCCCTCGCGGAGTAGATCCTCCGGTATCGCCTGCCAATCGAGGGGCTTGCCCTGATAGCGCAGGATCATGGGGGTGGCGAGGGCATTGTGGTACTCGACCAGCTTGTCCCCCAACACGCCGTTGAGCGTGGCGATCAGGGCCGCACGTTTGGGCGTCTCGGGAATCTGGTGGGGCGGCGGTGTGGCTGGCAGCCGGCTGAGCAGTTGGTTGATGCCGCTGCCCAGGGTGTTGGCGGCGCCATGTACCCCCTTGTAGACCAGCCCGGTGATCCCGGCTGTTTTTCCCTCATCTCCTCCCTTGAGCCCCATACCGCTCAGTACCGCCTGATGTACCGCTTCGGTGATCTCTACCGCGGCGGGCAGCGCCAGAGTCAGCAGGTGCGCCAGCTCGCGGATATCCGAAAGATGCCAGGAAGAGGATGGCGAGGGGTCTGTGGCGTCGGTCATGGCAAGCCCTTGTGGAAGCGGGTATCGCGTTGTCGTGCCGCGAAGAGTGCAGCGTATCTCTATATCAAACCAGCTTGCGCCCTTTGTGGCGGGTTTACCAGTAACGGGCCATGCATGGCGGGGTTGATAAGAACCGCTCGCGAAGCCGGTCACGGTAATGACAGGGAAAATCACCTCTACTTCGTCATATGAAGCCACATGGAGAGGTGAGGATGTCGCTGTTTAATGAGGTGCGGGTACAGGATTTGTGTGCACGGTTGCTCGATAGCCAGAACGAGAAGGGCTGCTCCCTTGAGAGCCGGCATGGTAGGGAGTTGAAGGATCTGTTGCAGGCGGTGGGCGGGATCAAGCCGGTTGGCCGTGGTGCTCCTTATGTGTTGACCGAGGCGGGACGGACTTATTTGCTCGGGCAGCTGGCGCAGGTCGTTCCCCCCGAACTGGACAAGCGTAAGCAGTTGCAACGAATGGGAGTGAGTTTGCCTGCACGGCTTAATCAGGCCTGCTTTTATGCCCTCTGGCATGGGGACAGCAAGCATTCGCGGTCAGCATCCCTTGCCGCGCCACAGCTTGCGGAATTGTCGCTCACGCAGGATGAGGTGATCCGCATCCGTACCCTCGAACCGCTCTCACTGGTCGATCTGCAGGGTCAGCAGCACGATATGACTGTAATGATGGCGTTGTTGGGAGAGTTGGCGTTGCCGGAGCGGACTCTGGGCACGCTGGCTACCATCGGCTGGCAAGGGGATCGGGTCATTACGTTGGAGAACAAGGGGGCCTTTGTCGACTACCCGCTGCAACCCGGGCAACTGCTGCTTTTTGCCCCCGGTCGCAATACCACCCTGGCCAAACAGCTGATCCCGCTGCTGCCTGCGGGCGTGCAGTGGGCCCATTTTGGCGATCTCGATCAACGGGGTATCGATATTGCCATCAAGCTGGCGCGCGAGCTAAATCGACCGGCCATGCTCTGGCTTCCCTGTGAGTTGCAACCTTATCTGGATCACTATGCCCGTCCGGTACGCACCTTTGCGACGGACAGTGGCAAGGTGCCCTGGCGTGTGACGATGCAGGCTGATCAGGTTGATGGTCATGGCGCGTCGGCAGGCATTCCCTGGCTCGATAGACTGATCACAGACGGGACTTGGCTGGAACAGGAGGTATTAATTCTGGCCCCTCACTGGCGGAGCTGGTCATTGGAAGAGATAGGCAATCAGGTGTGAAACGGGGAGCCCGCGCTCCCCGTCATTTCGTGGTCAGCTGCTTACTTGGCGTTGATGGGCCCCTTGGTGCCAGCATCATTATCGACCCAGCCATCTTCACCCTTGATGCGGCGATCCCCCTGAATGGTGTAGATGACCATGCCATCCTTGAACACCAGCGCGCCATCGGATTTCTTGGCATTGACCTTCTTGTCGTTGACCCACACCTGATCCTTGCCATCGATGTGGATATTGGCCACGGTGGCGCCGGTTTGGGGGAAGGTGGCGATCCAGTTGCCCGTATAGGGGCTGCCGCTGGTTGCCGCGGCCGGAGCATTGCCAACACCGGCAGCCGCGTTCTCAGCCTTGGTTTTGTTGATATCGCAGCCATTAAGCTCGCTCACCTGAGTGCAACCCGAGCGCTCCAGCTTCTGCTCATAGCTCAGATTCAGACCGCCCTCCGTGGCCGGGGCGGCCATGCCAAATCCCGCCTTGGCATTTTCCGCTTTGGTTTTGTGAATGTCACAGCCCTGCGCCTCGGTGACCTGGGTGCAGCCGGATCGCTCCAGTTGCTCGGCATATTTGGCGCTGATGGCGTGGGCAGGAGCGATACCGAGCAGGGTCAGGGTGATGAGCAGAGCAGCATTCCTGGACATAGATAATCCCTCAAAGATGTAAGTCATGCAGGTTCATCCGCGCAGTTGCGGCAGTGAACGGTCGGCCTCTCCTGAGCATCCGAGACAGATGCGCAGTTGGCGTATTCACGTTAGCACCTTGGGCTAACCGCGCCCAGCGATGTGGCCAGAAGATAAGGCGAGAGGCGATACGGGCGGGGAGTGCAAGGGTGGTTAAATGGCCGTGACATTTCTGCAGAAGAGGTCGTAACAAAAGAGCAAGGTACTGCACGGCATTATCATAATGATAACGACAGCCCCGCCGATATCATTTCAGCCCCTGAAACTGACCTTTGATGATAATTCTCACCGATGCCGAGATATCGCCTCTGATTATTATCACCCGGCTATTTTATGGCTTGGCTGGTCCGCTCACCTTTTTATTGAATAAACGGCTGAAATAGCCGCTGATTTTGTGGGTGGCATCACACACTTTCGCCATTTATTAATATCTGCCTGCATTTTATTGGTTTGGCATGGTTATTGATTGCCTCATATCGACGCTAACCGACGCGCTCACCCACAACCGGGATGCTGGTGACATCGTGAGTGAAAGGGGAGCTATCCATATCTCATCCAATGATTGGGGCGAACGATGAAAGCAGTTAACGAATTAATCAAAGAGATCAGAGCACTCAAATCCAACCTGCATGAAAAAGATTTTCTGCTGACCTGGGAGCAAACTCCTCAGGAGCTGGAGCTGGTATTGAAACTGGCCGAATCCCTCAAGACCCTGCGCGCCGAAAATATCTGCACCAAACTGTTTAACAGCGGGCTCGGTATCTCGGTTTTCCGCGATAACTCCACCCGAACCCGCTTCTCTTACGCCTCTGCCCTGAACCTGCTCGGTCTGGCCCAGCAGGATCTGGACGAGGGCAAATCCCAGATCGCCCACGGCGAGACCGTCCGTGAAACCGCCAACATGATCTCGTTTTGCGCCGATGCCATCGGGATCCGTGACGACATGTTCCTCGGTGCCGGTAACGCCTATATGCGCGAAGTGGGCGCCGCACTGGATGAAGGGTTCGAGAAGGGGGTGCTGCCCCAGCGTCCAGCGCTGGTCAACCTGCAATGCGACATTGATCACCCGACCCAGTCCATGGCTGATCTGGCCTGGTTGCAGGAGCACTTCGGTAGCCTGGAAAACCTCAAGGGCAAGAAGATTGCGATGACCTGGGCTTACTCCCCGAGCTACGGCAAGCCGCTCTCCGTGCCGCAGGGCATCATCGGCCTGATGACCCGTTTTGGGATGGACGTGACCCTGGCCCACCCGGAAGGGTATGACCTGATCCCGGACGTGATCGAAGTGGCCAAGGAGAATGCCAAGGCATCCGGTGGCAGCTTCCGCCAGGTCACCTCCATGGAAGAGGCCTTCAAGGATGCCGATATCGTCTATCCCAAGTCCTGGGCTCCCTACAAGGTGATGGAGCAGCGCACCGAGTTGCTGCGTGCCAATGACCACGCTGGCCTGAAAGATCTGGAAAAACATTGCCTTGAGCAGAACGCCAAGCACAAGGATTGGCACTGCACCGAGGAGATGATGAAGCTCACCAAGGGGGGCGAGGCGCTCTATATGCACTGCCTGCCGGCTGATATTTCCGGCGTCTCCTGCAAAGAGGGCGAAGTAACCGAAGGGGTATTCGAGAAATATCGTATCGCCACTTACAAAGAGGCGAGCTGGAAGCCCTATATTATCGCCGCCATGATCATGGCCCGTAAATTCTCTGCCCCGGCAGAAACCCTGGAAAATCTGATTAAAGAGGCGCAAAAACGGGTGAAATAAATAACGGCAGGGCAGGGTGAATATTCATCCTGCCCACGCTGTCGAACCCATTATTTCGAGTTTTCTCCCCGTGGTATCTGAATAACGGATCTCCCGGCGAGGCAGCTCTTTGTCAGGTAACGCCTAGTGAGGTAAGCATGTCCCAATTTTCTTTGAAGATGGATATTGCCGATAACCGCTTTTTTACCGCTGAGCCATCTCCGCTGTTTTCTCGCGCCGAAGCACAAAAGGCTCGCGCTTTTCATAAAAAACTGGCCGGTTATGAGCCGACTCCTTTGTGCGACCTGAAAGATCTGGCCGCCTATATCGGGGTGAAAAATATATTGGTCAAGGACGAGTCAAAGCGCTTTGGCCTCAACGCCTTCAAGATGCTGGGTGGCGTTTATGCCATCGCCAACCTGCTCTGTGAAAAGTACGGGGTGGCCATCGAGGACTTCTCTTTCGATCTCATCAAACGCACCATCAAGGAGCCGATGACCTTCGCCACCACCACGGATGGCAACCACGGTCGCGGCGTCGCCTGGGCCGCCAAGCAGGTAGGTCAGCATGCGGTGGTCTACATGCCCAAGGGCTCAGCCCAGGAGCGGGTTGACCACATCCTCAATCTCGGTGCCGAGTGCATCGTCACCGACATGAACTATGACGACACCGTGCGCCTGACCATGAAGATGGCCGAAGAGCGCGGTTGGCACATAGTGCAAGACACCGCCTGGGAGGGTTACACCAAGATCCCGACCTGGATCATGCAGGGTTACTCCACCCTGGCCGATGAAGCGGTCGAGCAGATGCAGGGTATGGGCATCAAGCAGCCGACCCACGTGCTGTTGCAGGCCGGGGTCGGGGCGCTGGCGGGCGGGGTGCTCGGTTATCTGGTGGACTGCTTCGGGGCGAAAAACCTGCACAGTATCGTAGTCGAGCCGGATCAGGCCGACTGCATCTACCGCTCCGGCGTGGCGGGGGAGATGGTCAACGTGGGGGGCGACATGCGCACCATCATGGCCGGTCTCGCCTGTGGCGAACCCAACCCCCTCGGTTGGCCACTGCTCAGAAGCTGCACTACCCAGTTTATCTCCTGCCACGACAAGGTGTCGGCGCTGGGGATGAGAGTGCTGGGCAACCCTCTTGGCAATGATCCGCGCATCATCTCCGGTGAGTCCGGCTCGGTCGGTACCGGCGTGTTGGCGGCGGTGCGTCACCACCCGGATCGCGCGGCGCTGATGGAACGTCTCGGGCTAAGTCGCGACTCCGTGGTGCTGATCATCAACACCGAAGGGGACACCGATGTGACCCACTACCGGGAAGTGGTGTGGGAAGGCAAACATCCTGTCTGCGATTAACCCCGGCTGTGAGTAATCCCTGCGAGAGCAGAGACTCGAATTGAAGAACTGATCGCGCCTCGCCAACGGGGCGCGGTAACGGGCACAGGGCGCTACCGATGAACAGGCCGCGCACTCTCAGTTGTTATGGAGAATCACAATGAGCAAGCAAATTCCGTTTGAAATGGTGTTGGAGAAGGCCTACCAGTACAAGGCCGAAATGAGTCAGTTCCTGCGCGACATGATCGCCATCCCGAGCGAGAGCTGCGATGAAGAGCGCGTGGTGCTGCGCATCAAACAGGAGATGGAGAAGGTTGGTTTTGACAAGGTCGAGATCGATCCCATGGGCAACGTGCTGGGCTATATCGGCCACGGCCCGCACCTGATCGCCATGGATGCCCACATCGATACCGTGGGCGTCGGCAACATGGCCAACTGGAAGTTCGACCCCTATGAGGGGATGGAAGATCACGAGATCATCGGTGGTCGTGGCGCATCTGACCAAGAAGGCGGCATGGCCTCCATGGTCTATGCGGGCAAGATCATCAAGGATCTGGGGTTGGAAGATCAGTACACCCTGCTGGTGACCGGTACCGTGCAGGAAGAGGATTGCGACGGTCTCTGCTGGCAGTACATCATCGAGCAGAGCAAGATCCGCCCCGAGTTCGTGGTCAGTACCGAACCGACCGACTGCCAGATCTACCGTGGCCAACGCGGCCGCATGGAGATCCGTGTGGAAGTGCAGGGGGTGAGCTGCCACGGCTCTGCGCCTGAGCGCGGTGACAACGCCATCTTCAAGATGGGCCCGATCCTCGGCGAATTGCAGGAGCTCAGCCACAACCTCGGTCATGACGACTTCCTCGGCAAGGGCACCCTGACCGTCTCCGAGATCTTCTTCACTTCGCCGAGCCGCTGCGCCGTAGCGGACAGCTGCGCCGTCTCCATCGACCGCCGTCTCACCTGGGGCGAGACCTGGCAAGGGGCACTCGACGAGATCCGCGCTCTGCCTGCGGTGCAAGCCGCCGGTGCCGAGGTCTCCATGTACCAGTACGACCGTCCGGCCTACACAGGTCTGGTCTATCCGACCGAGTGCTACTTCCCGACCTGGAAGGTGGAAGAGGATCACATCACCGTCAAAACCCTCTCCAAGGCTTATCGCGAGCTGTTCAACAAGGAGCCGGTGGTGGACAAGTGGACCTTCTCGACCAACGGGGTCTCCATTATGGGCCGCCACGGTATTCCGGTCATCGGTTTTGGCCCGGGTAAAGAGCCGGAGGCCCATGCCCCGAACGAGAAGACTTGGAAAGAGCATCTGGTCAAGTGCGCCGCCATGTACGCCGTGATCCCCATGCTCTATCTGGCCGAGCTGGACAAGTAAGGGGTCTGCCGGGTGGTGACTCTCATCACCGCCCGGCTGTTGCAAGTGCCCCGTCTCCATTGAGGCGGGGCCTTGCTGTTTGAAGTGATGTTCGAGGTGGTGGGGATGAAACGGCTGATCAAAAACGGTGTGCTGGTCGATGCGCAGGGTGAATATCGTCAGGATCTGCTGATCGAGCACGGGGTGATCCGCGCCCGTGCCGCCGATATCCAGCCCGATGGCGAAACCGAGCTGATCGATGCCAGCGGCTGCTATGTGATGCCGGGTGGCATCGACGTCCACACCCACTTCAACATCAATGTAGGCATCGCCCGCAGTTGCGATGGTTTTTTCAGCGGTACCCGTGCCGCCGCCTGTGGTGGCACCACCACCATCGTCGATCACATGGGATTTGGCCCGGCGGGGTGCAACCTGCATCACCAGCTGGCCCGTTATCACGACTATGCCGCCGATCAGGCGGTGATCGACTACAGCTTTCATGGCGTGATCCAGCATGTGGATGACGCCATCCTCCACGAGATGGCCGCCATGGTGCAGGAGGAGGGGATCAGCAGCTTCAAGCTCTATCTCACCTACCAGTACAAGTTGGGAGATCACGACGTGCTGCGCGCCCTGGCCCGCCTCAAGGAGGTGGGGGCGCTTGCCACCGTCCATCCCGAGAACGATGCCGCCATCGCGGCGCGCCGTGCGGCACTGCTCGCCGCTGGCCACCATGAGCCCTGGTATCACCCGCAGAGCCGCCCACTGGAGTGCGAGGCGGAGGCCATCGCCCGGATGATCAATCTGGCGGGGCTCGCGGGCAATGCGCCACTCTATATCGTCCATCTATCCAACGGCTTGGGGCTGGAGTATCTGAAACTGGCGCGCCGTCAGGGCCAACCGGTCTGGGTGGAGACCTGCCCGCAATATCTGCTTTTGGATGATTCCTGTTACTACCGGGAGAACGGGGTCGACTATCTGCTCAGCCCGCCGCTGCGCTCGCGCCGCGAGCAGGACAAGCTGTGGGTCGGTATCGCTGCGGGTGACATCGATACGGTAGCGACCGATCACTGCAACTTCTCCCACGCCCAGCGCATGACCCTCTCGGGCGGCGATTTCAGCCGCTGTCCCAACGGCTTGCCCGGGGTCGAAAACCGGATGCTGCTGCTGTTTGCCCACGGGGTGTTGGGCGGGCGCATCTCGCCATCGCGCTTCGTGGCCCTCACCAGCGCCAATTCGGCCAAGTTGTTCGGTCTCTGGCCGTGCAAGGGCAACTTGCAACCGGGGGCCGACGCCGATCTGGTGCTGATGGATCCCCGTGGCGAGACCCTGATCCGCCATGCCGCGCTGCATGACAACGGTGACTACAGCCCCTACGAGGGGATGCGCTGCCCCGGCCAGATCAGGATGACCCTCAGTCGCGGCGAGATAGTCGCTCGCGACGGCGAGTTCCTCGGGCGGCGTGGTCATGGCCGTTTTCTGGCCAGAGCACCCTTTGATCCACAGCTGGGCGCGGCGGTCAGAGAACAACCATCAACACAGCGATAGACCGAACAACCAAGCCGGTATGACACCGGCCCACCCTTCTCATCGGAGAGCACAAGATGAAACAGCGAATCGTACTGGCCCTGGGGGGCAACGCTCTGGGCAACAACCTGCCCGAGCAGATGAAGGCGGTGCAGAGCACGGCGCACACTATCGCCGACCTGATCGCCCAAGGGCACGAGGTGGTGGTCACCCACGGCAACGGGCCGCAGGTGGGAATGATCCAGCAGGCGTTCGAAGTGGCGGCACGCCACGAGCCCAAGTCCCCCCATCTGCCGATGTCGGTCTGCGTGGCCCTGAGTCAGGGTTATATCGGTTATGACCTGCAAAATGCCCTGCGCGAAGCCCTGCTGGAACGCGGCATTCACAAGCCGGTCGCCACTCTGGTGACCCAGGTTGAGGTGGATAAAAACGATCCCGCCTTCTTTGACCCGAGCAAGCCGATCGGCGGCTTCTTCAGCAAGGAGGAGGCCGAGGCGCTGATGGCCAAGGGCGAGCGGCTCAAAGAGGATGCCGGCCGTGGCTATCGCCGGGTGGTCGCATCTCCCAAACCCGTCGATATCATCGAGAAAGAGACCGTCTCTGCCATGCTGGCCGCCGGTCAGGTGGTGATCACCGTCGGTGGCGGTGGCATTCCGGTGCTGCGTGAGGGCAATCACCTGCGCGGTGCCAGTGCGGTGATCGACAAGGATTGGGCCAGTGCCAAGCTGGCGGAGCTCATCGACGCCGACATGTTGATCATCTTCACCGCGGTGGAGAAGGTTGCCATCAACTTCGGCAAGCCCGATGTGCAGTGGCTCGATCAGCTGAGCGTCGGAGATGCCAACAGCTTTATCGCCCAGGGGCAGTTTGCCAAGGGCTCCATGCTGCCCAAGGTGGAGGCGGCGCTCTCGTTCGCGACCTCCATGCCGGGACGTAAATCCCTGATCACCTTGCTGGAGAAGGCGGCCGAGGGGATTGCCGGCAAGACCGGGACCGTGATCAGCCTGTAGCGTGCAACGCGATGACGGGGTGATAGACAGGGGGCCTTGGCCCCCTGCTGTTTTTGGCTCGGGCGCTACTGTGGCTGAGGTCGATTTCCCATAGATCGTGGGCAGCCCACCAGCACAGGGGTAAGATAGCCACCCAGATAAGGGGTTGGTCCATCGGAACAAGAGGCGAGAGGCAGAGCAATGCGTGGTGAGAGATGAGTGGAAAGATCAATATGGCGGCGCTGGGGGGATTGGTCCTGCTCACCGCCATCTGGAGTTACAGCTGGATCGTGATGAAACAGGTGATGCTCTACGTGGGGGCGTTCGAGTTCACCGCCCTGCGCTGCCTGTGCGGATCCCTGGTGTTGTTGCTGGTGCTGGCACTGCGCGGGCGCCGTTATCTCAAGCCCACCCCGTTTCGCTATACCCTGGCCATCGCCCTGTTCCAGACTTGTGGCATGGTGGGGCTGGCCCAGTGGGCGCTGATCAGCGGCGGGGCGGGCAAGGTGGCCATTCTGAGTTACACCATGCCGTTTTGGGTGGTGATCTTCGCGGCGCTCTTTCTCGGCGAGCGGATGCGCAAGCTGCACTATCTGGCTGTCGGGGTGGCGGCCTGCGGCCTGCTGTTGGTGATCCAGCCCTGGTTGCTGCATCTTGAATCCCTCAAGAGTGCCCTCTTGGCAATCCTCTCCGGCATCTGCTGGGGGATCAGCGCCATCATCGCCAAGCGGATGTATGCCCGCCATCCCGGGGTGGATCTGATGTCCCTCACCACTTGGCAGATGATCTACGCCACCATAGTGATGGCGCTGGTGGCGGCGCTGGTGCCGGAGCGCCCCATCGACTGGCAGCCCTACGTGATGGGGGCGCTGGCCTATAGCGCCATCTTCGCCACCGCCATCGCCTGGAGTCTCTGGCTGTTTGTGCTGAAAAAGCTGCCTGCGGGGATTGCCAGCCTCAGCACCCTGGCGGTGCCGGTAACGGGCGTGCTGCTCTCCTGGTGGCTGCTTGGGGAAAATCCGGGGCCGGTGGAGGGGAGCGGCATCGCCCTTATTGTGCTGGCATTGTTGGTGATTAGCCGCAAGGGCAAGCGCTCTGTGGTATCGGTGGCGGGGGAGACCCGTATCAAGCACGGTTGAGGGGTGACTGGGCTGCCAGTGGCACAATAAACAGCACTCAAAAGAGCCCGCGACAGGGGACCAGCCCCTAGTTACAATGGCGTGGTCTGACTGTGCTTGGAGCACAGGTATCTGATTTATTGTGATTATTTCAACAAACCTAACGGCAAGGATGAGACCGTATGATGACGCTGGTGTGGTTGGCTGTAGGCCTGGTGTGTCTGGTGGTGGGGGCCGAATCTCTTGTGCGGGGCGCATCTCGCCTCGCCACCATGATGGGGATATCGCCACTGGTGGTGGGATTGACCATAGTGGCTTTTGGGACCAGTGCCCCTGAACTGGCGGTGAGCATACAGTCGGGACTCGAGGGGCAGGCGGGGATCGCCGTGGGTAATGTGGTCGGCAGCAATATATTCAACGTGCTGTTTATTCTCGGTATCTCGGCCTTGATCGTGCCGCTGGTGGTCTCCCAGCAACTGGTGCGCTTCGATGTGCCCCTGATGATCGCCATCTCGCTGCTGGTGCTGCTGTTTGGCTGGGATGGCCGTATTTCAGCCTTCGAAGGAGCGCTGCTGTTTGCCGGCATCATCGCCTACACCGGGTTTCTCTTTGTCCAGAGTCGACGGGAAAACAAAGCGGTGCAGGCGGAGTACGAGCAGGAGTTTGGTATCCGTGAAGCGAGTACGGCGGGCAACTGGTTGCGCAATCTGCTCTTTATTGCCGCAGGTCTGGGTCTGCTGATCCTCGGCTCCCGCCTGCTGGTTGGCAGTGCAGTGGAGATTGCCCACTACTTCGGGGTGAGCGATCTGATCATCGGCTTGACCATAGTGGCTGCCGGTACCTCCTTGCCCGAAGTGGTGACCTCCATCGTCGCAGCCCTGCGCGGGGAGCGGGATATCGCTGTGGGCAACGTGGTCGGCAGCAATATCTTCAATATCCTCTGCGTGCTGGGACTCACCTCCATGGTGACGCCGGGAGGGCTTGAAGTGTCGGCCACCGCCCTTCAGTTCGATATTCCGGTAATGATTGCGGTGGCGCTTGCCTGCCTGCCCATCTTCTTTACCGGTTACACCATCGCCCGCTGGGAAGGGGCGCTGTTTCTGGCCTACTACATCGGCTACACCTGCTGGCTGATCCTCCACGCCACATCCAGTCCGCTGCAAGGTCAGTTCAGTGCAGCGCTAACCGGTTTTGTATTGCCGCTCACCGCCATCACTCTGGTTGTGCTGGCGGTGCGAGCCTGGCGATTGCAACGAACCCGGTCTTGATGCAGGTTCTCCTGATGTAAAGGAGCTGCATCAACCGACAGGCCGAAAAAAGCCCCACCATCATGGTGGGGCTTTTGCTTGGTGAGGGGGACGCGAAGAGCCGTTATCGGCGCTGGGCCAGATGCATCATGGCTTCCAATACGGCGCCGCCGATGGCGCGGGCCTTGTCAGAGACGGTGGTGGCATCGGCCCGCTCGCCACGCGGGTCGATATCGCCAATCTTGAAGCCGACTGGCACCTCGATGCCATCACTGAGCAGCCCCCGCACCATGCCAGAGAGCGGCGCGATAATGGGGGCATCCCCTACATGGGCGATCACATCCCCTTCCTGCACCAGATCACCGAGCTTGATAATGCTCTTCATCACCCCGGCGACGGGGGCGCGCACCACCCGGCGGGCGGAGTGCCCCTCGATGACACCGGGAATGCCGGTATTGGGCTGGGCGGGGCCCTGATAGATGACTCGCCCCAGATGGTGGCCACGGTTGGTTTCGATCACTGCATCGCAGTCGCGCCCCGCCTCAAAGCCCGGGCCGAGGGCCACCGTAATGTGGGCCATCTCCTTGTGGGTGCCGAGGTTCTGCTTGGCGAGGATGGCATCCACCAGATAGCGCGGTTTGAGCTCGGCGAGGGTGGCGCAGTCGGGGTCAACCAGTAGCGGAATGACGCCCCGATCCAGCTGCTCAAACGCCTGCTCGACGTTCTCAACCCGCTTGGCGCTCACACCCTCGACGCTGGTTTCGCCGTCAAACATCCCTTGCGCGAAGGCGACGGTGCGGCGGATCACCGTGGGCTTGTCGAGATCCAGCATCACCACCTTGAAACCGGCATTGTGCAGCCGCAACGCGACGCCGGTAGCGATATCGCCGGAGCCGCGCATCACCACCAGCTGATCCCGCTTGAGGCGCACATCATCCTGCATCAGTCCACCCGCTTTGCCATTTTTCACCTGCAGCAGCTCGGCGAGGATGCTGATGGCGATCTCCTCGGGGGTTTCGGCACCTATGTTGTAACCGATGGGGGCGTGCAGCTGCTGCAGTTGGGTCTGGCTCACCCCTTGCTGGCGCAGCGCCTGGGTGAAGGTCTGTACCTTGCGCTTGCTGGCGAGCAGCCCCAGATAGGCGAGGGGACGGCTGATGAGGCGATCCAGCGCCTCCTTGTCCTGATGGTTGGTGGCGATGATGACGAAGTTGGCGGGCTCGATGGCCAGTTTATCGATCACCGCGCTGATGGTATCGGCCTGCACCAGATGGGTACCGGCGGGGAAGAGGTCAGGGTTGAGGCTCCCCTCGAAGCAATCCCCTACATGGACATCAAAGCCGAGCGGCGCCGCAGCATGGGCCACAGCCCGGTTGACGTGGCCGGCACCAATGAGCACCAGCCGTGGTCGCAGACCATAGACATCGATATAGACCGACATGGCACCACCGCAATCCGATCCGACCGCATGCTCACCGTTGCGTGCCATCCGGCCGTGGAAGATGCGCGGCTTGCGCTCGGCAATGGCGGCCATCGCTTCCTCGATCACCAGCCGCTCGATCATGCCGCCGCCGATGGTGCCGAGGATCTGGCCATCGGCCATCACTAGCATCTGGGCCTGATGGCGGGGGGTGGAGCCACGGCTCTCGATGATCTGGGCCATGGCAAACGGCGTGTTCTCCTGTTCCAGTCGGGCTGCGTGTGAAAACAGATTCATAAGGTACCTCTTCTTATCCTTAAACCATCATGGGCGAGGCGGCTGAGCCTCATCCTGAGCGAAGTAACCGAGTGCGTGGCGAATGGGCTGTGGCTCGCGAACCGCCCCCTGCCAGATGGCATGGATCTCGGGGTGGCGGCTATGCAGCTTTATCAATTCATCGAGCCACGACGCCTCATTTTGATAATCCCCATTGATAAACCAGATCCGGCGGGCCCTGGCCGGGGTGCCTTTGAACAGCCCCTCGGGGTGGGAGAGCAGCTGGTGAAACAGCGCCCAGTCGAGGGGGTCACCGGCCTCTATCCCGCACAGGGCCTGAAGCTCTGCCCAGCGGTGGATCTGCTGCGGGTCGGCCTTGGCCCCCACCATGGCGCCGCCCGTCAGGGCGATCACCCAATCACTGTGCTGAGGAATGCAAGGTTCGTGCAAAGCGGGCACTTTCAATAACTTGTGATGGGCGCCATCCGCTTCGACCAGGATCAGATCGAAGCGCTGCTGTCCTTTGAGCAGGTCGATTTGGCGCAGATCCGGCCCTGCAACCTTGCCGGTGCGCTCGTCGAGATGGCTGAACAGGGCGACCAGGGTCGGGCCATCCGGCAGCGCCTGACAGCGGGTAAGTTGACGAACGGGATCCGTCTCGATAATCAATTCCCGATAGTGTGACGGGGCTGGCAGAAACATCCGGGTGGTGGTGGTAATTAGCACCCTTTTACCCTGCTTATAAAAATATTCCGCCAGCCAGAACAGGGTGCTGGTTTTTCCGCCGGCACCACAAAGGCTAATTAGCGTGGTATGGTTGTCACTATTTTCAAGCAGTGGGTTTAAAAGCGAACCAATATCCGGAAACGCGTGAATAACAGAGTGTGGCAAGGACATGGCAATGACCAAAATAAATAGCGAGGTGAATGAAAAGGTGCAGGCTCGGGGGCGTGAACAGTGTGACTGTATAATTACCGCAGCAGGTTTGTCATCCCGCATGGGGGCATGGAAAATGATGCTACCTTATGGCTCGGGGACAATTCTTGATGCAAGTCTCAAAAATGCCCTGGCCTTCTGCTCCCGGATTATTTTGGTCGTGGGTCATCGCGGGGCCGAACTCGCTGCCTGTTATGGGAATCGCCCCGACATCCTCATCGTCCATAACCCTGACTATGAGTTGGGGCTGGGCAGTTCCATCCGCTGCGCTCTGGCGGCCAGCAATGCTGACTACCTCTTTATCAGCCACGGGGATCTGCCCTGTATCCCGTGCGAGGTCTATCAGCAGTTGTGGCAGGCGCGCGGAGAGCTCGCCCTGTTCCCGAGCTTTGAGGGGGAGGCGGGTCATCCGGTCTTGCTGCCAAAATCCCTCGCAAGGGAGCTGGCTGCCGCGCCGGCACAGGGTTCGGTGCGCCGCTGGTTGCTGCAACGTCCCCATCGCACCATACCGGTCGAGAGTCCTGCCATCCTCTTTGATATCGATACCCCCGAGCGCTATCAGGCGCTGATCCGTGGCGAACTGGAGCTGCGTTCTGCCGACGAGTTTACGACCGAGCAGGGCTGAGTCGCATCGTTGGGGCCCACCTCCCTCTGCGTGCAATGGCAGCCAGCGGGGCGGTAACGCCGAGTCATCTCGCAGCCTTTGGATAAACCGAAATAGCGACGACCGCCTTTTATATAGCAGTGACTTTTAAGCCAGCCCCGGCCATATTGGCCGGGGTTTGCTTGCGATAATGCTGGATGATTTTTACCCTATCAAAGTGATATTTATCGCTGCCGATTTGATACTTTTCATTTTTCTCTGGTACTGCCTTGAATAAAATTTCAAGTGAGTGATAACCACTCTCATTAATCATAATGGCGACATGCCAAACCGCCTTCATTAATTCGAGCCATCTCACGCTTTTACCCTAAAAAATAGTTTTGCCGATGGAGTGGCCTGATAGTTGCTCCTCTCCTTGCCAAGGGGTAATGCCCGTGCGGGATACCCCATTTATTCATGCTGCCAATGCGCAGAACAGCTGCAAGGAGATAGCCATGGGCGATATTATGCGACCCGTTCCCTTCAAGAACCTTCTGACCCGTATTTTTGCGGAATATAAAGAGAGTCAGAGCATTTTCGGTATTCCCGCCGCACAATTTTATCGCAAGCAGGACGAGCGCAAGATCAAGGTGTTCGGTGAAACCTGCGAGACCCCCATTGGCCCGGCAGCCGGCCCCCATACCCAGTTGGCCCAGAACATCGTCACCTCCTGGCTGACCGGCGGGCGCTTTATCGAGCTCAAGACGGTGCAGATCCTGGACCGTCTCGAACTGGAAAAGCCCTGCATCGATGCCGAAGACGAGTGCTTCAACACCGAGTGGTCTACCGAGTTCACCCTGCCCAAGGCGTTTGACGAGTATCTGAAAGCCTGGTTTGCCCTCTACCTGTTAGAAGAGGTGTTCGACCCGCGGCTCGACGGAGAGGCCAAGTCCTTTATCTTCAACATGAGCGTGGGTTACAACCTCGATGGCATCAAACAGCCACCGATGCAGCAGTTTATCCACAGCCTGATGGATGCAAGCCAAAGTCCGAAATTTGCCGAGTACCAGCAGGTGCTGCGCGAGCTGGTGGCCGACGAGCAGTTTATCGCCGAGCTGGGGCTGGGGGCGCGCCGCGATCGTCTGCAACAGCTGGTGGATCGCATCCCGGCCAATCTGGTGCACGGTGTCACCCTTTCCACCATGCACGGCTGCCCGCCGAACGAAATTGAGGCCATCTGCCGCTACATGCTGGAAGAGAAGGGACTCAACACCTTCGTCAAACTGAACCCGACCCTGCTGGGCTACCCGCGGGTGCGCGAGATCCTCGATACCTGCGGCTTTGATTACATTGGTCTGAGCGAAGAGTCGTTCGATCACGACCTCAAGCTGGATCAGGCCAAAGCCATGCTGACTCGCTTGATGGCGCTGGGGGCCGAGAAGGGGCTCACCTTCGGGGTCAAGCTCACCAATACCCTTGGCACCATCAACCGCAAGGGGGCGCTGCCGGGGGATGAGATGTATATGTCCGGCCGTGCGCTGTTCCCGCTCTCCATCAACGTGGCGGCCGTGCTGTCTCGCGCCTTCGATGGCAAGCTGCCCATCTCCTACTCGGGTGGCGCCAGCAAGTTCAACATCGCCGCGATCTTCGAGACCGGTATTCGTCCCATCACCATGGCCACCGACCTGCTGAAACCGGGTGGATACCTGCGCCAGATCGAGTGCCTCAAAGAGATCGATGCCTCCGATAGCTGGGCCATGAGTCAGGTGGATGTGGCGAAGCTGGAAGCGCTTGCCGCCAAGGCGCTCACCATGGATTACACCCAGAAGGAGTGGAAGTCCGACGATCGCATCGAAGTGGGGGGCGGTCTGCCGCTGACCGACTGCTATGTGGCACCCTGCGTCACCGCCTGCGCCGTGCATCAGGATATCCCCGAGTACATTCGCCTGATGGGCGAGGGGGAGTATGTCGCGGCCCTTGAGCTGATTTATCAGCGCAACGCCTTGCCTGCCATCACCGGCCACATCTGCGATCACCAGTGCCAGTACAACTGCACCCGTCTCGACTACGACAGCCCTCTCAATATCCGCGAGCTGAAAAAAGTAGCGCTGGAGCGCGGCTGGGAAGGGTACAAGGCCCGCTGGCACAAGCCGGCAGGCAGCGGTGACAAGCACCCGGTTGCGGTGATTGGTGCAGGCCCGGCCGGTCTCTCCGCCGGTTACTTCCTGGCCCGCGCCGGCCACCCGGTCACCGTGTTCGAGCGCGAAGCGGATGCCGGTGGCGTGGTCAAACACATTATCCCCGAGTTCCGCATCCCGGCTGAGCTTATCCAGCACGATATCGACTTTGTCGCCGCCCACGGGGTCAAGTTCGAGTTTGGTTGCGATCCGGCGCTCACCGTCGACAAGCTGCACGCCCTGGGCTTTACCTATGTCTTCGTTGGTATCGGTGCCGACAAGAATGGCGGCATGCGTCTAGAAGGGGGGCATGATCGGGTCTACAAGTCCTTCAACTTCCTGCGCAGCTTTAATCAGGGCAAACCGCTGCCGCTGGGCCGCCATGTGGCGGTGATCGGCGCCGGTAACACCGCCATGGACTGCGCCCGCGCCGCCCTCAAGGTGCCGGGTGTCAGCGATGTCACCGTGATCTACCGTCGCAGCGAAAAAGAGATGCCCGCCTATCGTGAGGAGTTTCTGGAAGCTGTGGAGGATGGGGTGCGTTTTTGCTTCCTCACCAATCCGGAGCGCTTTGAGAAAGATGGCAAGCTCACCGTGCGGATGATGGCGCTGGGGGATCCTGATGAGCAGGGCCGCCGCCGTCCGGTGCCCACCGAGCAGACTGAAGTGATGCAGATGGATGCGCTGATCACTGCCATCGGCGAGCAGCCTGACTGCGAGGTGCTCAAAGCCATGGGGATTCCCCTTGGCAGCGATGGCTGGCCCGAGGTGGACAGCCAGACCGGCGAAACCAGCCGTCGCAACGTATTCCTCATCGGTGACGTGCAGAGCGGCCCGTCCTCCATCGTCGGTGCCATTGGTGGTGCCCGCCGTGCCGCGGATCTGGTGCTCTCTCGCGAGCATATCGCCAGCCAGCAGAGTGAAGTGACCATCCAGCCGTCGGGCAAGGATGAGATCTACCGCCGCAAGGGGAGCATCGCCGTCACCCTGGTCGACAAGAGCGAGCGGGAGGCCTTCGTGGCGCAAGAGGCGCACCGTTGCCTCGAGTGCAACTACCTCTGCAGCAAGTGCGTGGATGTCTGCCCCAACCGGGCCAATGTCGCCATCGCGGTGCCGGGCTTCAAGGATCAGTTCCAGACCCTGCACCTGGATGCCTACTGCAACGAATGTGGCAACTGCGCCCAGTTCTGCCCGTGGCAGGGCAAGCCCTATCAGGACAAGGTCACCATCTTCAGCCTGCCCGACGATTTCGACAACAGCCGCAACCCCGGTTTCTATCTGGCTGACGGTGGCGAACTGCGGGTGCGTCAGGATGGTGAGACCTATCGCCTGACCATAGACGCCCAGAGCCGGATCAAGGATGCACCAGCGGCCCTTGGCGACATGTGCCGCATCATCAGCCATGTCCACGCTCATCACCACTACCTGCTGGGGGCCGTCGAGGCCTGAGCGAACCACGAATAAGCGAAGGAGCACACCATGTTTATTCTGAAGAACGTCACCGCCGTCCAGCTGGAGCCGACCCGGGTGCTGGAAGGGGTGGATATCGCCATCGAAGGAGCGCTTATCAAAGCGGTGGGGCCCAATTTGCGGGCCCTCTACCCGGAGGCCAACTATCGGGAGATGGGGGGCAAGCTGGTGATGCCGGGCATCGTCTGTGCCCACAACCACTTCTACTCCGGCCTGTCGCGGGGGATCATGGCCAATATCGCCCCCTGCCCGGATTTTATCTCCACCCTGAAAAACCTCTGGTGGCGGCTCGATCGGGCCCTCGATGAGGAGTCCCTCTACTACAGCGGCCTCATCTGCTCGCTGGAGGCGATCAAGAGCGGCTGCAGCGCGGTGATCGACCACCACGCCTCGCCCAACTTCATCAAGGGCTCCCTGAATGTGCTGCGCAAAGGGTTTATGGAGGCGGGCCTACGCGGCATGACCTGCTTCGAAACCACGGATCGCAACGGCGGCCTCGCCGAGCTGCAGGCCGGGGTGGAGGAGAACATCCTGTTCGCCCAACAGATCGATGCGGCCAAGGCCAAGGGGAATGAACCCTATCTGGTGGAGGCCCATATCGGTGCCCACGCCCCCTTCACCGTCCCCGACGAGGGGCTGGCCATGCTGCGCGAAGCGGTGCAGGTCACCGGTCGCGGCCTGCATATCCATGTGGCGGAAGATCGCTACGACATGGCCCACGGCCACCACCACTATGGCAAGGAGCCCATCGCCCGGCTGGACGAGTTTGGCCTTATCGACAGCAAATCCTTGGTGGCCCACGGCATCTACCTGAGCCCGTCCGACATCGAGCTGCTTAACAGCCGCGATGCCTTTCTGGTGCACAACGCCCGCTCCAACATGAACAACCACGTGGGCTACAACATGCACCTGCCGGAGTATCGCAATCTGGCGCTCGGCACCGATGGCATCGGCTCCGACATGCTCGAAGAGCTCAAGTTTGCCTACTTCAAGCACAAAGATGCCGGCGGCGCGCTCTGGCCCGACAGCTTTGCGCGGTTCCTGTGGAACGGCAACACCCTGCTGGAGCGCAACTTTGGCGCCAAATTTGGCCGCCTGGAGCCCGGCTACAAGGCCGACCTCACCATCTGCGACTACGACGCGCCGACCCCGCTGGCGCCACGCAACCTCGGTGGCCATCTCGCCTTTGGCATGGGCTCTGCCAGCGTCAACAGCGTGATGGTGGAGGGGCGCATGGTCTATCAGGATCGCGAGTTCCCGTTCGATGTCTCGCCCCTTTATGAGCAGGCCTGCAAGGTGGCTAGCCGCCTGTGGCAACGGATGGATCAGCTGGCCTAAGGCCACCCTCCACAGTTTTGGACCGGATTGCCCGCCCTGTGGATTTTCCCGGCGGCGGGCAGCAAGAGTAAGGACGACACATGATTGAGCAATTCTTCCGACCCGAGCAACTGGGTCAGGCTTTGGAACTCAAGGCCAGTTTCGGCAACGACGCCGTCTACATGGGGGGCGGCAGCAAGCTTAACGCCGCCCCGACCCGCACCGACAAGAAGGTCGCTATCTCGCTGGACAAGCTGGGACTGAACCAGATTGAGCAACAGCACGGCCAGCTCCATATCGGCGCCACCGTCACCCTGCAGACCCTGAAAGATGATCCCCGCACCCCGGCCGCCCTGTGCGAGGCGCTGGGGTTTGTCTACTCCCGCCATCTGCGCAATCAGGCCACCATTGGCGGCGAAATTGCCTGCCAGCAGCAGGACTCCCCGCTGCTGCCGGTACTGCTGGTACTCGAAGCCGTGGTCGTGCTGGAGAACAACCTGCTGCAACCCATCGACGCCTATCTGGCGGGCCAGCGCAATGCCCTGGTGCTGGGGATTGTGCTGCCGGAGCCCGAACTGCGCTGCGCCACTCGCCGCATCAGCCGCAATGCCGATGGCCTGGCGGTGATGACCGCCGCGGTAGCCCTCGACAGCATTGGCGAGATGCGGGTGGCCGTCGCTGGCGTCACCCCGCAGCCGATGCGTCTGCGGGATCTGGAGCGCCGCGAACTGCACGATGCCGCGCTGGAAGCCGCCGTGAGCGAGCTGATTGCGCCCCGTGAGGATCTGGCGGGCAGCGTGAGTTACAAGCGGTATATCACGGGTGTAGTGGTGGCGGATCTGCTGGTGGACTGCCAGCAGCAGGAGGTGCAAGCATGATGGAACTCAACTTTACCCTGAATGGTGCCCTGCGCACCGTCATCTGCAAGGCCGGTGACAATGCCCAACGGGTGCTGTTCAACCAGTGCCGGATGCACTCGGTGCGCAACAGCGACGACGGCTTCGGTTTTGCCGGCTCCGACGCCATTCTCTTCAATGGCAAGGTGATCAACGCCTCCCTGCTGATCGCCGCTCAGCTGGATGGATCCGACGTGCGCACCGCCGAGTCGCTGGGCAGCTGGAACCAGCTCAGTCTGGTGCAGCAGGCGATGGTAGATGTGGGCGTGGTGCAGTCGGGCTACAACGATCCGGCTGCGGCGCTCATCGTCACCGACCTGCTTGATCGCCACCCCGAGCCCACCCGTGATCAAATCGACGATGCCCTCTCGGGCCTGTTTCACCGCGATGGCGGTTATCAGCAGTTCTATCAGGCCATCGAGCTTGCCTGCTCACGGATGAAGGATCCCGATTACCTGTGCCAGATCGCCCCGGAGTTTCGCGACGATCTGCGCCATATCGGCAAGAGCTGTCCGAAAGTGGACGCCGCCAAGATGGTGCAGGCCAAGCCCTGCTATGTGGAGGATCGGGTCACCGAGGATGCGCTGATCATCAAGATGCTGCGCAGCCCCCATCCCCATGCGGTGATCACCAAACTCGACGTGAGCCGCGCCGAGGCGCTGCCGGGGGTGGTGCATGTCATTACCCACCTCAACTGCCCGGATGTGTTTTACACCCCGGGTGGCCAGAGTGCCCCTGAGCCGTCACCGCTTGATCGCCGTATGTTCAGCCGCAAGCTGCGCCACGTAGGTGACAGGGTCGCCGCCGTGGTGGCCGAGAGTGAAGCAGTCGCGCTGGCAGCGCTGAAACTCATCGAGGTCGAGTATCAGGTGCTGCCGGCGGTCATGACTATCGATGAGGCGATGGCCCCCAATGCACCGCTGGTGCACGACGAGCCCATTGTCTACATGGCCGGTGCGCCGGCGGATCTCGAGCAGCAGAACGCCTGCTCTGTGCGTCGCGGTGACGAGCACATGATCATCAACTTCCCCATCGGCTCCCGCCCGCACGAGAACCTGGCCGCCAGCGTCCATGGCCAGATCGGCGATGTGGCCAAAGGCTTTGCCGAGGCGGACGAGATTGTCGAGCGCACCTACGAATCGACCCAGGCCCAGCAGTGCCCGACCGAGCCGCACATCTGCTTCACCTACATGGATGGGGAGCGTCTGGTCATTCACGCCTCTACCCAAGTGCCGTGGCACGTGCGCCGTCAGGTGGCGCGCATCGTCGGCATGAAGCAGCACCAGGTACATGTGATCAAGGAGCGGGTAGGGGGCGGCTTTGGCTCCAAGCAGGATATCCTGCTGGAAGAGGTATGCGCCTGGGCCACGAAAGTCACCGGCCGTCCGGTCACCTTCCGCTATACCCGTGAAGAGGAGTTCATCAGCAACACCTCCCGCCACGTGGCCAAGGTGAAGGTCAAAATAGGGGCCAAAAAAGATGGCACTATTACCGCCATCGACATGGATTTTCGCGCCAACACCGGCCCTTACGGCAACCACTCATTGACGGTGCCGAGCAACGGCCCGGCGCTCTCCCTGCCACTCTATCCGTGCGACAACGTGCGCTTTACCGTCAACACCTACTACAGCAACATCTGCCCGACTGGTGCCTATCAGGGCTACGGCGCGCCCAAGGGCAACTTCGCCCTGACCATGGCCATTGCGGAACTTGCCGAGAAACTGGGCATCGATCAGCTCGACATGGTGGAGCACAACCGGGTGCACGAAGGGGACATCCTCAAGGTGCTGGGGGCCATCGGCGAGGGCAAGATGCCCACCTCGGTGCCCCACGCGGCCAGCTGCGCCCTTGAGCCCATCCTCAAACAGGGCCGCGAGCTGATTGCCTGGGATAGCCCCAAACCCGCCGACGGGGATTGGCGCATCGGTCGTGGCGTCGCCATCATCATGCAAAAATCGGGGATCCCCGATATCGATCAGGCCAACTGCATGGTCAAGCTGGAATCTGACGGCACCTTTATCGTCCACTCCGGTGGCGCCGATATCGGCACCGGCCTCGATACCGTGGTGGCCAAGCTGACCGCCGAGGTGCTCGGTTGCCCGCTCAGCGATGTGCATGTGATCTCTGGCGACACCGACCACGCCCTGTTCGACAAGGGGGCCTACGCCTCGTCCGGTACCTGCTTCTCCGGCAATGCGGCCAAGATGGCGGCCGAGAACCTCAAGGCGAAGATCCTGTTCCACGGCGCCGCCATGCTGGGCGAGCCGGTGGAGGATGTGGAGCTTGTTCATCCGGGCATAGTGCGCGGCAAGCAGGGGGAGGTGAGCCTCGCCAAGCTGGCCCACAAGGCCGAGACAGGTACCGGCTTCGGCATTCTGGTGGGCACCGCCAGCTATATCACCTCGGAACTCGCCTTCCCGTATGGGGCCAACTTCGCCGAGGTGGCGGTCAACCTCAGAACCGGCGAGATCCGTCTCGACAAGTTCTACGCCCTGCTCGACTGCGGCACCCCCATCAACCCGGAGCTGGCCCTCGGCCAGATCTACGGGGCGACCATGCGGGCCATCGGCCACACCATGACCGAGGAGATCTGCTACGACAGCAAGGGCATCCCGCTCACCCGGGATCTGAAGAGCTATGGCGCGCCCAAGATTGGCGATATTCCACGCGATTTTCGGGCCTTCCTGGTACCGAGTGACGACAAGGTCGGCCCTTACGGCGCCAAGTCCATCTCGGAGATCGGGGTCAACGGCGCCGCGCCTGCCATCGCCACCGCCATTCACGACGCCTGCGGTGTCTGGCTGCGCAAGTGGCACTTCACGCCGGAGCAGATCCTGCGCGAGCTGGGCAAGCTGGAGCAAAACATGTCGGCATAACAAAAGAAAAGGTGTGGGGCGGGTGAAAGCTCGCCCCCAGCGCCTGACGGCGGAATGAGTACTCCGCCTACATTCTGTGTGATGGGACAAACACGATGTCTAAAACAACACGCAAGCACTCGGATCTCATTTACGAGCTGGAAGACAACCCCCCGTTTTATCAAACCCTGATGGGCGCAGTGACCCATCTGCTGGCCATTTTTGTTCCCATGGTGACCCCGGCGCTGATCGTCGGCGGCGCCCTGGGTCTCTCCACCGAGATCACCGCCTATCTGGTCTCCATGGCGATGATCGCCTCCGGTATCGGCACCTGGCTGCAGGTGAATCGTTATGGCCCCATCGGTTCGGGGCTGCTCTCCATCCAGTCGGTCAACTTCTCCTTCGTCACCGTGATGATCGCCCTCGGCGGCGCCATGAAAAAAGATGGCATCCACGAGGAGCTGATCGTCTCGACCCTGCTCGGGGTCTCCTTTGTCGGTGCCTTTCTGGTGATGGGCTCCTCCTTTGTGCTGCCCTACCTCAAGCGGGTGATCACCCCGACCGTGAGCGGGGTAGTGGTACTGATGATTGGCCTGAGCCTTATCAAGGTGGGGATCATCGACTTTGGCGGCGGCTTCTCTGCCATGAGCAGCGGCACCTTTGGCAAATACGAGAACATCGGGCTGGGGCTCTTGGTGCTCTGTGTCATCGTCGCCTTCAACTGCAGCCGAAGCCCGCTGCTGCGGATGAGCGGCATCGCCATCGGCCTGATGGTGGGCTATGCGGTGGCCCTGATGCTCGGTATGGTGGATTTCTCCGCCCTTGAGAACCTGCCGCTTATTACGGTGCCTATCCCGTTCAAGTACGGCTTCTCCTTCGACTTTCATGCCTTTATGTTGGCGGGCACCATCTATCTGTTGAGCGTGCTGGAGGCGGTGGGGGACATCACCGCCACCGCCATGGTCTCCCACCGGGATATTCAGGGCCCCGAGTTTCAAAAACGGCTCTCCGGCGGTGTGCTGGCGGACGGGTTGGTCTCGGTGATCGCCTCGGCCCTCGGCTCTTTGCCACTCACCACCTTTGCCCAGAACAACGGCGTCATTCAGATGACCGGAGTGGCGTCACGCCACGTGGGCAAGTTTATTGCCGTCATCCTGGTGCTGCTGGGGCTCTTCCCCGTAGTAGGGCGCTTCTTTACCACCATACCGTCACCTGTGATGGGGGGCGCCATGGTCATCATGTTCTCCATGATTGCCATCGCCGGTGGTCGCATCATCATCAGCCACGGTTTCGATCGGCGGGAGACCCTGATTGTCGCCACCTCGCTGGGTCTTGGGCTCGGGGTCTCCTATGACCCGAACGTCTTCAAGGTGCTGCCGGCGGGTATCTACATGCTGGTGGAGAACCCCATCTGCGCCGGCGGCATCACCGCCATCATCATGAATCTGGTGTTGCCGCAAAGCCGCAAGCGCAAGGCGGCCGTCAGGGATGCCGAGGCGGTGGAGGTGATCCAGCTGAGCGACAAGCCGGATGTGATCTTTACCGCCCGCAGCGCGGGCCAGCCATCGGCCAGCAAGGGTGAAGGGTCACCAGAGCCAGTGCCCGGGCAGGCGGTGGCGCCACAAGTGGAACGGATCTGACGGTTAAACCGGCAAAAAACGTCAACAGAACAAGAAAAACAGGGAAACGGTTATGAAAAACGACAACTCTGTCAAAGCGGTACGCGGCAGCTTCTTCGATATCACCCGGGTGGTGGATCAGCCCGAGGAGATTGAGTCCAACGCTCGTCTTATTGAGGATGGTCTGCTGATCATTCGCAACGGCTGCATCGACTGGTTCGGTGAGTGGGAGGAGGGGAAGGATCGCATTCCTGCCGAGGTGCGGGTGCGGGATTACCGCGGCAAGATGATAGTGCCGGGCTTTGTCGACACCCACATTCACTATCCCCAGAGCGAGATGGTGGGGGCCTATGGCGAACAACTGCTGGAGTGGCTCAACCGCCACACCTTCCCGGCCGAGCGGCGCTACAACGATCTCGAGTATGCCCGCGAGATGTCCACCTTCTTTATCAAGCAGTTGCTGCGCAACGGCACCACCACGGCGCTGGTGTTCGGCACCGTTCACCCCGAGTCGGTGGATGCCCTGTTCGAGGCGGCCAGTCGCATCAATATGCGGATGATCGCCGGCAAGGTGATGATGGATCGCAACGCGCCAGATTATCTGCTCGATACCGCCGAGAGCAGCTATGTGCAGAGCAAGCAGCTTATCGAACGCTGGCACGGCAATGGTCGCCTGCTCTATGCCATCACACCACGATTTGCACCCACCTCGACACCCGCGCAGCTGGCTATGGCGCGGCGACTGCGCGAAGAGTTTCCCACCACCTATCTGCACACCCATCTGTGCGAGAACAAGGATGAGATCGCCTGGGTCAAATCTCTTTTCCCGGCGCACAAGGGCTATCTCGATGTCTATCACCAGCATGGGCTCACCGGCCACAACTGCGTCTTTGCCCACTGCGTCCATCTGGAAGAGCAGGAGTGGGATTGCCTGAAGGAGACCGGCTCCACCATCGCGTTTTGCCCCACCTCGAATCTTTATCTCGGCAGCGGCCTGTTCAAGCTGCACAAGGCGTGGCGCAAGCAGGTGAAGGTGGGGATGGGCACCGACATCGGCGCGGGCACCACCTTCAATATGCTGCAGACCCTCAACGAGGCCTACAAGGTGATGCAACTGCAGGGCGAACGGCTCTCGGCCTATCAGGCTTTCTATCTGGCCACCCTGGGCGGCGCCCATTCTCTGGGGCTGGACGAGAAGATCGGCAGCTTTGCGGTGGGCAAGGAGGCGGATTTTGTGGTGCTCGACCCGGTCGCCACCCCGCTGCAGCAGCTGCGTTATGACAACTCCACCACCCTGCGGGACAAGCTCTTTGTGCTGTTGACCCTGGGGGATGACAGATCCATCTACCGCACCTATGTGGATGGCCAACTGGTGCATGAACGGGGGTAGGGGCTGGAGTGGGCTGCCGCGGCGCAGCCCCAACGAATACGGTGGCTGGCGTGCCCCACAGGGGCGCCAGTCTTGCCGCACCACAGGGGATCTCCCCGCATAGAACGTGAAATGGCCCGGTTTTTTTGACCAGCAAGGCAAACGTTTGAGTCAAGGCTGCCTGCCCTGGTCTGTCTGTAGCATCCTCTGCCTCCATCGCCTGTTTCTCATCAGACTGGCGCGAGGCAGACCCGCAGATCCTGTCGCCATTTCGTCATGGAACATTCAGGCGCGTGTGAAGGAGTTGGGTATGACCCAAGCAAACAGCAGGACAAACAGCGTGGAACAGCTGGCCAATGATGACGCCAGCCCTAGCGCAGCAAAGCAACAGCCGCTCACGGCTCTTGATCGCTACTTTATGATCAGCGAGCGGGGCAGCAATGTCAGACAGGAGGTGCTGGCGGGCCTCACCACCTTCCTTGCCATGGTCTACTCGGTGATCGTGGTGCCGAGCATGCTCGGCAAGGCGGGCTTTCCCCCCGGCGCCGTGTTTGTCGCCACCTGTCTGGTGGCGGGTTTCGGTTCGCTCTTGATGGGGCTCTGGGCCAAGCTGCCGATGGCCATCGGCTGCGCTATTTCCCTCACGGCGTTTACTGCCTTCAGTCTGGTGCTGGGGCAGCAGATCCCCATTCCGGTGGCGTTGGGGGCCGTCTTCCTGATGGGGGTGCTGTTTACCGCCATCTCGGTGACCGGGGTGCGTAGCTGGATCCTCGACAACCTGCCGATGGGGATTGCCCACGGCACCGGCATCGGGATTGGTCTCTTCTTGCTGCTTATCGCCGCCAACGGGGTGGGGCTGGTGATCAAGAACCCGCTGGAGGGGCTGCCGGTGGCGCTGGGAGCCTTTACTTCTATGCCGGTCATTATGTCCCTGATCGGCCTTGCGGTGATCTTCGGGCTGGAGAAGCTGAGAGTACCGGGCGGGATCCTGCTGGTGATCATCGCCATCTCCATCTTCGGCCTTATCTTCGATCCGGCGGTGAAGTATCAGGGATTGTTCGCCCTGCCGAGCCTTTCGGACGATCAGGGCAAGTCCCTCATATTCAGTCTGGACATCATGGGGGCCCTCTCGCCGCTGGTGCTGCCCAGCGTGCTGGCGCTGGTGATGACGGCGGTATTCGATGCCACCGGCACCATCCGCGCCGTGGCGGGGCAGGCCAACCTGCTCGATAAGGATGGTCACATCATCAACAGCGGCAAGGCGCTCAGTGCCGACTCGGTCAGCAGCATCTTCTCCAGTCTGGTGGGGGCGGCCCCGGCTGCCGTCTACATCGAATCGGCGGCGGGCACGGCGGCGGGGGGCAAAACCGGCCTCACCGCGACTGTGGTTGGCGGCCTGTTCCTGCTGATGCTGTTCCTCTCGCCGCTCTCCTATCTGGTGCCCGCCTATGCCACTGCACCGGCCCTGATGTATGTGGGGCTCTTGATGCTGAGCAACGTCACCAAGCTCGATTTCGATGACTTTGTCGGGGCCATGTCCGGGCTGGTGTGCGCCGTCTTTATCGTGCTCACCTGCAATATCGTCACTGGCATCATGCTCGGCTTCAGCTCGCTGGTGATCGGCCGCATCTGCTCGAAGGAGTGGCACAAACTCAACGTCGGCACCGTGGTCATCGCCCTGGCGCTGGTGCTCTTTTATGCTGGGGGGTGGGCTATTTAGGGATAACCCGCCCGTTTGGGGTCGCTCTGGCGGCCCCATTTTTATATCTGCGGGGCTCTGATCGTCAACGCTGGTTACCATGCCTTAGCCGCTGGTGCCATCGCGATACCATTTTGATAAATCCACCTACCAGATTGATAGGCTCCCACCCTTGCTCTCCTCGCTCTGCCGCTTTTTTCACCGCAGATGTGCCCCGTTTGCTCAGGGGCTGCCCTTGGCTTGTCGCTGCGGGCCAACAAAAGCGGGCTAGATGGGATCCCCTTCACACTTCTCCCCATTCTCCTGACGATGGCGGGAAACAGGCGCATATCTTGCTGTTTTTTATGCCGGTTCCAGATTTTTCCATTCGAAAAAGGACTTGCATATGTCCATAGGATTACCGCTCAAGCGGGTGGATGCCGAGGCCAAGGTGACCGGCAGCGCCCGCTATACCGATGACAACATCATGCTCGGGATGCGCCACGCCAAGTACGTGCGCAGCAATATCGCCCACGGCAAGGTGCTTGCCATCGATGCGACCGAGGCGCTGGCCCTGCACGGGGTCGAAGCCGTGTTTACCCATGAAGATGTGCCCACCACCTGTTTTCGCACCGCCGGTCACGCCTGGTCTCTCGATGAGGCGAAACGGGATGTGAAAGACCGGCGTCTGCTCACCGACCATGTACGCCACTTTGGCGATGGGGTCGCCATAGTCGTGGCGCGCGATCCGCTGGTGGCCGAAAAAGCGGCTGCGCTAGTCAAGGTGACCTACGAGCCGCTACCGGTGATGACGGATGCCGAAAGTGCGCTGGCCGAGGATGCTTATCCCATCCATCCGAATGGCAACCTGCTGCGGCAAAGCCAGATCCGGGCGGGTGAGCCGGAACAGGCAATCGCAACAGCGGATCTGCAGTTCAAGGGGCACTATCAGACGCCGGTGGTACAGCATTGCCATCTGGAAACGGTGACCTGCTACGCCTACATGGATCAGCCGGACCACATCATCGTCGTCAGCAGCACCCAGATCCCCCAGATTGTGCGTAGCCGGGTAGCCAAATCCCTCGGTCTGCCCTGGTCGAGCGTGCGGGTGATCAAGCCCTACATGGGCGGCGGCTTTGGCAACAAGCAGGATGTGCTGGAAGAGCCGATGGCGGCGTTTCTGAGCTACAAGCTCGGCGGCGTGCCGGTCAAGGTGACCTTGAGCCGGGAAGAGTGCTTTTTTGCCTCCCGCACCCGCCACGGCTTTGCCATCGATGGCAAGATGGGCCTCAACCGCGACGGCACCCTCAAGGGCTATCAGCTCGACGTACTCTCCAACACCGGCGGCTATGCCTCTCACGGCCACTCCATCGCCAGTGCCGGTGGCAACAAGATCAGCTACCTCTATCCACGCAGCGCCTTCGGCTATGACGCCAAAACCTTCTACAGCAACCTGCCCACCGCCGGTGCCATGCGCGGTTACGGCGCGCCGCAGGTGATCTTTGCCCTCGAGTGCATGCTGGATGACGCCTGCGCCGAGTTGGGGCTGGATCCGCTTGATGTGCGGATCGCCAACGTGGCGCGCGAGGGGGACGTCAATCAGGTCAACCAGAAGACCATCTACAGCGCCGGGCTGCCAGACTGCCTGCTGCGTGGCCGCGAGATGTTCGAGTGGGATCGGCTCAAGGCCGAATGCTTGGCACAGGATCCGGCAAGCCGGGTGCGGCGCGGCATTGGGGTGGCCTGTTTCAGTTACGGCTCCAACACCTATCCGGTGGGGGTCGAAATTGCTGGTGCCCGCATGCTGCTCAATCAGGATGGCACCGTCAATCTGCAGATCGGCGCCACCGAGATAGGGCAGGGATCGGATACCGTCTTTGCCCAGATGGCAGCCCAGACGTTGGGCATTCCGTTTGAGCAGATCCGGGTCATTTCGACCCAGGATACCGACATTACCGCCTATGATCCGGGCTCGTTCGCCTCGCGCCAGAGTTATGTGGCGGCGCCTGCCATCCATCAGGCGGCGCTGCAACTGCGGGCCCGCATTTTGTCGCTGGCGGCCCAGCTCTGCCATCAGGATGTAGGGTCGCTGACCCTGATCGACGGCTACGTCGTGCTGGCCGGTGCGCCGGACAAGGTGCTGATCAGCGTGGCCGAGGTGTCGGTCAACGCCTACTACCACCTCACCATCGGTGGCCAGATCACCTCCGAGGTCTCCCACAAGACCACCACCAACCCGCCGAGTTTCGGCTGTACCTTTGTCGATCTCAGCGTCGATATCGATCTCTGCAAGGTAACCATCAATCGCATCATCAACCTGCACGATGCGGGCAAGATCCTCAACCCGCAGCTGGCAGAGGGGCAGGTGCATGGCGGCATGGGGATGGGGATCGGCTGGTCCCTGTTCGAGGAGATGATCATCGACGCCAAAACTGGCGTAGTGCGCAACCCCAACCTGCTCGACTACAAGTTCCCCACCATGCTGGATTTGCCGGAGCTTGAATGCGACTTCGTACAGACCTATGAACCCCAGTCGGTCTATGGCCACAAATCACTGGGGGAACCGCCCATCATCTCGCCTGGCCCCGCTATCCGTAACGCCATTCGCATGGCGACCGGAGTGGCCATCAACGAGCTGCCCATCACCCCCAAAACCCTGTTCCGGGAGTTTGTCGCGGCGGGTTTGATTGGCGAGGGATCAGGGGAGGAGCAACACCATGTTTGATATTGCCCGTTACTACAAGGCGCACAACGTGGCTGAGGCGGTCGCCCTGCGTCAGGCCGACCCCGAGGCGCGCCTCTTGGCCGGTGGCACCGATGTGATGATCCAGCTGCATCACCTCAACGCCGCCTATCGCCATATCGTCGATATTCACGACTTGCCCGAACTCAAAGGGGTGAGCGAGCTGGCTGACGGTTCTATCCGCATCGGCTCCGGCACCACTTTTACCGAGCTCATCGAGAACGAACTGGTGCAGCGCCGCCTGCCGATGCTGGCCGAGGCGGCCGCTACCATCGCCGGCCCGCAGATCCGCAACGTCGCCACCTATGGCGGCAACATCTGTAACGGCGCCACCAGTGCCGACTCGGCGGCGCCTACCGTCGCGCTGGAAGCCGAACTGGAAATCGCCGGCCCCAATGGTACCCGCCGCATCCCCATCGCCGGCTTTCACACCGGCCCGGGCAAGGTGGCGCTGCAACCGGCGGAGATCCTGGTAGCATTTCACTTTGCGCCGGATTCTCACCCCCATGTGGGCTCCCACTACTTCAAATACGCCATGCGCGATGCCATGGATATCGCCACCATCGGCTGCGCCGCCTACTGCCAGATTGAGAATGGCCACTTCAAGGGGCTGCGGCTGGCCTACGGGGTGGCGGCCCCGACCCCGATCCGAACGCCGCACGCGGAAGCTGCGGCCGAAGGGCAACCCCTGAATCGCGCCACACTGGCCGCCATTGCCGAGGCGGTGGTGGCCGATGTGGCGCCGCGCTCCTCCTGGCGGGCGGAGAAGGAGTTTCGCCTGCACCTTATCAAAACCCTGGCGCAGCGGGTGGTCGCCTGCGCAGTCGAACGTGCCGGAGGGAAGATCCTATGATGCAACCGCAAAGCTGTCCCGCCGTGGAGATCCAGTGCGAGATCAACGGCAAGCCTTACTCCTATGCAGTGCCGCCCACCATGTCGCTGCTCCACTTCCTGCGCGGGCAGGGGCTGATCAGTGTGAAAGAGGGGTGCAGTGTGGGTGAGTGCGGCGCCTGTACCGTGCGGGTGAATGGCACTGCCATCGACAGCTGCCTCTATCTGGCGGTCTGGGCCGATGGCAAATCCATTCGCACCGTGGAGGGGGAGCGCAAAGGCAATGCGCTTTCCGACGTGCAGCAGGCCTTTATCGACGAGGGGGCGGTGCAGTGCGGTTTTTGCACGCCTGGTCTTGTGATGGCGAGCGCCGCCCTGCTCGACAAGACCGAGCGCCGTCCGCTGACCGATGCGGAGATCCGCCGCGGGCTGTCGGGCAACCTCTGCCGCTGTACCGGTTATCAGAACGTGGTACGGGCGGTGAAGAAGTGTTGCAAAGGGTGATAGTTCGGGTGCCGTGAGTGGTGCGTGCTGTTGTTTGAAAAAGGAAACAAGCCGCCCAAAAACACAGGCCCGCCTCGAGAGAGGCGGGCCTGCTGCTGAGTGGGGCCAGGAGACATCACACTTTTGGCTGGTCGATCACCAATTTGCCATCCTTGACCGGAATGGTTGCACCGGGGGCTTGCTTCATGCGGATCACCCCCTCCTGACCGGCGAGGCGATAGGTCACGTCATAACCAATGGTGTTGACGCTCGTATCCTGCACGGTTTTGCAGCGCTGCTCGGTGGTGGTGTAGGTATCGCCCGCCTGCATATTGCCCTGCACCTGATTGCCGGCATAGCCCCCCGCGACCGCCCCGGCTGCGGTGGCCACCTTCTTGCCGCTGCCGCCGCCAAACTGGTGGCCGACCACGCCACCCAGCGCTGCGCCCACCACGGTGCCGAGGATCTTGTGCTCATCCTGTACCGGCTTGCGGTGAGTCACGGTGACGTTGCGACACTCCTGGCGGGGAGTCTTGATGGTCTCGGTGATCGGCTTGCTGGCGATCACCTCGGCAAAGGTGGGCTGGGGTGTAAAGAGGGAGCCGCTGGCCGCCGCCGAGAGCGCCAGGGCCGAGGCGATGCCAATACCGATACCTGCCATCATGGATCTGTTCATCTTGTTGTTCTCCTGCATACCCATACGGGCTGTTCCAATCTGGCGCCATCTTGTCATAACCGGTTGGCCGGACAAGGCGAGGGGGATGGGCCTGCGACAGGCGCTGGCAAGGTCAAAAAATAGCCACCACAAAAAAGTGTCTGACTTTGGCGACAACGAACTAAAAGTGACCAGTTTCCGGCGCATGGCGGGCTTTGCTTGTGTGATAAGGAGCAATTCGAGTCGCAATTTGCAAGGCGGGCGGTGAGCAGAATGCCAGAGTGGCAAAGTGCTGACGGGGACAGGTCAAGGGAGGCCTTGAGCAAGGGCTCTGTTCGTTGAGATGGCCACGCAAGTGGTTGATAAATGGCTCCAGCCCCATCGGATGTTAGCCGATAAGAGATCACGGCAAGCATTTTGCTTTGATTGGGTGAAGCAGAGGGTGAACGGGTCGGCAGACAACTGCGTAAGACCGAGATAAAGATGTTCACCCGAGATCACCGGATCAACGAGGGGGAGATATGTCAATGTTACCCAGCTGGATCACCCCGGCCATCCAGGCCAACATCATCACGGTCCAGCAGGCCGAACGCCTGCTCTCATCCCTCTACCGACCCCTGGCCGAGCAGGGAGAGGAGCTTCCCGCCGATATCGCCGACATCAGCCTTAAACTCTACTGCTTCCGCCAGCAGGGGCGGGTGCGCCACTAAGGCTGACAAAAGAACACCCCGCGCCAGGCACGGGGTGTTGTCACTCATGTATCACAGGCCCATCAGGCCAACATCACTTGCGCCACCAGCATCAGGGCGCCAAATCCCAGCACAAAGCCCACCATGGGCAGCACGAACTTGACCCACTTGTTGAACTGGATGCCGAGCATCTGCAGAGTGACCAGCACCAGTCCGGTGGGGGCCAGGAACAGCATGGCGTATTGGCCCCAGTTGTAGGCCGACACCACGATATAGCGGGGGATCATCACAGTATCCGCCAGCGGCGCCATGATGGGCATGGAGAGCACCGCGAGCCCCGAGGAGGAGGGCACCACCAGCCCCAGCAGGGTGAACACCAGCATCTGCGCCACCGCGAACACGGCGCCGTGCATGCCGGAGACCAGATCGGAGGCGTAGGCCAGAATGGTGTCCGAGATCATCCCCTGATCCAGCACCAGATTGACCCCCCGTGCCAGCCCGATGATGAGCGAGACGGCTACCAGCTCCGACGCCCCCTGAGTGAAGGCCTCGACCGCCTCTTTCTCTTTGAGACCCGAGATAAAAATGATGATGATGGCGATGGTCAGGAAGGAGGCTGCCATCTGCGGAAACCACCAACCGGCCATGGAGACGCCCCACACCATCAGCGGGAAGGCGAGGATAAACAGGGTCAGAATGATCTTGCGGCGCAGGGTGAAGGGCACCCCTTCGTCCATAGAGCCCTCTTTGAGAAAACGGGCGCGAAAACTCTCTCTGTCCTCATAGGTGTAGGAGAAGGCTGGATTGGCCTTGATCTTCTTGCAGTACCAGTAGAGATAGCCGATCACCACCAGGGTGCCCACCAGACAGCCAATGGCGCGAAAGATCAGCCCCTCGGTAAAGGGAATGCCGGCGGCATTGGAGGCGATCACCACTGAGAAGGGATTGATGGTGGAGAAGGTGGTTCCCATGGAGGCGGCGAGGAAGATGGCCCCAACGCAGACGATGGAGTCATAGCCGAGCGCCAGAAAGATGGGCACCAGTATGGGGTAGAAGGCGACCGCCTCTTCCTCCAGTCCGCAGGTGGTGCCTCCCAGCGCCATCACGAAGCAGACCAGCGCCACAAACAGGAACTCGTTGCCCCGGGTCTTGTGTGAGAGGGCGACAAGCCCCGCAATGAAGGCACCTGTCTTGTTGATGACGCCGATCAGCCCCCCGAGCACCAGAATAAAGACGATGATATCCGCCCCCTCTATGGTGCCCTTGACCATGCTGACTGCCACGTCACCGAACCCCTTGGGCGCTTGTTCCAGCCGTGCATAGGTGCCGGGAATGGCGATGGGCTTGCGGATGGTGCCGTTGGTAAATTGCTCCACCGCAATATTGATATTGAGTTTTGCCAGGGCATCCTGGGTTGCGGGAAGTCTGCTTATTTCCCCCTGTGGACTATTGACCATCAGGCTTTCACTGGCCGGATTATAAGAGAGCTTGGCATAGGCACCCGCCGGAATTATCCAGGTCAGCGCTATGGCCAGCAACATAATAAGAAACAGAATGGTAAATGCAGTAGGGAATTGTCTGCATGGTGTGGTATTCGGCACGGCACACATAAAATGCTCCTTGATAAAGCAGGTTTGGGCTCGGCGGAATATCGGGTCGATAGGGTTTCTGCGTCATACATCCAAGGTACGCAAACTCACTGTGGATTGCGTAGTGATTGGCGAGAAATCTGGCCTGATATTGAACATCCGGTAGATTGTTTCACGCTGTAACCGTAACCCGTGTGTGGCTGAATGAACATGGTGCCATGCTCGCTTTATGGGATGGCTCACAAAATTTATTTTCCATGGATTTAACAGCTGATATTAAATAAAAGTTATTATGCAATAACTATTTCAGCTTTCGTTTTACGCTGTTTGCCTTAAATAAAGGTCATGAAAATAGTGCGTACCGAGATGAATGGAATGACATATAAAGCAGCTTTGGTAGAATAATATTCCACCATCGTCATTTTTCGTTATTCGCCAAAAACAGCCTGTGAAAAAAATGGCACGTTTTCCCGTAATGAAATATTTTTTTGCAACGAAAACAGGGGCCCCTGTTGGCAGCAGGCTGCCTCTGTCTAAGACGTTTTGCTAATACCTGCCGCCACAGGCTCACTGTTAGGCTGTCATCCCCATAAGAGACCAGTGACGGGCAGGATGCCCATGTCGCTTGCAGCTCTCTGAATCATCCCGAAACTGCCCGTTTTGTGCCACTTGTGAGGAAGGAATCCGATGACAGTGCAGAACATCTATGAGCGCAACCTTGCCAAAACCGCCGCCAATTTCGAGGCCCTGACCCCCATCAGCTTTTTGGGGCGGGCGGAGCGGGTCTATCCCGACTATCCGGCGCTGATCCACGGCCCGCTGCGCCAGAGCTGGGGCGAGACCGCCCGCCGTTGCCGCCAGCTGGCCTCGGCCCTGCGGCTGCGCGGTATCGGGGAGGGGGATACCGTCTCCATCGTCGCGCCCAATATCCCGGCGATGTTTGAAGCACACTTCGGGGTGCCCATGAGCGGCGCTGTGCTCAACACCATTAATACCCGGCTCGATGCCGAGTCGATGGCCTTTATCTTCCAGCATGCCCAGAGCAAGGTGGTGCTGGTGGACAGGGAGTTTGGCGCCGTGGTGCGCAAGGCACTGGATCTGCTGGAGCGCCAACCGCTGGTTATCGCCATCGACGATCCCCTTTACCGGGAAGGGGCGCTTGTCAGTGAACTGACCTATGAGGCCTTTATTGCCACTGGTAACGGCGATGAACCCGGCTGGTTGCCAGAGGATGAGTGGCAGGCCATCTCCCTTAACTACACCTCCGGCACTACCGGCAACCCCAAGGGTGTGGTCTATCACCATCGCGGCGCCCACCTCAACGCCATCAACAACGTACTCTCCTGGGAGCTGCCCAAACATCCCGTCTACCTCTGGACATTGCCGATGTTTCACTGCAACGGCTGGTGTTTCCCCTGGACGCTGGCGGCCACCGCCGGGGTGAGCGTCTGCCTGCGCCATGTGCAGGCCGCCGCCATTTATGAGGCGCTGCACGAGCACAAGGTGAGCCACTTCTGCGCAGCGCCCATCGTGCTCAATATGCTCAACAATGCCGATCCGGCGCTCAAGCAGGGGCTGGATCACCCCATCAAGGTGATGACCGCCGGCGCTGCGCCCCCCGCCACCGTGATCGCCGGCATGGAGGCGATGGGGATCGCCGTGACCCACGTCTATGGCCTGACCGAAACCTATGGCCCCTGCGTGTTGTGCGAACCGCAAAGAAGCTGGCAAGGTCAGGATGCCACTGCGCTCTCCCGCCTCAAGGCGCGGCAGGGGGTTGCGTCGCCTCTGCAGGGGGAGATGCGGGTTATCAATCCGGTCACTGGCGAGCCGGTGGCCAAAGATGGCAAAACCATGGGAGAAATAGTGCTGCGCGGTAATGTGGTGATGAAGGGCTATCTGAAGAATCCGGCGGCCAGCGCCGAGGCGATGGCGGAGGGGTGGTTTCGCAGTGGCGATCTGGCGGTGTGGCACCCGGACGGTTATGTGGAGATCAAGGACAGATCCAAGGACATCATCATCTCCGGCGGGGAGAATATCTCCAGTTTGGAGGTGGAAGATGTGCTCTATCGCCATCCCGATGTGGACGAAGCGGCGGTGATCGCCATGCCCGATGAGAAGTGGGGGGAGGTGCCCTGCGCCTTCGTGAAATTAAAAGAGGGGCGAGAGACCACCCAGGCGGAGTTGATCGCCTTTTGCCGGGAGCAGATGGCCCACTTCAAGGCCCCCAAACGCATCATCTTCACCCCGCTGCCGAAAACCTCGACCGGCAAGGTGCAAAAATTCGTGCTGCGCAAACAGCTGGGTTAGCAGTCTGTTCATAAGGAGCCAGCACAGACTTTCATAGAAGGGAGATTCGAGGGAGTTGGAGGGCTGCTGGCCCTCCCGTTGTATGGCTAGGGTGCCTTGCAGGCGACGCAGTTGCGGCCGCTCTGTTTAGCCTGATAGAGCATCTGATCGGCGCGGGCGTAGAGGCTCTCCATCAGCTCCCCTTCGCCATTTTCCACCAGTCCGGCGCTGATGGTGATGACCAGCTTATCTCCATCGGGCAGGGGGAGTGGGCTTTGCATCACCTGCAGGCGCAGCCGCTCGGCCAGGGATGCGGCGGCCAAGAGGGTGGTGTTGGGCAGCAAGATGGCAAACTCGTCACCGCCGATGCGAGCCAGCACATCTTCGCTGCGCAGCACCGATTGCATCACCCTGCCCAGATGCACCAGCGCGCTATCCCCCAGGGGATGGCCGAAGCGATCGTTGATGCACTTGAACTGATCCACATCCAGCACCATCAGCACCGAGGTAAGGTGGTGGCGCATATCAAGACTGAGGTTCTTCTCGCACATCTCGAAAAAGAAACGGCGGTTGTAGAGACCGGTGAGGCCATCGCGCACCGACTGTTGGTGCAGCTGCTCCTTGAGCTGGTGCAGTTCGGTAATGTCGGAGGAGATACCGATCAGGGTGGGGGTGCCATCCCCCAGCAGAAAGGGCACCTTGACCGACCAATAGTAGTGCTGATTTCCCTCGGGATCGGTCAGCATCTCTTCCCCGGCTTGCAGCTCGCCGGTTTCGAATACCCGGTTGTCCAGCCGCCACAGCTGGCAGGCGCTGGCAGCCGGGATCACCTCGTCATCGCGCCGGTTGATGATCTGCTCGGCAGGAAGGCCCAGCAGATCGGCGACCTTTTGATTGACGTAGAGAAAGCGGTGCAGGCTGTCCTTCATATAGATATGGGCATCCACATTGGCGAGGATGATTTCCAGCAGTTGATGCTGCTCCGCCATGCGGGCCTCAATCAGCTTGTGTTCGGTGATATCGGTGGAGATGCCGCACAGGCCGATCAGGTTGCCATCCTTGTCATGGATGGGCTTTTTAACGGTCCAGTAGCAGCGCTTTTCCCCGGTGGATTTGAGGTAGTTGATCTCCTCCTGGGCGATGGCGAGTTGTTGCTCCATTACCAACCGGTCGTTGCGTTGAATGGTGTCGGAGAATTCGAGATCAAAAAAGGCCCGATCATCCTGCCCCTGCAACTCGGCGAGGGTGCAACCAAAGAGATCCAGCACCGCCTGATTGGCATAGGTGTAACGGCCCGCCAGATCCTTGGTAAACATGTAGGCGTCCGTCTCGTTGAAGATGGCTTTGAGGTGATCCAGCTCATGCTGTAACTGGATAGAGAAGGGTTCATCCTTCATGGGGCTAGCCATCCTTGGGTCGCTACGATGGGTCGGTTGAACAAGACGCGCAACAGAGATCAACAGCTTTAAATAAAGCACCGAACAGGTCAGGTTTCGCGTTTATTTCCGCAAGTTCTGCGCCATGTCACACGGTTGTCATCGTTGTCGAGCTCAAAGGCAATCAACCGAGTCTGTGGTTGTGCAGATCACCCTGTTCCCCCCTTTATCGGCCCGGCATTATTGGTTAGCAGCAGAGAAATTAATCAGCAATCAAATACGCCACTCCGAGCGGCAGAAAGGGCAACAAACAGGTCTTTAATCAAACTATTTTCACTGTGCCCCTGATATCATCCTCAGCAACGCAATATGGAGAGATACGAGATGGCAGTGGCACCGTTTAATTGGGATGACGCAGTTCAGTGGGACGGGCCGGGGGCCATTGCGGGTAGCGAAGAGATCTTGAGTGCCGATCGGCTGGAACGCGCTCGCTATGCCGAGTTTCTGACCAACTACCTCGCCGCCGAAGGCAAGCAACGCAACTATGTGCTTAACCTCAATGCCGAATGGGGGGCGGGTAAAACCTGGTTTATCAAACGCTGGTATATGGAGCTCAAAGCGCACTATCCCACCGTCTATATCGATGCCTGGCAGCAGGACTTTTCCGACGATCCTTTATTGACGGTTATTTCGTCGATTATCGACCAGTTAAAAATGATTGCGGGAAAAGCAAACCCGATTCCAGAAGGAATGCGTCAGCGGCTGCTGGGATTATTTAAAGTGGGCGGCAAACTGGCATTGAAAGCGGCAATCAAGAAGGCTGGATTGGAAGAAGATGATTTTTCTCTGGAAGGGGATGATGCCAATCAGCTGGTAGATGCCTTATGCAGTAATCAGAAAGAGCGTTATGAATCTATCCAGTATCTTAAACAAGAGATACGGCAATGGGTGGAAGGGGCTGTTGGATTAGGTAATGGAGAGCTTGATTATCCCGCATTTATTTTGATTGATGAGCTGGATCGTTGTCGTCCTTCCTATGCTGTGGAAATGCTGGAGACTATCAAGCATATCTTTGATATTCCTAGGGTGGTATTTGTGCTGGCAACAGATACCGAGCAGTTGCAGCATGCTATAAAGGTAGTTTATGGGGAAGGGTTTGATGCGCAAAATTATTTAGGTCGATTCTTTATACGCCGCTTTACGCTAAAAAACATATCTCGCCATGAATTCATTACATGCTTGCTAACTTGGGATGAATCGTTATCATTGTCTACTAGCATATGGCCTATCCTTACAAAGTCACATATATTAATAAATATAATATCATCGGTAAGTGACTACTTGTCGTTAAACCTGAGGCAGACTGAGCAGCTTGTAGATAGAGTTATTGCCGTTATCAAAGGTTTATTAAAAGAAAATGTAAATATAGGAAGTATAAATTTAGTGTTTTTAGTCTATCTTTTTGCATTGTATGAGCGTGATTATGATCTTTATCTACAGGTTTCTTCTTGTCGCATAGCTAGAGCTGGTGGTACAGATTCTATAGAGGCTCAACTAAATAACTGTTCCGAATAGTAGATCACTGGAGGAAGGGAACTCAGTCCAGTTTGTGCGATCTGATTAGTCGCCAAACAAAACAAGCCACACC
>NZ_JBFODU010000052.1:0-137017 GCF_040908505.1 Aeromonas sp. R1-2 | reverse complement strand
TGTAGCCCGCCGCCGAAAATGAAAAAGAGTTACGGGGAAAATGAAAAGCTATCGGCCCAGTAGTTTATCAAACTTGGTGGCACCGGAATCACTGAGTTTGATAAGCAAGTTAAACCGGCATTAAACCTCTATCTCATAGGTCGGTAAATCCGGCGCCTCTCCTGCCAGCTCCCCTCCCCTGTAAAATGCCTTCTTGCCGATGGCTACCCCGGTGCCCCGTACTGTGACCGTTCCACCCGCCAACGCGGTGAGAGTGGTGGTCGTGGTGCCTACTGCTGTCACGGTACCAACCTGCAAGGGATCAGCGCCCGGTACCAGCTCAAGGAATCGCTTAAACAGGTTCATACAAATCGCTCCACACTCAGTTGCTGGCGCACCGTCATGGCCCTGTTCTGCAGCGCAGCAGAGACCCTGACGCCCCGGTTGTAACCCTTCCAACCGTCCACGGCGAGCAGCGCACCCGGCAGGATCAAGCCGGTATCAGCTGACAACGGCAGTTCAATGGTCTGGGTACGCTTGGGCATAGTCTTGGCCAGCCCCACCACACCCTGGGCACGGGCGGCCGTCACATCACACACCAACGGGTGGGTGATGGTCGGCGCTTGTTGCTCGCCAGCCGTACCCTGGCGCACCACCCGCGCACTGATGCCCTGGTGGCCACCGCTGACCCAGATCCCGTTGGCGGCATGACCCGGCTGGAAGTCACTGCCCAGGGTGGTAATGATGGCGCGGGGGATCGCCACATCGGCCTCTGCAGTATCGAGCTGCCACGGCACCGTTGGATAACGTGGTTTGATGACCAGATGACGGTTGCGCTGGTGTGGCAGCACAAAGCCACCGGCCGCCTCGGCCAGGTACCTGACCACCTCGATCGGGGTCTGGTTATCCAGGCTAAAGAACCCGGCAGGCACCAACCAGTCAGCCGCTTGCCAATCCAGCGTCCAACCCACCGGCAATACGGCCGCAGCCAGCTGGGCCATGGTCGCGGCTGCACGCTCACTCACCGCCTGCGCCAATACATGAGTCGGCGACAAGTAAGCGGTGCGAGAGCGTCCCGTCAGCGTTGCCGACTCACGGCCAAAGCTCTGGCTCGATTGCCAGCCATCACACACGCAGTCCCATTGCTGCCTATTGATATGGATGCTGACCTCTTCCTCATCGGTCAGCGCAGCCGCCGCGATACGGGGGATTTGAGCGCTGAACTGCCACGCCCAGGAGTCGGTATCGAGTTCGATACTCACCGCAGTAGCTGGGATATCTAGCCCATCGCGTACCCGCACGATCTTTGCTGTATTGCTCACCAGATAAACCCTCCGGGTTGGAATGACAATTGCCGCATCACAGCCCTGCCAGACGAACTCCAGCTCTGCCGTGTCGCGCTTGCGACCGAACGCCAGCCGCAACACCCGCTTATCGGGGCGAATCGATGGTTTAGGTGGTTCTGGCGGCGGCATTTTGCCCTTGGGTGGCCACATGGCCTCGTCCCAGCCATCACGCCAGCCCTCTATCAGCGGCTTGCCGTGGTGCCAGGCTTGAGCGGCCACCCCTTTACCGATGGGGATGCCCTCTTGCCACTGGTCAGCCTGCCAAACCTGGTCAAAGCGCGGCGGGTTGGTGAACCCGACCAGGCGCCAGCTGCTGACCGGCGCCGCCTCAACCCACAGAGACTGATTCGCCACATGGCCAGCGGCCAGGCTGTCATAGCCCTGGCGGCTCTGCTGGCTGATCGGCAGCCCCTCGGCAAAGCGCTGTCGATTGGCCATGAACGTCTGGGGCATCTGCTCGCCCTGCTCGGCCACCTGCTGCTGATACGCGGCGGCCTGTTGCCACAGGGATCGGTTGGTTGCTCGCTCGTTGCCTGCCTTCTGCCATTCGCTACTGAGGGCCTGGTAATGGCTATCCGCCCGCTCCCAGGCATCCCCCATTGCACTGGCAGGGCCTCGGAATACGTTCTGGTCATACTCCCCGGCGAGCATCGGCACCGGGATGCGGGATGTGCTGGCAATGGTGCATTCAATGACGAACGTGCCTACCAGCTCCCCATGGCTATGGGTTTGGCTGGCAATCACCGCATCAAGTACCACAGAGCCGTCCAGCATCGCGCGGGAGCGATGCGGGGCGCCAGCCAATACCGATGCGAGTACCAGACCAGGTGACGCACTCAGGCGTGGCGGCAAGTTGGTACTATTCAGGATGCCGACCAGGCGCACCACGTCGGACTGGTTCAGCTCCAGCTGACCATTGATGCTGCGAGCCTTATGCAGCGCTAGGCTGGCATCCTTTCTGGCCATATGGTTCCCCGGTTACGGTTCAGTGATTGTGGCGGTATTGATGCGGATCAGCGCACCGACAAAAAACTCCGCTGCGGGCAGCTCCAGATCGGCGCCACTGCCCGGTACTCCGACATCGAGATCCGCCACAAAGGCCCCATCCCGGTCAACAATGCGCCCCCAGGTGGGGGCACCGCTGCCAGTGGCCATCTGCTCCGCCAGGGGTTTCAGGGTCAGCACCCCACCAGCGATCGTCTTGGCGCAAGGGTGGCTGAACGTCAGCACCACCAGAGCCAGCTGGTCAGTCGTGGCCGCCCCCGGTGCCGGTTTGGTGCCGGTGTAGATGGTCAGCTTGGCACTCGCCCCGCTGCCCGTATCAATGGCCGTGGCCAATAGCTGGGCGCGACTGGTGCGCAGCCCTTCGGCATAGGAGATCATGGTTATTTCCTCTTGATCGGGGCAAGCTGGGGGAATGATGCAGGTGCCCCCCCACCACCAGGCGGATAGGGTTTTGGCGCCTGATAGTCGGCAGCCACAGCGTTGTAGTCGGCGGGGCCATATGCCGGGTCATCCTGGGCGACCACCATATAACGGCGATTCAGCCACAGCAGATCGAACCGATAGACCCCATCCGATGCGCGGCTGTAGGTCTCGCCAACCAGCTCACCATCCTGGGTAAAGCAAAGAACCCGGCGCCGCACTCCCATCCCGCTGATGGTCACCGTACTTTCAATAAACCCCTGCTCCACGTTGCGCACCCCATCGCGGATCCAGAAATAGTCCCGACCCTTGCATAACAACTGCTGATTCATTGGTTGGTTAATCAATCGGCCAGCGACAAATGGTGGGGTTCCTTTCCACGCCACATCTTGCGGCACGAACTGAGCGCGAGCCTCCTGGTTGGCCACGGTGACGGTCATCGGGGTAGTGAACAGCACATAGGTAAACTCGACCTGTAGGGGTACGGACTCAAGCCCTATCTTTCGCAGGGTTTGCCCTGGTTGCAGCTCTATCCATATTTTTGCTTTCGGCGGCGCAATCATTTTGATTGAACGGACGAAAATCTTGGTCTGGTAGTAGCCAAACACCTGGCCGTTGATGGTCGTAAGGCCAAGATATGGTGCATCTGCGGGGCCCTCTGTCGTTACCCCGCCAACTGTCAGCGTTGCCTTGCCATTGAGATAGGCAAGCGTTGCAACCACTGCACCAGCCGCATCAAACAGCACCCCAGTTTGACCAGGCAAAATCCCCCTGGCCAAGGTGTAGGATGGCGCGATACCAGAGGCGACCAGGCCAACCCCTGGTTGGTGGACAATAGCGGCACCGGTTGGCAATACCAAGTCAGGCTGCAAAATGGCGTACTGCTCTGCCGTCAGCGCGGCAAAGTCACCGTTAAACCCTGATGGCGCACTGGCAATCCTCAGATAGCTTCCAGCTGAACAGCCTGACCCACCGGTATAGGTTTCAAAGGCCCGCATATTGGTAAAACGCAGAGTGGTGACAGATGCCATGGCGCAAACCAAGGTAAATGACGCATTGCGATTATCCAGGCCATCATCGGTATAAATCAGACTGGTGTCGGTAAAGGTCAGCTCACCATAGGTTGCAGGATATGGCCCACGCTGCGGAGCCTTGGTCAGACTTGCCAACGTCTTGCCGTACCATAAACCGCTGCGATAGTTACCGTCAGTTCTGGTACGAATAGCCCCAACCACATTGCCCACAGCATCCAGAAACTCCAGATCCATATCGCATAGATCATTTACCCAGCAGTTATTGTATGCCCCTAACTTAAAGCGATACCCCAGTGGCCGGAACTGGATAGAGCCACTCCATGTCCCTGTATCTGCGGAAGAGCTTCGGTTGAAGTTATACCGAAACAGACCAATATCCGCCGTGTCACCAAACCAGTCTGCCCACTCGGGGCCTGTGGTAGCCGTTACATCACAGGTGGCGTCATACGTGACTGTTCCCGCTTTGGAAACCATCAGCCACCCTTTTGACGGCAAGAAAGTCGCCATGACTTACCTCCATGGGCCGGTTAAGTCGAACCCCATCATGGTGACTTGCCCCCATGTGTAGTTGTTCTCCTCAAACCCTACCCGAATAAACCGCAATAACTTTCCTGGTATGGCTGGCAGGTCTTTGAAGTTTTTTCGATCCCAAGCCGCAACCGTAGCGAACGGGCACACCAACCCCGGCAAATAACCACGCAGATGGTTACCGGCCTCCATCACGATGGTGGGATCCGGGGTCACATAAATGCCGTTGTCAGGGCCATTGGGGATGTTCAACCCGTTACCAAACCGACCGAACAACCCTTTAAACCACCAGTTAATGGCACCAAACAGCTGATGATATGGGCGGGCGATAGCTCGACAGTTCGAGTTATCAAAATACGGATACTGATTACCCCAGCTAGTATTACCTCCTGACCCGCCAGCCCAGTTACGGCCAGCATCATCTGCTGCCGTGGTCGGATAGTGGTTAAGAACGGCGTGATAACGGTCACCGGGGCGAATAGAACGGATATAGCCAAAGCTATACATGAATTGCCAGTTACCAGCAGCATAAGCTGGCATGAAGTAAAACAACTGGCTATCACCCACAAGATCCCAGCGTTTATTTGAATAGCGCCCGGTACAGGGCCAACGGTGCTCAAAAATCGTGGTGTAGGTATTGATATCAACTACATCCTCAACCATCGCTACCTTGGCCAAACAGGCACCGTAGCTGGCACCGATCCAACCACTAAATGCCGTGTTGTCGATACGCAAGGAGACATTACCCGACTCGTTAACATTGGTAGGGCGCACGATAAAGGTTTTGCTGTCGCCGCTTTCAAAGGTCATCGTCCACCCCAACGGGGCAACCTTCATGGTCATGGCTGCGCCGCTGCCTGCTGCACCAGGGTTACCACCGTCAATCTCAAACCAGACCTGAGTGGCGGTGACCTGCATCACTCGATGCTCGCCGTTGTAGGCGGCAGGCGATACCCCCTCGACCAGGACAACTGAGTCTTGCAGATAAGCATGACCACCGGTAAAGGTCGCCACTGCCCACCCCTTGGCAACATCAAAGGCCAGTGCATTGATGGTCAGAGTGCCAAAGCCAGTAACTAGCACCGCCTTGAGCAAGGCAGCCAAAGTACCAGCAGTTGTGTCGCCCAGGTTTGGGGCCCCCTGCATTTCACTGGCGAACCACTTCACCGGATAAACAGCCATATATGTACTCTCCATGGCGGGGCGCGGTGCCCCATTGCCAAAAGGTGGTGGGGCGCTCTCTGAGAAAAGAGTGCCCTACCCGGTTTGTTAACGGTTGACGTTGCCCCTGAGCTGGGCCTCGAAACGGTCGGTATCTACCGCCGCCACCGACTGCAAGATGGTGCGGATAAACCAGATCGGGTAATTGGCGGCGTAGGTGTTGAACCGCAGCACGTTGCCCGCAGCCCACCCGGCGCCCCAGCCACGGCGGTCAAGCCTGAAATAGGGCTGGCCGTTGTTGGGGTTGATGGGTGAAAAGTCGGTATTCACGTCCCCCACCGCAATTTGGCCCACATGCTCGCCGACCAAAATAAACGTGGTGGAGGTCTGGAAGATGATGGCCCATCGCTCTTGCAGCGTCGCCCGGTTGGTCACCACGATCGGGAAGTCCGTATCGTTGTATTCCGCCGTGCAGGGGTCGCCAATCAGAAAATCAGACCAGTTATTTGTCCAGGTACGTTGGTCGAACAGCGCCCCATAACGGGCCCACAAGTCACCGATGATCAGGGCGCTGGAGACCAGGGTATCCGCCGCCTCATAGTTGTGGCTGAGGGGCCGAGCCAGGGTGATCCGGCCAGAAATCTCCACATCGGTGGCCAAGCTCATATCCTCGATCCGGTGAACCACGGTCAGCGGCTCTACATAGCCGGTCAGGTTCAGCGGGCTGGCCAAGGTCACCATCCCGCTGTTCATGTTGACGCTGTAAAGCTGCGGCGCCAGCTCCTTGCCGTTCTTGTCCTCCACCCGGCAATAGGCCAGCCGTTCGCGCCCGGTGTTGAGCTGCTGCCCCGCCTGTACACCCATAGGAAAGGCGCTGCGCTTGGTGGAATGCACCACCACGATGTAACCCTTGCGAATGAAGGGCACCCGGCCATCGGATGGCAGGCGCACCGGATCCAGCTTGATGAGATCCGCATCGAGCGGCAGATAGCTATAGACCACCGCATTAAACCGGATGGTGTCAGCCACCACCGACAAGGGGCGCCAGATCTTGCCATCGACCACCATATCCGGGTCGTACCAGGGTTTACCCTCGTTGCCCGCAGCCGTCACCAGGCGGCCAAAGCGCACCGATACCACCCCGGTCTGATAGTCCACCTTGCCGGTTACATCCTGGCTGGTGATGGTGCCATCGCCGTTGGCGGTCACCTCAAACCGGCGTCCGTCTGCGGTGTTGCCACTCAGGTAGAGGCTGGATGGGGCAATGGGTGCCCCCGGCGTCCTGAATGTCACCTCGTCCACCGTCTGGGCCACCAGGCTGGTGACCAACGAACTCAGGGCTGGCACGGGCACCGCGCCAGGGTTCCAGACCGTGACGGTCGCCTTGCCGGTGGCATAATCCAGTGTCCCGGCCTGCTCACCGGCCCCGGTGGCGGGGTCGATGTTGCGATAGAGGATCCCTTGCCTGTCCACATAGACAGACCCGCCCAGCGCAAAGCGCACTGAGTTGGCCAGGATCGCCTCGCCGTTGCGCGGGGTGATATCCAGCACCAGCGGGGTAGCCTTCACGGTGTCCTGGCCCGCTTGGCTTGCATTATTGCTGCGGTACTCCACCTCGACCCAACCACTGTCGTCCACCGGGAACAGGTAGGCGGCCTGCACATAGTAGATTTCCACCAGTGTCCAGCGCTGGCGGGCAATGGTGTTGCCGTGACCATCGCCATAGGTACCGATGGTGCGCCACTCATAGCGGGTTTTCGGAATGCCGCCCTGGCCATCCGGCTTGATGGTGATCTGGCCGGTGGTGTAGTTGACGCTGCCCCGTTCAACCCCTGCCGCATCCAGTAGCTTGCCCGCGCCGTTGTCGCGCACACTGATGATCGGGTCACGGGTAGCGATCACCAGTTCGGTGTCGTCCTTCACTTCCTCATAAAGGGCATTCCAGCGCAGCGAGACCATTCGGGGGGTCAGGTTTTGCTTGGCCAGCTGCATGGTGATCGTCCCGTCCGGGTTGCGGGCCGGGTAGTCAAAGCGTTGGGTGTCCGGGTCGCCGTACTGGTAAACAACCTGGTACTCCTGACCGCCATCGGGCAGGGTCGCTACCCGCAGGGCCAGATCGCCGGTCACATAATTGATGGTGCCGGTGGCATCCCCGGTCAGCTGACCCGCCCCGTTGTCGATGGCGGTTTTGGTCGCACCACCGGCTTGCCAGGTCAGGGTCAGGCTGTTGGGGGTGATCCCCTCATGGGCCAACTTATGGGCCAGCTGCACCGGATCCAGCACCATGCTGGCGCGGTTGAGGTAAGAGACCTTGGTACCCCAGCTGAACATGATCGCGCTGTTCACATCCGGCAGCGCCCCCAGGGTCAACACCACAGAGCCGGTGGTGAAGTTGAGCAGGCCAGAGCCATAGGATTTGTCCTGGCCAAACAACTCCCCGCGCCCGTTATCTTTCAGGTCGTACCATTTGCCCTGGGCCAGATAGCTGACGGTCAGCGAACCAGGGCAAGGGGTGGGCAGCAGGGTCGCGGTGTAGGCATAGCCCCGGTTGTTGGCGGCGATCTGGATCTGGGCCGTGTCAGCAATGCGCGATGGCATCACTGCCGGGCGAAAACTCACGGTTTTGCTGGCCGCGCCATAGTTCGGGCACTGGCTGTTGAAGGTCAGCAGGCCGCGCCCGTAGTCGATAGCCCCCACCACGGTACCGACCAGGAACAGCTCGCCGCCCTTGTCGGTGATCACCGCCGCACCGATGGTGACCGATACGCTGCCCGGCATGGCACCAATCCCTAGGAACAGCCCTTGACTAGGGCTGACCGGTGAGGTGGTGGTGAAGGTGTGGGGACTGCCCACCCCGGATTCCAGCAGGGCGCCCAGCTCACCGGCAGCGGTCAGATCCACCACCGGGGTTTCACTGCGGGCACTGGGTACCAGCTGGGTGAAAATGGTCTTGGCCTGCACCCGCATTGCCCCCAGCGCCGCATCCGCGACCAGCTTGGTGGTCGAAAAGTAGTTGGCGGCATCGGCCACCACGGTTTCCCGCAGGGTGGTCTTGGTGGTTGCCTGGTCATAAGGGCTGGGCTGCTCCCCTTCAAAGGTGTGGCGCAGCGGGTCAGTGATCACGCAGGTGACCACGTTGCGGGTGAACTCGCCCTGATAGCCAGCCACCCCGAACTTGCGCAGCTCGGCGGTTACCCGGTCAACCCGTACATACTGCTCAACCTCGTTCCCCTTCCCTTCGTTGCCGACCAGTACCAGCACCTCCCCAACCTCCGGCAACCGTACCTCTACCCGTTGCAGGATGCGGATCGCCCGCTGCCCTTCCAGCTGGGTATCGTAGAGCACCCCTTGCCACTTCGGGCCTCTGGCCTGATAGCGTTCCAGGGTGTTGCGGGCGTTGCCTCTGGTGTCGTTGTGGTCTTTGGTGGTCATCAGCGTCAGGTTGACGCTGGGGTCACTGGGCGGCAGCAGCACCATGGCATTGGCGCCATAGTAGGTGTCGGTGTCGTCCGTCTGCACCGCCAGAAACGCCTTGCGCATATTCACGGTGCCATAGGCCCGATCCATGTCGCTGACATCAGGGAACAGACTGTTATGGTTGCCGCTGATGATCTCGCGGCCAGTGATGCGACCACCGCCGTCATCGGTATCAACCAGGCGCTGGCTGGCCAACAACACGATATCGCCAGATAGAATGGTCATGGGGTTACCTCTGTGAGATTCAGGGTCAAGGCATAGGGGTCGCCCCCTTCCGGGTCGGCCATCTCGATCAGTGGCATGGCCACCACACCAGGGCGGCGCCACACCACGGTGCGAGCCAGGCCATCGAGCAGGGTCAACGTCATCAGCCGGGCCACCTGAGCCTCCAGCACCTTGATCTCCAGCACCTTGGCGCGGGAGCAATGCCCGCTCAGGGTCAGCGGTCGTCCCTCGGGCTTGGCGGTCTCCTCCACCAACAGGGCGCCGCTCAGGGTCGGGGTCACCACCTGCTCGACCGGCGCCCACTCGAACTCGTCGCGCCAGACCAGATCATCTGGTAGCAGCACGCTGTTTAAGGTCACGTTCATTGCCGCAGTCCTTGCTGTTTAAGAAGGGAAATCAGGGCATTCGCATTGGCCTCATCCGCCTGCAGTTCGGCCGAACCCCCTGCCCCTTTGAGCTCGATGGTGATCCGCTCGGACAACAGCCTGCGTGTCCCTGGGGTGTTGGTGCTGGGGGTAGATGGCGCGACAGCCGGGGCCGGTGGCTGGGCGGCGGCCTGATTGGTTTTGGCACTCTCTTTGGCCAACGCTTTGTTGAGCTCCTCTTTGAGGCGAGCCTGCATCGCCTCCATCTCTTTTTGGAACTTCTCGCCGTAATACTTGCTCCACTCGCTGTAGGCCGGAATATCCTTGACCTTCTGGCTGTAGCGGGCCAGTTCCTCCTCCACCCCGGCCAGGGTATTGGCCAGCCCCTCGGCATTACCGCGCAGGCTATTGATATCCACGCTCTTGTAGTAGAAAGAACCGGCGTTCACGGTACGGGTGATATCGCCTCGACCTCCGCCCCCGCCGCTACTGGCAAGGCTGGCATTGGTCTGCTTGGCTTCATCCTGTACCCCTTTAAGCCCCGCCCGCATCGCATCGGTGGCGCCTTTGGCCCGTGCGGCGGCCTCATCAAAACCATCACCAATGGCCGCGACGGCCTGCTTGGTATCGCCACTCCCCCCTTTCACCTTGGCCATGGCATCGGCTGCGATGGCCATCGACCGCGCCAGCGCATCCCCGGTGATCTTGCCCTGGGCGGCAAGTTGCTTCTGACGCGCGATCAACGCATCGATCTCGGCGGTGGTCTTGGCGCTGTTGTAGGCACTGGCCAGCGCCTCCTCGATGGCGGCGCTACTGGCCCCCGTGTGCGCCACCAATACATCCAGGGCGCCGATGGTCTTCTGAAAGCCCGCACCGATACGGCCATTGGCCCGTTCGAAGTCCAGCCCCAACGCCTCAAACGCCTTGGCCAACTGGGCCGGGCCATCGGCGGCGGTTTGCTTGGCCACCGCATTGATCTCGGCCAGATAATCACGGGAACTCTTGGCCTCATCACCCAGCGCTTTAACGGCTGCGGCGCCTTGTCGCCAGCTTCCAGTGGCCTCGTCGTAATGCACCTTGCCCTCGGCGACTAGGCGATCGAGATCCGCCATGCTGGTGATGGCAAACCCCAGCTCCGTTGACAGGGCGGCAAACTGACCATTGAGGCGGGCCTGAGTCTCGGAGCGCAGCCCCTGCGCCTCCCGGAGTGCCAGCTCAGCCTGCACCAGCTGGCGCAGGGCAGAGGCAAACTGGGTGATCTGGATGATGGACTCGACCGCCATGGCGGCCAGCAGCCCCTTAACGGCAGCGCCCAGTGCCCTGACCCCAATGGCAGCTCCTGCTGCTGCCGTGCCCGCTGTCGTCATGCCGCCTGCTGCTGTCGCGGTCGCCGCGGGTATGGCAATAAACTGGGCGTAGAGGCTGCGCAGATCACCAATCCAACCCGCGATTTTCAGGCCGACCCAAGCCTGAGCCAGCACGGTCAGCGCGGTGCGCCACTCATAGAGGGTCTGGATCAGTGACTTGAGGGTTTCCCCCATGGTGATAAAGCCATCGGAGAGGCGCTTGGCCCACTCCTGCAGGCGGCCATCCCTGGCCATCGCCTCAAATTCGGCATTAAGGTTGGCCAGCTGGTTTTTGAGCCAGGCCAGCGCCCCGTTCTCGGCCACCATCCGGTAAAACTTGGCGAGGTTGTCCTGGGCATTGGAGATAAGCCCGGAGAGCAGGCTCATGTTGTCGGCAGCCGCACCGCGCGATTGGGCTGCAATCTCGTTCATCAGGGCAGAGATGGTCTCGCGGCCCAGCTTGCCCGCCTCAGAGAGCTTCTGCAGCTCGGCAGTATTCTTGCCCGTCACCTGCTCCAGCATCTGCCAGACCGGCACGCCTCGCTCAATCAGCTGCAGGATCTCCTCACCCTGCAGCTTCTGCTTGGCCCAGGCTTGGCCAAGGGCCAGGGAGATGCCCTGCACCTCTTCAAAACCGCCGCCCAACTTGAACGCCTGATCGACAATGCCCTGCATGGCCCCCGCCATGGGGTCGATGCCGAACGCCTTGAGGCGCACGAATACCTGGGTGACTTCACTAAGCTGCAGGGGGGTGTTTTTGGCAAAGTCCTGGATCCAGGCTGACGCCTCTTTGCCACCTGCAATCGACCCCATCACAGCCTTGAGCTGCACATCGAGGCGCTCTGCCTGATCGCCGGTCTGGAACATGGCGAGCAATTGGGTAGTCAGGGTCTGGATACCGAACCAGGTACCCGCCAGCGCCACCAGGCGCCCGGTCAGACTGCCGATGGCCCCCTGCAAGCTACCGGCCTGCTGACTGCCGTGGCTAAACTCGCGCCCCAGCCGTTCGGTCTGGGCGACACTCTTGGTCAGCTCACGCTGCAGGCGCTGCTGTTCCTGGGCAAGGTTCTTGGTATCGAGCCCGGACTGCTTGAGCCCTGCATGCAGGCGGGTATGACTGGCTGACTGAGCGACCAGCTGGCGCTCCAGCTGCTTGACCTCGGAAGTCAGCAACCGCTCTTGTTCGGCCAGCGCCTTGGCATCACCGGCGCCTGCTTGGCTGGAGCGGCGCAACTGCTCCAGCTTGTCACGGCTGAGCACGGTCGCCAGTTCGAGCTGGGTCAGGGCGGCCTTTGAGTCATTGAACTGCTGGATCAACGCCTGCTGGCGACTTAACGCTTCGAGGGTTTGCGCCAGTTGCGCCGTTTCGGCGGCCGTCTCATCCGAGATCGGGCCCAGCTCCTGCACCTCACCCACCAAGGCGGCCAGGTCTTCCCGGCCGGTGACCTTGGCAGCCAGCTCCAAGGCTAGTTTCAGGGTGGTAGAGGTGGACATGGGGCATTCCGATCAGATTCAGATATGCCCTATTGTGAAGAAATGGCAGAATAGGAGGGTTTATGGCTAATTACTGAGAATTAATGAGGGAATAATGAAGCTGATAGATAATATGTCGCTTAAAACGAAATGCTATCTTGGTGGACTCACAGCTGCAGGGCTGCTGACTCCTTTCATTTTCTACTTTTATATTTTCGGTCCCCAGTCAGGCTATAGCCTCGCTCGTAATGATCAAGCATGGGCTAACTTTGGCAGTTTTATTGGAGGCACTCTCGGCCCACTACTCTCTGCTTGCGCTTTCTACGGCGTTTGGGCCACTTATAAAGTACAGCGAGAACAACTGACCATAGCTAAAAACCAAGGCATTTTAGATGAGCTGCAGCGCTTAATTAGCAATCAGCATCAAACTATAGAACTTATGTTACAACAATTAGTGTACTGTTCTTTTCCTTTGGAAGACACACGGAAGATGACAATCCAAGAATACCTTTTAATGTTTATGAACTTAAAGTCAAAAACAAATGAAAGCCTTAGTCCTATCAGAGCAAATAATATAACCCATCGACTTAGCTGCATGGATGATGTTTTTCCATACAGAGAAATAAAAGAGATCACGAAGATACTAATAAATACAGATGAGATTTATGAGGAATATCTCTCATGCGGAGGGTCATCGAAAGTACTAAAATTCTATGTCAAAGAACATCGACTACTAATTGACTGTATCATTTCAACCACGAAGTTCGCTGATGATTTATTGTCACTAAAAAAACGGCAAAATGAATTTTTATAAATATTGAAAAATACGCCCCCAATATGTTACCAGATGCATAGACAGCAACTAAAAAAATGATATATTACATTTATGACTTTATATCAACTGGCACTTTTAAAACTCTATAATAAATCTGGAGTCTATCTATATGGATTATTCAGCCCTCATCGCATTCACTACCTTCATTGCTGGGGTTCTTTTGAACCCAGTAATAAAAAAGTGGGATTATTTATTAAACACCAAACAACACAATGAACGCCTATACATAGAGATTGAGGATTGCTGTTCATATCTCGAAAATATAATAATAAGTCATTTTGATTTTTTGTATCATTTGGAAAAAAACAAAAATGAGAATGGTTTGATTAACTTAAGCAATCCGATAGTAGTGCCTCTGGTTGAAAAATATGACACTCAATTCATTCATACTTTTTACTGCGAAGCATTAAAAATGCTTAATCCAGCGCAAAGAAACACTATCAAAATAATTGATGGTTCTGTCCTAATGTTGGTTGAACAGTCAGAGTCTTTGCGTAGAGACATTCAAGATGAATGTTATTACAACACTCGTTCTATCAGGAATATAATATCTAAATCGTGCTATGTATATTACCACTTGCATAGAATGAAAATTGAGAAGGAACGTTATACTGGTAGTTCATCACTAAATTCTTTTGATTCAACAAAGCACGTGCTGCTTGCCTTTGGCTATTCAATGGAGTCCATTGAGATTGCGAACCCTCTTAAGACAATGTTGTCTAAGGAACAAATAGATACCCTATCAAAAGCAAGTAATCAAACTCACTCTATTTCAGGTTAAGGCTATAGATACTATTAATTGATAGATATCATAGAAATCTCGAGACAATATAAAATAGCATGACGGCGGGCTCCTCCCGCCGCTTTCCGTTCTCTTTGTCTCTAATCTACGGCTAACAACCTTCCCACTTTTACAAGTTAACTGTCATTTCTGACAGTGGCAAGTTGGCCTAGACGGTCAAAACTTAGATTTACTTGTGTTGAAAGGTATGGGCGGAATGCATCAATTTGGCATCTGGCATGAAGGGGGGCACCACACCATACAAGGGCTGCCAATCCTGAAACATCTACTGCGCTCACTCCATGGCGATGTGATGGTGCGCTATGTGTGTCGTGCCGATACGCCTTGCACCCTGTTTCTGACCATCAAGGATGGCGTGCCATATCAGAAATTTAAGGAAGGCACTCCGCCGCTGGACTGGCAGTGGTTAGAGCAATCCATCTTGCCCCTTTCTGCCTCATCTCAACCACTGGTCATGATTAAGCGACTGGCATTACGCTAAGCCTAAGCCCCTTCTTATCTGATCACATCAGCCAACTGTTCCCAATCGCGAGATCCAAGGTAAGCTTAGACTTTTGGAGCTGAGCATGAGGTATTCCTGTCAGGTAAAGATATACCTTATTATAAATAAATGGCAAAATGGATAGGTTTATGCTGAATCACGAATAAAAGGTCCGACATGGTAAAAATTGCATTCAGAGCTCTCATTTGGCTAACTCTTTTACTTCTACTTGTAATGATAGTTTTTTTTCCTCTTCACTTTTACTATTCGGAGTTTGGCCTTTTATCAAAGTATAGCTTTCAGAATAACCAAACATGGGGAAATTTCGGCAGCTTCATTGGAGGAACAGTCGGCTCTGCCCTATCATTTTTCACTGTCATTGGAGTCCTGTACACTTACAATTTACAGCAAAAACAACTGGATATTGCTAATTCACAGAAGAAGCTAGGGGAACTACAGCCCTTACTGAACTCTACTACACTAAGAATAGATGCCATACTAGACAAAGATGTCGACGACATAATCCATAATATTATTCCTTGTGAAAAGAACAGGAAGATATGGAGTGTATATTTTTGCTTGATGTATTTTGGCGGCAATCGAAGTGGCAAAGTCACCCAGAATGAAATTGATGCTATAAAATCAAATCTTAAAATTGAGATTGCTGTTTTATGCCAAGAAGCCGAGAACTTGTCTTATTTGATAGAAAAGGTAGAACTTATCACTAAAGATGAAACAACTCGTGAATTTTACAACTTTAGATATGGTCGAGCATTTAAAAACATGTACGATACCAACTGTGATATTCTCGAGAGAACGATATATATCTTTGGACTAGATAGAGATCAATAAAACATCAAGCTTCTGACCAATGACTATGAACGATATGAAAAACGGCGGGCCTCCCCGCCGTTTTTCATTCCCCTTCCCCACCCCAATCATCACACCGTCACCGGCCGATCCACATAGAAGGGGGCGGTCTCGCCATCCACGGCCAGCAACTCCCCTTCCAGCTCGATCTCGATGGGCTTGTCGCTCATAAAGTCCACCGCCTTCTTGGGGGACAAGCTGGCACGGGGCACCGTCAGTTTGATGGCCTCGCCGCTGACGATACTGCGGCCATCGAGCAGCAGCCGCGCCTTGATCTCCGGCTGGATGTTGCCCGCGATGCGGGTACCGGTCACCGCGTTATAGGTACCGCTGACCGTCAGGCTGCCGCCATCTGCCACCGAGCTCCCCTTGATCGCCCGTACCAGCCCGAGCGCATAGTTGACCTCGATATCGGTACCCACCACCAGCGCCGTGGCCCCTTCCTTGATGGCCAGACCGGTTGCGGCAATATTGCTTTTGCCCAGCTGGGCCCACTTCGGCCAGGCGGGCAGGGTCACCGGCAGATCGGTAAGCGTCCCGGCCCCCTGATTTATGGGGCTCTCCAGACCCATAAAGGCGGCAGCCAGCAGCACGGGCGGGATCTCGGTGGTCTTGATGGTGACCATGGCGGGCTTGGGAATGTGGTAGTTCTCCCGCGCCTGACCGTATTGCCCCTTGCGCTTGCTGGGAATGGAGATCTTCTGGCTGTCGGGTTTCACTTCCAGGCTATCCACATCAATGGGGCCAATCACCCCGCCCGAGACCCCGTTGGTAAAGGTCTCGATAAAGAGATCCCCTTCCAGGTGCAGTGTTTCGCTCATCATCGCTCTCCTTTGAATTTCACTCGGGTAGTAAAGGCAAGCGGCAAATAAGCCGCACCGCCGCTGTAACTGGGTTTGACCGGTGGGGTGACCCGGCGAAAGGTACTGTCACCACATGCTCGCCCACTGACGGCCTGCAGGATGCGGGCAAGCCACACTCCGGCACTGACCTCCTTGGGGCTGGCACGATGCACAAGCACCAGCAACCAGAGTTGATCAAAGCTGCTGGCCCGGCCTGACTGGGAGCCTTCGCTCTCACGTTCGCCCTGATAGACCACATGCACCGCCGGGCTGTGCTGGCCCAGATTGGCGATGGCCGCCACATCGGTGGCCACAAACACATCCTTGAGCCCCTTGGCGATCAGGGGGGCCAGCAGCTCACGCAGCCGCTCGCCCGCCTGCAGGTAGTCGAGTTCGGTACCAGACTGGTTGGCGGGCTGGCTCATAGAAAGCCCCCCTTGTCGCGCCCCTGACTTCGGCCAAAGATGCGCCCATCCGACTGCAGTTGAGCCAGGTTCTGGCTCTCCAGGGTGGCCCCATCAGATGCCAACCCCAGCGCCAGCTCCCCCTTGCCAACCAATTTCAAAAAGGCCAGAGCCGCCTCGTTGCGCTTGGCTATCTGCTCCGGTGCCTGTTCACCATAGAGACGGTGACGGGCGATATCGGCGCAGATAGGTACCAGGGCACTCGGGATATGGGCCAGCGGCAAGGGATAGCGACCCGCCAGATAGCCATCGATCAAGGCACCTGCATCCTGCAGGGCGAGGCGCAAGGCCACCTCGTCCAGCTCACCGGTCGGCGTCATACTCAAGCGCAGCAACTCAGCCTCGCCAAAGCGGATCACCATGTCATTGACGCTGGCGTACATATCACTGCTCTCCGTTCTGGCCAGATGACGGCTCATCCTTGACCGGGTATTGCACGTCGGTCGCGGCGATCGCTGTCACCAGCTCTGCCTTCTTGAGCTTGGCCGCATCCGGGATACCCATCTGCACCGCCAGATCGCGCAGCTCATCGACCTTCATCTCGGCCAGCGGCGTGACCTTGCCAGCCAAGGTGGCAACCCCTGCCAGATAGCCCGAACCGGTCAGGACGCCCAGTGTTGCGTCCAGATCCCCAGGCGCCGATGGTGCATCACCTGCCTGAAGGCTGGTGTCTTCAGCCAACCGGACGACCACCAGACGCGGGTCGTTCTCCAGGGTCGCGCACTGCTCAGGCGACACAACCATCTCAGACTTGCCCGGTACAATCGGCAGGCCCGCGCGAAAATAGACCTGACGAACTGTTGACCCTGTTTGGCAATAAATCCCCACTCGAATAGCCAGTTCCATCTCTTGTTCCATCTCATGTTTTCCTCGTCGTATCTGATAGAGAGGCTGTTTAAACCGGGGGTTAAACAGTGCCTGGCAGCTGTTTAACCCCGCTTTAAACAGGCATAACGCAGGGTTAGAGGTAGTCAGCCACCACCAGCTCCAACTTGCCTTTCAGCTCGTTGCTGCTGCTGTTCGACAGCTCTCGCTCCAGCATCTGGGTAGCCAGCTTCTCAAGGGAGGGGTGTACCACCAACATGGTGGCCTTCACCCCGAGCTTGCGGCCGCCATCAGCCTGAAACTCCCGCATTTTGGAGAAGGAATCCCACAGGTTGTCGGGGGTCAGCGCCCGCTTGTTGGCAAAGGCCAGCTGCCAGAAGCCAAAGCCTGCGGCATCACGGCAATCGACCCCGTAACGGAACTCCTTGCGGGTAAACACCGCTTCGTCATCGATCTTGGTCATGGCAATCAGCTGCGGTGACTTGCGATCCTGGAAGATGACCGGCTTGAGGGCGCGGCTGGTATCGAGCAGGAACCAGGGCTCCCCCTGATAACCGGCATCCACCACCACGTTGGCAGTCAAGACAGGGGTACCGGTGCCATCGGCCTTGGGATAGACCGGGTGATCGGTGTCGAAGAAATACTGGCCGTCATAGCAAGGCGTGGTGAAGCCAGCACCGAGCAGACCGAAACAGAGCTCATCGGGGTGAATGCCCGCCGAACGGCCCATCTCGGCAAACATCGGCGCGTAGATACCCAGCTCGTCATCTTCGATATCGTTGCGATCGACCGCCACGGTGGCCTCGAAGTCTTCGTTTACGATCTGGTAACCGTGCGCCTTCATCGACTCGATCACCCGATCACCGACCCACTTGCGCAGACTGGGGAACTTGCCCAGCCAGCCATAGGTGTTGGACTTGGTGGTCGATTTGATCACGGTGGCGATCTTGGTGTACTGGGCAGGTGCTTCACCCTTGGCGTCTTCAAAGTTCTTCTTGAAGCCGGTGAAGAGGGCCTGCAACAGCGCGGGAGTAACAATGGCCATACGGGTGTTCCTTCTCTGGTTAAACAGGTTGGTCTGGCGGTCGCGTTCGTCCGATTACGCCGCTACGCGGCTAAGCGAATCTACCGGCCTTTTGCCTTGGCAAACTCTTCATAGGAAATGCCGAGCTGATCGGCGGCATACTTGTCATCCGCCGAGAGCACTGCCTCTCCCTTCTTCTCGGGCAGGGTCACCTGGGTGGTCTGGCTGGCGGCCAGGGCGGCAATCGCCGGACGGGGCTCCAGCAACGCCTTGAGGGCAGCCACCCCTTTCTGGGCGGCATAGGCGGTCAAATACTCCTCTTCTGCTGCCACCACCTTGCCCTGGGTACGGGCTTCCTTGATCAAGGTCGCGGCATCCGTGGTCTCAACCTTGGCGCTCAAGGTGGCGACTTCCGTCACCAGGGCGTTATAGGTCTCCACCGGTACATACTTGGCCAGGTCAATCTGGCCACCCTGCCCTGTGGCGACGGTCGCCTTGAGCGCAGCCAGCGATGCCTTCTCGGCAGAGAGTGCCGCCTCCAGCTCCGGCGCGCTCGCAGCGCTGGCCTGCAGGGTATCCAGAGCTGCCAGAGCGGCAGTCCCCTGCTCGGCGGTAAACTGGCCATCGGCACCCGGCTGGATGCCGAGTTTGCCGAGCAGCGCGATCAGGTGTTCGTTCATGGATTTCTCCTGTTGTGCAACATGGGATGAGGTGGCCAGCTGGCCGGGTTGGATAGACATATGGCTTGAAACGGGTAACGCACTCAAAGCGGCAAGCGCCTGCATGCCCACCACACCGGGGTCATTGGTAATGGCTGTCATCCGCAGTTCCAGCGGGCGGCCCTGAGCGTCATAGGGGAAGACGGCAGAAAGGAATCGATACTCTTTGGCAGCCACCAGGGCGGCAGCCCGCTCCGTCCAGCGCGGCTTAATAAAGAGCCCCTGCCCTTCGCGCCATACAATCTCGTCGGCGTTGTACCAACCGGCCGCAGGGGCTGGCTGGCCGTTCTGGTCAGTCTTGAGGGTCTGGTGGTCGTAATCGATCAGGATGTCTTGCCCGAGCGCTTTGGCACGGGCAATCAGGGCTGCAGCGATCTGCCCGTCCAGTTGCCAGTGACCACTCGCCACATCGAACGGACGACCATCACGGGCCTTGAACGGGCCGACAGGCAGCAGCTGGTACCAGCCATCGCCTTGGGGGGTGAGCTGCGCATCGAGCACCGCCAGCCGCTCCCCGCTGACAGGGTTGGCTTGGAGGATAGCCACGAAAGGCGCTGAGTATGGGGTCTTGGATATGTTCATGCCGCCATAGTGCGGCGGCATGAAGGGGGATGGGGTTTATGGTAGATTAATGCTGTAAACTCTAGCTCTTATATAACCAGCTGAGGATGAAACAATGAGTAATTGCTATATATGTAACACTGAGCTGGCCGGTAAGAATGTAACTGAAGAACATATTATATTGAATGCATGTGGGGGAAAACTTACATCCAAGGATTTAATATGTGTCAAGTGCAATTCTACCTTAGGTGAGAGGTATGATGCGACTCTAGCATCACAACTCTTATTTTTATCTAATTCGTTCAATGTAAAAAGACATAGAAAGACTGTCCCTAATATTGTCGCAACAGATATAAACACTGGAATAGCCTATAATATCAGGCCCGGTGGTTACCCTGAGCTAAAAGTACCAAAAATCAAAATAGAGAATTCTGACAAGGAAGTGACTATAAATGTCAACGCTAAAGACAAGAAGCAACTAGAACAAGTGCTTTCTGGCCTCCAAAGAAAATACCCACAAATCAATACAGCAATGCTTGAATCAAAAATAAAAAAAGAATCAGTGTATCTTAATGACTCTCTTCGGATTAGTTCTAGCGTAGGGGGAGATGATACCTTCAGAGCAGTATGCAAAGCAGCAATAAATTTCTATATACATTCTGGTGGTGAACGTTCATTTATACAACACCTTCTTGGTTACATAATTGGAAATGATGAAGTGGATTGTGTATTTAACTATCCATCAGATATGGTCATGGGGTCACTATCAGAATATGAGATAGCACATTTGATTCATTTACGAGGCTGCCCTCAGACAAGATTACTATACTGTTATATAGAATATTTTAGTGCTCACTGTTTTTTGATTATATTAAATGATAATTACACTGGAACTGCTCTCAACAAAACATATAGTCACAATATTGTTACAGACTTGGAGGAAAGCAAAGACATTCCATTATTAATTGACAGAGATACGATTCCAGCATCGTGTGAACTTGACGATGCAACTGTTTGCAAAATTCGTGAGCGACTTATAAGAGCAAATTCGATATCAAGTATACTTCAGAATAAGAAACACTTTGACGATTTAATAAAATCAGCCACAAATGAATTTTTTAGCATGTATCCTGAAGGTGCTATTTTGACGGAAGAAATCAGAGACTCTTTGGTAACATCTATTATGAAAAGATTGATACCTTATTACCTTAGACATCTTCAAATACCATTTCCTGTCCAATACTACAATGATGAACAATCAACCGATTAGTGTTTAATGGTGTTTAAATCTCTCTCAAATGCAGCTAAAGCATGTGCCCCACCTAGTGGGATGGGGCAGCTATCCAAAACGTCTACACCTTAGCCTTGTCAGCTAGTGACTTCACTATGATATCAACGGGACTGTTAAAGGAGGTTTCGGCAATCATGCCGGTCTGAGAAGTTCGGAACAAAGCTTCCAATGCCAGATGGCGATCCTGATCGGACTTGAGCTTGCCTTCATTAAGCAAGGCTAAGTAAGTTTTAACCATAGTGACCCGTTCCTCCGCCTCAAGGCTAAGATGGGAATAGGTGTTGAATTGACGTAATGCAACTCTGATAATAACAGCCATCAGGGTGACTACAAGAGCGGCTCCTGTAGTGTTAAATACCAGATGCTCCATGCCACTACTTATCACAGGAGTAACAGATTGGAGTTTATTAACACCTGCTGTGCCAGCCTCCCCCACATCAGCCAACTTTGCAGATATACCAATAATACCTCCTTTTGCATAGTATTTTGCCAATAAATAAAAGGTAGCCCCCACAGATCCTCCAATTCCAAAAACAAACCATATGAAAGCTTTTCTATTATTTCTGGTTTTTTTTGAATTCCAGTAAGTTACTGAAGCATCTAAATCGATCTGCTCATGGTATGCAGCTGCTGCTTGGCTTATATCCAGTTTGGACTCATCGAAGATTTTCTTTGCAAAAACCCTAGTTTTATTAATTCCTGACAAGCATCTATAGCTCCATCTTTTTATTTTTTCTTTTGTTTTTTTGTGGAGTAGTTCATGCTTGTTAACTATTTCAGAGAGTTTATTGCTATAGTCCTCTACTGATTGGGAGAGATCTTTTTCCACTGATTCTAATGTAGACATAAATTGTCTATGTGAATTTTCAACAGAGCTTATATATGAAGAAACTTGGTTTATACAAAGTTTATTGCCAAATGAAAGAACCAAACTAACTGCAAATGAATTTTGAGTAGAGAATATTTTCATCATTTCCGCACAATGACTGTTACGCTGACATTCCGTTGACAATCCATTATGGGTTAGATCCGTGATATGAATCAGCGCAAACATGGCAATTATATGACCATATTCACTCTCTAGGGACTTAACAAACTCCCCTTCAGGGGTGAATGAGTAAATAGGCAACCATTGATGTTGCCTATTTACCAATATATCCCACTGACTTTTAGCATTACCATCATTAATTTCTATCAATAAATTGTTAATACAATAAGACCTCACGAAGTCTTGCAGATGGTTCAATGGATAATCAAATCTTCTATCTGTCCATTTCCAGAATTCTCTCTCCCCTCTAATGAAATCGTTATATTGGTCAATTGATGAAAATACTTTCTCACCTCTTCCATTACCTAGCGGAACAGAAATTTTAGTATCAATACTTTGTTCGCTCATCATGCACCAGCCTCAATCGAATTCTGGATATGATGACATTGGCACTAGCTAGATCTCAATCCTTTTCAATCAGTTATGAGATACCCCTCCAGCGTCTCCAACACGCTCTTTTTATCCCCTTCTGACAGCCCCAGAGCGCGGCGCTCTGGCAGGTTGATCTCTGGGCGCCCGAACTGGTGGGCCGCGCCATATTCAAGCGGGGTACCGAAGTAGAGAGAGCGGGGATCGGGCTGGGCAGCCAGCAATTCTGGCAACGCGCTGACCGCAGCCACACCGTTCCCCTGCTCCAGTGCAGCGAGCCGTGCCAGCAAGCTGGCCAGATAGTCGCTAGCCTCCACCAACCCCACCATATTGAGCACACTCTCGTTATTTGCCATCTGATTCCCCCTGCTGCTTGTTGTGCCAGTGCTTGTATCCTGCGCCCAATGAAAATTGGGCAGCCAGGTCAAATATCACGGTTTATCAACTTTTATCATTAAATCATCAATGGTATAAGATTATGAATTAGCTAACATTTCTCTCGTCATCACACACACAAGGGAGAATGTTATGACCAAGCAATCAAACCACAATGCCGATATCAGCAACCCCAACAAAGGCTCGAACGGTACGAACCATACCTATGACCGTAATCAGGGGAACCGTGGCTGGCAATTGAATCCGCAGACCCCGAAAAGCGGCGGCAAAAAGTAAGCAAGAGGCACCGGGGGGCTCAGTCCCCCCTTATCTGGATCCTTATGACACAGAACGAGCAATCCACCGGCGCCAAGCGCCCTTTTAAACAGACTCGGGCCCTTATCCGGCTTGCTCTCAACGATGGTCTTACGCAAAAAGAGATCGCCGCACTTTGCCGAACCCAGCAATCTATTGTCAGCGCGTGGGCAAAAGGGACGAAACTGGCCAATGAGGGGCAACTGACCGAATTGCTGACCCGCTATGGCCATACGCTGCGCCGCCAATCCTTTCGCCTCTATTGGTCTATCGATGATGAAACCAAGACGAAGAAATTTTATCGGGTTGAGGGCAAGGTGATTTTCCAGCACATCTTCTACAACCTGCGGCGCGATGCCCGCAGCGGAAAACAGCACAAGATCAACCCGGAAGAGCGCCTGATTGTGCATCACCAAGGGCAGGATACCTTTCGAATAGTTTTTCAAGCGCGCATTCAATTTAACGATGGGCTGTTACTCGATAGCCATCAGGATGATTCGATTTGGTTCTCATCCATTTCTCCCCCACTAACTTGCAAACAACTGGTGGGCCACCTTGATAAGGCCAGCGCTGAAATAGCGTCCACATGGCCTAGCGATGCTCACACTGTCCCCTTTCTGATCCGCCAAGCCCTGCTGCAACACGGCTTTCAGGTGGAAGGGATTGAGGAGTTCCCGGCACAGTGGTAGCCTCACCGGACACCCAAACAGGTGTCAGAGCACCTTAACGCTCTGAAAGGCGGCAATACCGCCACAGATTTGAGCACTCTTGCGAGTTAAGCCCTGTGAACAGCCCTTTGCTCTCACGGCGCGATTCAAATCAACAAGGGGTATGCAGGCGGCTCATACAGAGCTAGGCGAACAGGTCTCCCAGTAGCCGAAATGGCTGTATACCAACAGGGATAGGGGTGGGCGCGATACCCAAGCCGTCAGTATCTGGCCGCTTGGGTATTTTTATTTTCCCCCTGCAACCTCCCCCTCACCCCACCCCTCTCCCGCAAGGGGAGAGGGGGCTAAAGAAGATCGGTCGCTAAAAACAGCAACCGCCATCACCCCTCCCCTTTATCAGCTGGCGGTTTGCTGGCCGACGTAGCAGCAACCAGTTGCGGCTCATCGGGCTCGGCCTGCGGGATCTGCATCTTCTTGTGGGCCCAGTCGAGCGGGATGCGCATGCCGCAGGCTGCCAGCTTGGGCAGGCTGTCGGCATAACGGCAGATATCCTCCGGCTCGGTCACATCAAACTCCAGCCGGGGGCTACGGCGCGGGCCCTGATAGCTCTTGCCGTTCAGGGCATAGAGGGGATAGACCAGATCGCGGGTCAGGGTGGCGGCCAGCTGGCGGAGATCTGCATCCCGTACCTCCTGACGCACCTCGTTATGGACATTACCCAGAGCATTGGTCGAGCTCTTGCCATCGGCCTGCGAGGTCAAGGTGCCCCCCAGAATGGCCTTGCTCATGGAGCGCTCGCACCACTCCATCATCACCACAAAGGGGTCGGCCTGACCGCTGGCGGCGTTCTGGAACTCAATCTCCATCCCACGCGGAATAATGCCCCCGGCGTTATGACCGATAGATAGTACCGCCTGCAGCAGAGTGGCCTTCTCTTTCTCGGTCGCCCCTTCCGGGTATTTGCCAAGGCGCACCGGCAGGCCGTAGATCTCCAAAAACTCGGCAAGATCCCGCACGCTGTAGTTCTTGAACAGAAACGGCCAGATCAGGGTACGGACAAGACCGGTGCGGGCCAGATACCCCGATTTGGACTTGGCCTTGTGCAGCAGCCAGCCAAAGGGGTTGAGGGCAACCCCTTCCTGGCTGCCGTCTCGCAAGCGCAGCTGATTGCGATCATCCGGGTGGGTCTGGAACCAGGCAGGGTCGCGCCAGACGATGCCCTTGGGGATCTGCAGCCCCTCGACCATCTCCCAGCCGCAGAACTCCTGGGCACTGAACCCCTTGAGGATCCCGTCGGTGGCATCAAAGATGGCATCATCCAACCAGGTGAAGTCCTCCAGCAGCTCCCGGATAAGCTCGGCATCGCGCTTCTCGGCTGGAGACGCATTGCGGGGCGGCTCGATTGTCCAGCTCACCCCCAGCAGGGCGCGGCGGCGTTTGCCGAGCTCACTCTGCAGGTGGGCATCCTTCTCCTCCATATCTTCGGCCAGCTCGCACTGGGCGAGCAGGCCCCCTTCCTCGGCCTCTTTCAACGCAGCCGCCGCTTTGCCGGGGGTTAGCCCGATAGTCGGGTGATCGCTGTAGTGACGGCGCAGCTGGGCCAACTTGGCATCGTTCTCGGTCTGCGGCTCTTTTTCCAGGCTCATGGTTTTGCCATGGATATCAATGATCCTGCCCATTACCAGGCTCCTCGCTCATATCGGTGATAGTCATCGTTGTTGTCGCTGCCATGGTCATCACGTTTACCTGGTAGTGGGGTGAACTCGATGGCGCCCCCCTCCATCCAGCTGGCCCGCACCGCCATGGCCAAGGCCACCGCAAAGTCACCGTGGCGCTGTTGGCCCCCTTGGCCGGTGTTCTTGCCCTTGTCGATCTTGGGGATGCCGTTGATGACCTGGATTTTCCCCAAGTCATCCTGCACGTCTGCATGGCGCGGGATGGTCAGGTTGCCATCCTCAAACTCTGCCTTGAGCTTGGGCATCCACTCCCGATACCAGGGGTCATTGAGCATCACGCACTCGATCATGCTGGCGCCCCAGCGCAGTCTGGCAGCCTCTGCCAGATAGCCGCCGTTACCGGTGGCATCGAAGGCCGCCGCCGTGAAACGGTGCAACCCCTGCAGCAGGTAGAACAGGATCTGGCGCTGACTCTCATAGGGGGCATTGACCAGCTCCACCACAAAGGGCACCTGTTTGCGCAAGTTGGTGGTGATGGAGAGCGGAACGAACACCGACAAGTCCCCCTTGCGGGCGAAGTCCTCTCCAAACGCATGGCGGCAACTGCGATCGAGCGCTTCCAGACAGGGCTTGAGGTTCTCCTCGCACCAGATATCCACCACTGCCTTGCGGGTCTCCTCGCTCGAGAGCTCAAAGTCTTTGGGGGCGGTAAAGCGCAGGATGGGGATATCCGGTTGCATCGCCCGCTCGATCAGGGTGCGCTTGATATAGACGCCGCTGCTCTGCTTGGGTACGCAGAAATACTCCTCAAGGGCATCCTCTTCGGTGGCGGTGGCCTTGAGCAGCCCCGCCTTCCAGGCGTCCTCTGCTTCCTGTGTCCAAAGGCCGCCCTTGACCTGGCAGATCCGGCGATAGAGCCCCTGGCGGCAAGCATCGTCCAGGCTGATGGTATGGATGGAATACTCTTTGCGGCCCGCGCGGCTGTCGTTGATGAGCTGGTTAAACAGGTTATCGACGCCGTTATGGGTACTGATCAACCGCACCTTGGCGCCCCACATGGTCAGCGCCATGGCGGCCTTCAACACCTCGGCCAGTCGGTCGTGGAATGCGGCCTCGTCGATGGTCACATTGCCCTGCATCCCCCGCAGGTTGGAGGGGTTACTGGAGAGCGCCTGCACCTTGAAGCCAGAGGCGAAATAGACCACGAAGGTGAGGATCGCTTTATCCTCATCGTCGGTGAACACCTCCTCCTGGATCTCACCGGCCGCCTTGTTGTACGCCTTGGCCCACATCGCTACCGCATCGATAAACTCGCGGGCCATCTCCTTGTTGCTGCCCACATAAAAGTGGTGGCAGCCCCCGGCCGTCTTGGTCTTGGAGGCCGTCAGGGCTGCATCAGCAGCCTCCGCCCAGGTGATACCGGTGCGGCGGCTCTTCTCGGCAATCTTGAGCGGGCTCTCGTCGGCAATCCAGATGCGCTGGTATGGCAGCAACACCTCGTCGGGGTTGTATTCGGTACCCAGGGTCTGGGCCAACTGTTGGGCGATAGGGGTCTGAGTAATGGAGGTCATCAGGCAATCCCCAGGATTTCGCGGCGTATCTCGGCGGCGGCTTCACCGCTCAAGCCCGCCTGAGTCACGATGGCTTCAGTCTTGGCGGCGATCTCTTCGGCAAATGCCTGGCGGATCTCTTTCTCCCGCTTGTGACTCTGCATCGCGGTCGATTCGAGCCGCTGGGCCGCCAGCATGGCGTTTTTCAGCATGTCGATATCCACCGCCTCCTCCGGGTTCTGCACCTGAGCCAGCATCGCCTTGAACAACTGGGAACGGCCCAGCTCCAGAATGAGCTTGGTGGTCTCCCCCATCGGCTTGTCGCCAAGCTGGGAGGTCAAGGCGGCCGTGGTTTCGCGCAAATCCCGCAGGTGCTGGCCGACCTGTTCAACCTGGCTGGCATGACGGCTCAACCCGGAGCGGGATAGCTTGAGATCATCGGGCAACCCCGCCTCCTCGATCAGGCCGTTGATCTCATCCAGGATGGCAGCCTGACTGTTGCCCTTGTCCCGCAGCATCTCGTTGAGCGCGTTGCGGATGGACTCAGGCAGCAGCCACACCTTGCTGGCGCGGCCTCGGGTAGGCTTCTCACTCATGCTTAATCCTCCCCTTAATCCCCAGCCCTGGGCTTCTTGACGCCGGGTACCGTTGCCCGGCCCTCTGCCGCATCCTGGCCACGACCGGTCAGGTGAGCCACCTGCACCGTAGCCAGTCGCTCGATGCGTACCAGCCCCTGCTCTTCCAGCCAGGCCAGCAGGATCTTCACCCGATCCCGCGTCACCCGGCCGGTACCCAGCTGGTCAAGGCAGTCATTGAGGATTGACTCGTTGGCGGCACCACCGATATCCAGCAGGGAGCGCAGGATCACCAGCCGCTGCTGGGCGTCCAATATTTGTTGAATGCTCATGGCTTCTCCTTCTGTACAGCGGCGAGCTCATTTTCCAACAGCAGATCGGCAAGGCGACGGGCTTGGCGCAGCTCCGGCTTCACCTCCCGCAACTCCCCCCGCAACTCGCTGATCTCCAACTGCAGCTTGTGCAGCTCACGCTCGCTCGGCAGATCAGCCAGTACCTGCTCCACCCGCTGGACTCTCTGCACCAGGGCCGTGAGGTCTTCGCGCTTGGCGTAGGTTTTGGAGAGCAAGATGATGACCACCAGACCCACCAAGCTGGCCAATGCATAAAGAGGCCCCCAGTTCTTAACGATGAATTCCCACACGGGTCGCCTCCTTGCGCTCATACAGGGTCTGGCACTCGATACAGCGCTCGGCACCAGGCTCGGCGGCAAGGCGGGAGGACGGGATGGCTTCGTCACAATCGCAACAGATACCATCGCCGTGTGGCCTTTCCCTGTTCTGGTGGGCTTCGATAATGCGCCCAGTTCGATCGGCATCGGCCAGCTGGGCACGGTCTATTTGGTCTGTCACATGACCTCTCTCGGAGCCCATCCCATTAGGCTATTTCACTTGCCATTTTGGCCCTGGGCAGTGCTCGAAAGCCTCACGTACTGCGTGTACGCTGCGGTTTCTGCGCGCTGTCCGAGACCAAACTGGCTGCGCCAATAACGCCTACTGGAACAGGCTCAAACAGTGTTTTAACGGACGGTATGGGTCGCCTTGATGCGGCCCCAGATGGCGAGCAGGCCACCCACCGCACTGGCCAGATCCACCAGAGTGGATGCCAAGCTCGCTTGGGTACCCGCATCGACCGGCACACCGAACAGACCCGCAATACCGGCCCCCACGGCAATCACACCACCGATCACGGTGCGGCTTTTAAAGGCAGACTTCGCTTGAGGTAACAGGGAATCAGGCATGATGGACTTCCTTCTTTTTGGGGTGAAATAACGGAGGTTGGCAATGACGGGCACGGGCCCGCAGGCGATCCAGTTCGGTCACCGAACGCCAGCCTTTCTCAAACAGGGATTGACGGGTCTGGTGGTGGCTATAGAGCGGGATCGCCTTCGGGTCAGCGATCTGATTGGCCAGAGCGGCCTTGAGATGGGCTTTGCGCCCATCCTTGAAGCAAGCGAGGTAACGGGGGTTCTTGAGCTCAGGAATGCCAAAGTAGCCCGCAGCCTGGATCGCGGCCGCCGCCTTCTGTTGCTTGATGGTCAGCACGCTCATGCCACCACCTCGCCAACCACGTCGGAAAGGAGGTAGCTCTGCAGACGCAGCAGCCGGTTGATCCAGCCATCGGCATTGGCCCACTGGCTCGGGTCTTTGCGCACAATGCCGTGCATGAAGCTGGCCCGCTGCATCATCAACGCCAGCAACAACTGGCCTTCACCCTTGGCGCCCAGTTGCTGCTTGAGCCTGCCAATCGATACCGGGCCAAGGCGACCATCTGCCATCACCCCCAAGACCTGCTGCAGCTGTTGGATGGCGCGTTTCGGCCCGTGATGCACCGCTGCATCAAACACGGCGATAGCGAGGGCCGGGCTTAAGCTGGCGATCAGGTCACAGCGGGCGGGCGCCCAGTAGTTCTGGCGGTAAAAGGGCTCGGTATGGGCCGGAGTCAGATCACCGATAGCGATATCGGGTACCCCATCCCGATCGAGGTCGGCCATGCCGTCCTTCTTGCCATCGGCGGCATCGGCGATGCCGTACTTGGTATGACCACCCCGGTCTGCCGGGTGGTTGACTTCCCCCCCTTCCACATCAGGACGAAGCAACCATTTAAGAGCGAGTGATAACATAAAGGCCCCTCGGTGAACTGCGTTATCAGCAGCGTACCGAGGGGCCTCTATGGCATGGGTTTATGGTGGGTTAGTTAACTTGAATGCTAGCAAAAAGCCCCTCAGCAAGTCACTGAAGGGCCGAAGCTATTCTTTTTTAAACAGTGTTGTGACCCAGCATAGAAAAGCCATCACGCCACCGGATAAAAATGCGATGTCTATGCGACTAATAATCTCGAGAACCAAGTCCATTTTGTCACTGTTGGTTACACCCAACGTTGCATACAAAATAAATGCGTAACAAACTATAAATAAGAGCGCAATTATATCAAATGTAAGATTGAATCTATGGTTGTCTTTGGTTGGCAAAAAAGATGCCAACTCTTTAAGAGTATTTGGTATGAAGTTAAACAACTGACTAAAATCAGGCATTTTATCAAATCATTTCCTTGACTGGGCCATTACTGTTTTCTTAAAGCATCAACTTTGTTCAGCTGAATGCCACAAGACCCCAGAACCCCAATGCCAGCTAAAACACCTGGAACAACATCTACCCAGCTTAGTAGACCAAAGACTGCAGACGCAATCCCCGCCCCTATGAGTAACGTCACACTATTGACGGTGGTCTTGAAGATTCTTTCACGGTGATCAAGATCGGCAGGACTCAGCATAGAACCTTCCTCCCTTACTGTTTCAGAGACTACAGAAGAGCCTTCAAAAGCTTGGCAATCGCTAGTTGGCTCGATGCTCTCTTCTTCAACGTACACGTCAGACTCACACTTGTCACGTCGTATAACACGAGAAACCTCTGTGGAAACAACGATTGGTGCTGGAGAAATCTTGACATTGCTAGCGCTAGATTGCTGCATAGGAGTCAACGAAACGACTGCAACCGCTGCGCATGAAGTTAAGACTTTAAGCACACCGTTAGAACTCCACGATGGAACTGCTTCATTGACTGAAGAACTCCGAACATAAGGAGGAAACTGCGCAGTGTTTTTTGCACCGTCTTTATGACCGTGAGTGACCATGTCTGTAGCCATCTGGATCAAGGATTGGGGCGCTGTTGCATAGAAATATCTTCAATTAGAGAGTTAAGCATATCCCTTAGACCCATAAGACTCTCTATTGACATACTAACCCCTGTTACATGTTCACGTAACGGGCTCGCCTCAATTTGACCATTCGCACGCATTACAGAGGGGTTGTGTTCATCAGTGACAAGTCCCTCTCGATTATATCGAACTCTATCAGCAAAAAATGACATCTCGATGCGACCATCCATCGGATTTACGGTGACACCACTAGCTACATGAACCTGATAGTTGGAGCTACGAGCATGTTCAACTGTCAGCATTGTTTGATTGTTAGTTGGATGTTCTGTCATTTTAGGACTCAAGCGAATTCATTTTGGTGCCAAATAGGGCTGAACTATATCACGCTAATATCGATAAATCACCATCAACCAATGACTTACTTTATCTTCATCACGAAAACTTCATGTATCAACCGACACAAATAGTCTTCCTTGTCGTTGTTTTAATGCTAATGATCTCTGCTCCGCAACCACAGCATAGGTCTGCGGAACCGAGAGGCCATGCTTACGGGCAAGCTGGTCGATATTGCGGCCATTGAACTCATCCCAGATAGCTCTGTCCCGCAGCGCTGCCTTGAGATGCTCCCCGGTGGGGATGTAGTAGGCACGCCCCCCCATGTAATGGGCCTGTACCAGCGCCAGCTTTCGCGCCTGAGCCTTGGCCTGTTCTTGCACCATTCCCCCTCTTACCAGTTCGCAGGCCAGCACATCCACCAGCTCGCTCAGGGCTTTGGGCCATTTGGCCGTCAGTTCCGAGGCCGGGACCTGGTCGAGGCGATCGACCAGTTGCCCCAACGAGGCGTGATCATCAGCAAAGAGATCCTGATTCTGTTCCATGACTCCCCCGACAAAATAGAAAAAGCGGTGCGCCGATTAGAACACAGGCCATTTTATGCGCACATTTTTTAGCGCATACTGAGTCCCTTAACTCTCTTCCCAACAAAATTCATGGAAAGGTCTGAAAACTATGGGCCGACGTTATTATCGACGGAGAAACCAGTCACTTATTACCGACACCGCCAGCACTATGCTGATGAGTTCCTGGTGGGGTGCTCTAATGCTGGGCCTGATCGGATATGGGCTTTTCTACTGGCTACTACCCGCATGGATCATCAGCAAGATTCAAGAAATCCCTCAGCTCACAACCGGTTTGGATCTCCGAACCATGGCCTTCCAAGCTGTTGCGCGCAGACTACATTGGTCTGAGTTCGTTGGAATGGCATTCCTATGGTTAGGTCTCTTGATTGCAGGTATCAAGCTGCTGGCAACGGGACTGGAACCGAGCCAACACCATTCAGGGCTGCTCGGTTTTCTAGCCCGCTTGCTGGCGCGGTGGAGTGACTAGGATTCTGCTGGCCCCTGTTTCGCCCATCAGATAAAATCCCCCTTCAATCAGCGGGTTAATGGGGTAAGCGATGAAGGTATTTCTGAGTTGGTCGGGGGAACGCAGTCGATTGGTGGCCACCTTGCTGGATGAGTGGCTGCGTTGCGTATTGCAGGCGATCCGCCCCTGGATCTCCACCAAGGATATTGACCGGGGTTCACTCTGGTTTAGCGAAATCCAAGACCAGTTGCAGGATGTGACAACCGGCATAATCTGCCTGACCCAAGAGAACAAAGAGAAACCCTGGATACTCTTTGAGGCTGGCGCACTGGCCAAGGGCCTCTCCAACTCTCGTGTCTGCACCCTGCTGATCGACCTGGAGCCCCACGATATTCGAGACCCCTTGGCTCAGTTCAACCATACCAAGCCAGACCAAGGTGGTATTTATGCCCTAGTGCATACGCTCAACAACCGCTTGGGGGATAACCGCCTAGACCCCGCTATTCTGACCAAGGTACTGGACACCTATTGGGCGCAATTTGAGCAGCAATTTCAAGCCATTATTGCTAATACCCCGGTTACTGAAAGACCAAAAACACGACCAGAGAAAGACATTCTGGCAGAAATTCTTGAGCATACACGTTCACTTAACCAACGTTTAAACCAATTGGAACGCTCACAGGAACAGCCAAAAGATACTTTTTCACTAGCTAGAACAGTGAATGATATTGAAATCAAAGACCGTGGGATTTTATGCTTAGAAATGGCAAACAGTAATATTGAACCAAAAGATATCGCCAAAGAACTTAAAGTTCCCTTGCAGTGGGTATTAAAAACCTTAGATAAATACGATGCCAAGACATCGTATACTTCTAATATGCCCTAATCTTCCTTTCCCACCACTTTTTCAGCGCCTCCAGCACTTTGACGGCCAGAGGCGCATCCAGCCAGCCCACCTCGGCCACCCCGACCCCACCGTTTAAACGGGCGGTCATCCGTTGCACCCAGTGGTTTAATGCGGTTTCCGAGCCATCCCTGATGATGCCAAGGCGGGCCATCTCGCACCAGATGGCCCTGATTTTGGCAATTTCATTGACCCTGACGTGGCTACCGGTCACCGGACTCAGCCGTCTGTTGGCGGCATGGCGAGCAGGCTTGGGCGTAAAGCCCGCCGTCTTGAAGGCAGCCAGCACCAGTTCCAGCTCCTGCTCGTTCAACAGGGCGGCGCTGCGCTTGCCGGTGTGGCTGGCCAACAGGTCGCGGTAACACTCGTCATCGAGCGCCAACGCACGGCGCCCTACCTGTACCAACCGGATCAGTCTGCTGCGTTTATCCATCACCTATCCCCTCCCCGTTCGGCCTTGCTGTCATGGTGCTGCCCGGCCACTCTCAGCTGTTGGTAGTGCTCATTGAGGCACCCCCGACACCAGCTGGAGAGCCCAGAGGCATCGCTAGCCATACCGAAAAACTCGGTATCCCATGGCCAGAACTCGCCACAACGGGGGCAGCGCTGCTCCAGCCCCAGTTCGGTGATGCAGGCCCGACCGCTTTGCAGGCGACGGGCCAGAATATGGGGAGCCAACAGGGGGCTATAGATGGCCATGGCAATCCCCGGCTTCGTGTACCCCGCCACAATCTCTGGCCAATTTCGCCTGCTGCAATTCGGCCACCAGTTGCCAGCGCATCTGGCAGGCTTCTCCGGCCAGCGCATGAAAACCACGGGCGCGCGCCTCTTTATCAAACTGTTTGAGCTGTTTGCACACAGCCCGTTTGTCAGCCGCTACCAGTGCAATGGCTGCGCTGCTGAATAACTTGGTAAGTCGAATATCCATCTCTGTTTTGGTCATCGCCGTGCTCCTTGTATCAAGACGGTGAAGACCTGGGCCCAGATCGTTTGGTTGCTCATCAGTACCCGGCCACCACACCGGGCAGACAGGGCGGCATCGTCGCCCTGTTTCGCAGCGGGCCATTACTCGAACTGCAGTGGCGTCACCCCTTGATACTCCTCGGCATTGAGGGGGGCAGGCCTCAGCCCCAGCGCCCAGAGCAAGGCGGCCTTGATGCCATCCTCATAGGTGTCGTCGGGGTAGCAGGTGCCCTCGGTTTCGGTGATCTGCTCACAGAGCAGCAGTTGCTCTTCGGCTTTTTCTACGTTGATTTCCATCACGCCTCCTCCCTATACCTTGGCCAGATCCAGGCTCATCTGGATGTAACGCCCGTGAGCGTCACGCTCGTAGAGCCGCAGATATTGGCTGGTGCCGGTCACCTGGATGGCATCGACAGCAGCTTGCATGGCCAATAGCCAATCCGGGTCATCGATATTGAGCTGGCGCAGGGAGAGCACCTGGTTCACGTCGATATGACCGCTCTTGGATACCCGAAAGGCATGGTCTACCAGAGCGCGGATCTCGCTGCTGGCGCCATCGCTCCAACGTTCGATGCACTGGTCAATTAGCGCTTTGGCGGCCTGGATCCGTTCATCAAATTTGCGGTGCTCCCCCACTGCCCGAATGAGCTTGTAACGGCCATCAAAACTGAGCAGGGTCACGTTGCCCTTGGTACCGCCCCACGCCACGCCGTACTGCTCGGCGGAGAGATCCACAAAGTCGGCGATCTGTTGCATGGCGCCAATCTTGAAGGCTGCCAGCTGCGAACGCTGCTCGCGGGCAGCAGCGATAATGGCCAGCACCACTTCATCGCGCAGCTTGTCTGCCGGGGCGATCAGGTTTTCCGGTACCCAGTGCCCCTGAGCGTTCTGGCGCATCGGGGTGGTACTGCTTGTTTGTGCTTCTTGCATGGACTTCTCCTTAATGGATCTTTTTGCTGCCGGGCACCGGAGGGCACATCACGGCGCAGTGTTGCTTTGCTGTCGCGCTCGCCAGCTCCTCCTGGTGGGCCGCGCTGCAGAATTCGAGAAACTTGGGTAACTGGCGCAGCACCACCCGCGCCAGCGCCTCGTCTTCTATCTCAAGCTGGATCTTGCTCATCTCATACCCCTTGCCAGTTTCAGGATTCTTGGCGCCAGTGCAGCAGGCACCCGCCAAAGCGCACCAGGGCAACTTCACGCACCACGCCCGCCAGACATTCACGGCTTAACACGGCGCGCGCCTGCATCTCTTTGGGCAGTGGCCCGGTAACCGCCAGCAGCGGGGTATGGCAAACCCGACTGGTGCGAACGTCATATCCCTTGGCCGTCAGCCAGTGGCTGAGTTGCTCGGCGGTCTTTTGCAAATTGCTGTGCAGATGCTTTTTCATCCCGTTCTCCTTGTGATCTCGTCACCGGGCCCACCGCGAAAGAGCCCCACCAACCCTTATTTGCCTTCTTGCTTGTCGAGCAGCCGGTTGTATTTGATGGCCATGATTTTCAGCTCTTCGGCCAGCAGCTCACTTAGGATGCGCAGGCTGCTGCTGGCATTGTCGCCATCGCTTTTGGCCTGACGGCGCAATCTCGAGAGGGTGGCCTCGGCGTCATAGCGAGCCGTTTTCTGCGACCCTTTGCCCTGCTCTACCGATAACCGCATCGGGCGGCGCAGTTGCTGCGCCTCGGTCAGCTGGCTATGGGGGCAACCGCTGCGGCATGCCTTCCAGAGCTTGATATCCATCGGACTGCTGCCCACTTCGCTGGGGCCTCGGCGTTGGTGCGCGAGACACTGATGCGCCGGGATATCACCCAGGATGGGGCACCTCACCTTGTTGCCCATCAGGGCCCCTTCCACCAGGGTCTGTACCCTTGCCATATCGCCGGGATACTTTTCGTTACAGACCTGGCTGATGGTGGTGCGAGAGAGCCCGAGCTTCTCGGCCACCTGGGCTAGCGAACTGGCCGCCACTTCGGCCTGCAACACCTCAAGCCACGTTTCCATGTGTCTCCTCCTCCCGTTGGAACGGGTATAACTGCTGCTGGTTTTGATCCCAGCAACCATGGTCACGACACAGCGGGGCATAACGGCCTGTATCCCTGACCAGCTGATAGCGTCCTGTCAGGCCGTGTCTGGCGGGTACAGGCAGCAAACTGTCAACTTTGAACAGCACTTTGACGTAACCGGCTTTTACCAACCTATCGGTGTAAAACCAGGCTTGTTTCTGACCCGTCTCTGCCGTCAGCATCAGGTCTGTCAGGGTGAAGAAGCGGCTGATCTTCATGGTGTTCCACATTTTCTGTTGATTGGTTTTGCGCTTGTTCCTGCATTTGGGCCGCTTCTGGCCACTGCTTTTGCCAATCGGTGGCATGTATTGAGCGCTAACCACTTTGAAATAGGCCGGGCGGGATACCACGCCGTCCGGGTGTTTAATGAGGTGGCCAGCGGCCAACCAGTCACGCACGACCTTGTAGATATGTGCCTCCGACATTCCCGTCACGGCGATCACGTCCTTGATCAGAAAAGTCTCTTGCTGGCACATCCATTCCCAGGCTTGCAACGTCATTAGCGTTGCTTTTGTATCAACCACTGGAATCCCTCCCGTGCTTTGTTTTTATTGGCTGTAGCCTGACGGCTAGCGGCTGCGACGCACGTCATGGAGCAGCTCGCTGGCGTCAACGTCCTCCAGCCGGATAATCCGGGCATCAGAGGCCATCGCCATTTTTTCAATCTTGTCGAGGGCCGAGACGATGGTGCGCACCACGCCATTGGAACGCTTGCGGATCAGATCCAGCAGTGCATCGTCGATCTCCACGTCCACCTCCAGCATTTCGCTGGCAATCAGGGACACGTCATCGAGATCGGCCGGTTTGAATTCGATCCACTGGGAGATGCGGTTAAACAGTTGCTTGCGCTGGCTGATGCGGCGGGCAATCTCTTCCATCCCGACCAGGATCAGGGGTTGTTCGGTGGCATCGTAGATATCGCGCAGGGTCTCCATGATGCGGGCATTGCCGACCACGTAATCGGCCTCATCCACGAAGATGGCCAGCTCTTCGGCACGGACGGATTCGATGATGCTATCGACCTGAGCACGCAGGTTATGGCGCTGGGGAATGCCGATCTCTTTGGCAATCTGTTCCAGCAGGCTGGTCACCGTGTCGGCCTTGTAGCAGCGGACATAGATGCCGTTCACTTCGTCCTGGTTGAACAGCCATTCCACAGCGGTGGTCTTGCCAAAGCCGGAGGGGCCATGGATCAGGCCAATGCCTGGCACTATGCTGGAGCGGTTGAGCAAGTTGTCGAGCAGCTGCTCGGTCTTGATCATGTTTTTGACTTCAACGATCTTGTGTTTCATAGTGGGTTTGTCCTTTGTTTTTGGGCCTTTTCGGGCTACTCGCTAACCTTTTGCCTGGGTGCGGCGGGTAGCCCGAACTTCATCCAGATGGCGGTTAATGCGTTTTGCCATCAGCTTGTGGCTGTAGAGGTATCGGGTCAGCCACTCCTTCTCCCGCTCTGTCAGCGGGGTATCCAGCTCCCGCTCTGCCAGATAGATGGCTTGCTCGTACTCGGTCTTGAGTGCTCTCGATTCCTGCCCTGCGGTGGCTTGCGCCCGCTGCGCTTTCGCTTCTCGTCTGGCTTCTATGGCGGCCAGCTCTGCCGCATTGAAACGGGCGGGTTCAGCGGGGGTTGAGACCCCGGTGAGCGCGGCCAATGCCGGGTTATCGAGGGTGAGATCGCGCCGACTGAACGCTTCAATACCCTTGGCCTGATCGACGAAGTGGCGCACCACATCCTGATGGAGCTGGTCGATGCCAAAGGTCTTGGCAAGGTTGCGCATCTCGCGGCGAAAACTGGCCAACGCCTTGGCATCGGCTTTTTTGGCCGCCCGGAAGGCATCGGGACTGATGCCATTGCCCAGCAGGTCGATGTTGATAGCCTCGATCCGCTCGTTCCAATCGCCGGTGCGGTACAAGATGGCGCGGCCCACATCGCTCGGATCGAGAAAGACGCTGACCCGCTGGCTCTTCCAGTTGTGCTCCAACAGTTCGGGGGCGCTGTATTTGAGGCCACCGGCCTTGATAAAGCCTTTGGAGACGGTCGCCTCGCCGATATGGTTGAGCAGCAGATCCAGCGCAGCTTCATCGGGGATGGCGCGGCGCTGATAACGGGCCAGTTGGTACTTTTCATTGGGGCTGACCCCTAGGGCACTGTGCTTGCGGTTGTGGTAACGGGCATCGAGCCAGTTATCGAGCAGGGTTTGCAGCTCTGCGGCTGTCATGGCCAGCTCGTAAATCTCTTTTTGCGCATCCGGTTTGCGCTTCTCTTCCAGGCGCTGGGCAAAGCTCTTGCGGGCCTCTATCACCTGACGGTCTGCCACGCAGTGGCCGATATAGGAGGGCAACAGCTCTATCAGGCCATGGCTCAAGGTGCGGAAAAACCGCTCGATATGGGGTTTCTCCCACCCCGAGTAGGCGTTGGAGCGGCTGATGTTCATACCAAGCAGAGTGCAGATGGACATGACCCGCTGGCTCACGTAGTCAGAGCCGTTATCGGTGCGCATCACGCCGTTATCGTTGAGGGTGCCCCAGGCCAGCAGGGTCTTGCGCAACAGCAAGCAGATCCCTTCGCTCGATGAGCTCTTGGCCACCAGCAGACGAACGCGACGGGTATACACGTCGATCACCGCGATGATGCTGTGGCGACCATCCACCAGCATGGCATCGACCGGAGTGCTATCGAACTCCCACACGTCGTTGGGCTGGGCCATCCAGGGGTACATCTCCTCGATCGCGCTGCGGTATTTGTTGTTGTAGGCATCCGGGTTGGTGGTGTAGGTAAACGCCACCTTGTTCTCTGCCAACCATTTCACCATCCAGCGACGCAAGGAGGATTGGCTGGGGATCTGCCATCCCAGCTGGTTCATTTCGCTGTATTGGCTGGCCAGTTCGTGCAGCGCCCCCCACTTGTTGGCCAGATGGGGCTTGGTAGTGACCAGTGCGGTGAGAAACTGGGCCAGATCCGGGCTCTGTTCGACGGTTGATGGCCGCTCCCGCTGATAGTTGCCAGCCAGGGCTGCGGGGCCTTCATCCGCCAGCGCACTTTGCCAGCGGCGCAGGGTGATCAGACTGAATGGCTTTTGCCTTTCATAAACGCTGACAGGCAGGGCTAGAGTGCGGGCGCGGTATGCCTCGATAAAGGCGCGGCGACCCACCTCCCCTTGCTGGCAGGCGTGATAGGGGGCCAGGAAGATATCGGCGGCCTGCAGGATGAGCAGTCTGGCATCGACCTTCTGGCGAGCCCCCTCCCCCAAAGTCAGCAATTTGCGGCCTGCCTCCGGTTTGACCGGCACCTCGCGTGCCAGCAACTTGGCCATGGCCTTGCCACCCGCTGCATGATCGGTCACTGCATGGCCTTGTGTGGCCACAGCCTGTTCTGCCAGGTAACGGCGGGTTTCAATCGGCAGTGAGCCAATGTGGTATTCGGCCCCTTTGCCTTTCTCGCGCTTGCGGCTTTGCCACTCTTCACGCTCGGCCTTTTTGCGCACACCATCGGGGTAAGCGGGCATGCCGACCAATCCGGCCAGCGCCTGGGCGGTGTACCAGGTGCTCATTGGTCACCTCCCAGCAGGTCGATCCCCAGCGACTCGGACAGCAGGGCCATGATGGCGCGGCTTTCCCGACGCTTGGGGCTAATCCCTCTGGCCGGAGCATAGTGTTTGATGCAACGCTGTACGGCTCGGGGGTGCAACCCTTTAGCGCGGGCCCAAGCAGCTTGGGAATATCCGCATTTTATGAGCTCAGCCCTGATCCACTCTGGTGTTTTCCCTGACATACTCACCCCGTTTCGGTATCATCAAGTGTCGCAGTGCGTATCTTTATCATTCATAAAAGAATGATTTTATGTCGCAATGCGTCACATATGAATGATTGATCACCCCAAAAAGATTGACAAGTCTTTTTGTGCGGAATTTTTTGTCTACCGACTCACCAGCATTAGCCACTAGCCGAGAATTCCTTGTATGTCAGAGCGTTATGAAGAAAAACCACAAGCAGCACAAAAAGACGGTGAGGTATCTTTTCTGACGGCGGGAATGGATACTTTGAGTGACCGTCTGGATGAGCTGCGCGGGAGCCTGAGCTACAAGGCATTTGCCGAACTGGTGGGGATGAGTGAGTCGGGGATGCGCAAATACTTCCCACCGTTTAATTCGCTGCCCACCATCGACAAGGCGCTGCGCATCGCGCGGACGTTCAATGTGAATCTGGAGTGGCTGGCCACCGGTCAGGGCCCGAAACACCCCGATGGAGCGGCCGAGCAGATGGTGCAACGTGAGGAGTTTGATGAGGAGTACGCGCTGATCGATGGCTACCATGTCACCGTCAGTACCGGCCATGGTGCGTTTAATGATGATCATGAGGTTAAACGCAAGCTGGCCTTTCGCCGCAAGTGGCTCACGTTTCGCAAGTTAAACCCGGATAACCTGGTGGTGGTCTTCGCCAAAGGCGACAGCATGGAGCCCACCATCCACTCTGGTGACTCTATCCTGGTCGATATCAGCAAGAATCAGATCGAAGATGGATCCATCTTCGTGTTGCGCCTGGGGGAAGAGCTCTACGCCAAGCGCCTGCAGAAAAACTTCGATGGTGGGATCACCATCATCAGCGACAACCGCGATGATTACCCCCTGCAGGTCGTTCCAGCCAACCAGCTGGAGAACCTGGCCGTGATCGGCAAGGTAGTCTGGGCCGGGCACGATTTTTTTTAGCCAAAAACATCCTAACAACTCCGCCAGTTAGGATTTCGTGACCTGTTTACAAAGGGATTAAACAATCCCAATTAAAACTAGGCATTACGCCTAGTTTTTCATTTTCAGCGCATTGGCTAGCAGCTTGACTCGAAAGTTTTCATTTTGCGGTTAAACGGCTTGGCTTAACCGCATCACGCCACAAGCCCCGCTATTCCTGAGTTTGTCCCGCCATTTCCCACTTGTTTTCACCAGCTCCCGGTTTTTCATTCTTGGTGGTGGGTTACAGTTGGCCACCAGCAAACCGGCCAGCGCGGCCCAGAGCACAGGGCTGCGCAGCCACAACCAGCGAGAGGTATTGGCCGAGAGGATAAACATGCCGACCGAAAAGTGCAGCAGATTGGAGAGCACAAAGAGGATCACGATGGCCCCCAGTTGCTGCTCGCCAAATGCCAGCACCATCAAGGGGATGCCAAGATTGCCGGTATTTCGGAACATGGCGGGCAAGATCAGCGCTGCCCGCTCAATCCCTTTGAGTTTGAGCAGCGCGAGCAGCAGACCGGGTAACAGAATAACCAGCGCCCCCGCCGCAATCAGCGGCAGATGCTCCGCCAGCGCCAGCGGATACTTGACCAGCGCGGAGAAGACCAGCGCAGGGGTAAACAGCTCGATATTGGCCCGATTGACGTAACCGAGCACAGCCCCCGGTCGCAATCGCCCGTAGAGGGCGCCGAGCCCGACCACACCGAACACCGGAATGACGATATTGAGCAAGGCGCTGAACATGGGCGGCGTCCGTTACAGTTCGCGGGCCGGTTTGCCCATCAGCACCACCGGATCCAGCGTCACTTCCAGTGCGCCATTGCTTACCCAGAGCTGACCATCGGAGATAGTGCAGGTGAGCTGCATGGTGCGCTCGACCATGGCGGTGAGCGGCAGAGTCTGGCTGTCGGAGAGTTCGATGATGCTGAGGTTGTCATGCTGGCTCAGCTTGCCCTGGTTCTGCTTCCACCAGACGCTGGTGCCACGACCGCCGTAGAGGTAGAGCACCACCTGACGGGCGCGGTTGCAGGCTTTTTTGAGCCGTTTTTCATCGGGTTGGCCCAGCTCGATCCAGAGCTCTATTTCGTCCGAGTAGTTCTTGCACCAGAGTTCGGGTTCATCATCGGCGCTCAATCCCTTGGTGAATTCCAGTCGCTCGGCAGCGTGCCAGGCAAAGGCCGCCAGCCGGATCATCATCCGCTCATCGGTTTCGGAGGGGTGGCGCGCCAGCGTGAGGGAGAAGTCCTGATACAGATTGCGATCCATATCAGACAAACTGATCTGGGCCTTGAATACGGTTGCCTTGAGAGCCATAGAAAACCTTGAACCCCTGATAAGAGAAGGGTGAGTGGGAAATACGGGCGCCAGTGTAATCAAAATCGGCGGCAGGTTCGACCATCCTGACCAAAGATTTCCCCTTCCCTGCCGGGATAAGTGCTTTAAAAAACACAAAAAACAAATGCCAGTCCGAAGACTGGCATTTGGCGGCATGGAGAAGCGACTCACTTCTCGGCGGACTGTACCCCGAACGCGTTCAGCAGCATGCAACAGGTCACTGCCACCGCCACGAATCCGCTTAGAAAGATAAAGGGCATGGCCCCGTATCCCAGTACTGTCCAGATGGTGTGTTCAAGAAGACTCATTGTTGTGTCCTTCATCCGGTGAAAGGTGTGTTCCTTCTGGCGGATATTGGCTCCGCTCTTGATGCCTCCATTTGACCTCAATCAGCGGTTGGGTCCTATGCCACCAAAGTGATAAATGCAGGGTTCATTTGCGCTGGATCAAGCTTTTTGGCCAAATATCCATGCAGTTCAAGCAATTACCACTGCCAATCAAGGATAGACACAAACACGGCAGAATAAAAAAACGCGCCGGATGGCGCGTTTCTTGGACAGCACAGGCAAGGGATCAGTTGTCGCACAGATCGCTTGGCATGTCCTGACGCAGGCGGGTCCACAGCTTGCCGGACTCGATACCGTACTGACGCACCGTCATGAACACGGCTTCGTGGTTCTTGGTCTCCGCCAGATTGAGCAGGGTCTTGTAGTAGGCATCTGCGGTCTCGCGAGCCTGCTTGTCGGAGAAGTAGTAGCTGCCGACCCGGCTGTACAACCCTTTGAAACCGTTCAGGATCAAAGCGTAGATCGGATTGCCGGAAGCAAACGCCAGCTGGTGGTGCAGGCGATAATCGAACTCGGCATAAGCCTGGGCGTTGTTCTCGACCCCATCGGCGCCACGCAGGATCTCGGCGGCCTGTTCCGGATTGTGACGGATCGCCCCGCGGATAAAGATGGTGCAGATGTGGGTACGGGCGGAAAGCAGCTGAGCTATCAGATCAGGTACCTTGTCCTGATCCAGACGAGCCAATGTCTCCAGAATATTGAGGCCGGAGGTTTCCCAGAAATTATTCACCTTGGTCGGCTTACCATGCTGTATGGTCAACCAGCCATCACGGGCCAGTCGCTGCAGCACTTCGCGCAAGGTAGTCCGCGTCACCCCGATCAACTCGGATAATTCACGCTCGGCGGGCAGAATAGATCCGGGAGGAAAGCGATTGTTCCAGATGGACTCGATGATGTATTCCTCGGCAAACCCAGCTGGGCTCTGCGCTTTTATAACCATGAATTGACTCTGTTGTAATGCGTAAAAAGGCTGACGAATGATATCAAAGCGATGATGGCTGGCAAGCATAAGGTCAGTCCTCTGCTCACATATGGCAAATATAGTGTTGGGAATATGTATCTAATCGCCACGAGGGAGCCAGCCAACCCCGACAAGGTGGTTATAAAACAGACAGATGGGCAGAGATCCATCGGCTATCATTTATAATCGTCACGCTTTTTGATTAAAATCACGAGGAATCAGACAGATAAAGGCCAACATCGGGAGGCACAGGTCGAATCATCCTTGACTGCATAGAAGCAGATCCTAACAACAAAGTTGAGACCCATTATCATGCCAATAAGCCTAGGGCAGGCATTCGCCAAGAACTTCTTGGGCAATGCACCACTGTGGTATAAAAGCGCCATCTTGCTATTTCTGGTGATCAATCCGATTGCCTTCCACCTTGATCCTTTCATTGCGGGCTGGTTACTGGTCGTTGAGTTTATCTTCACCCTGGCCATGGCCCTCAAGTGCTACCCCCTGCAACCGGGTGGTCTGCTCGCGATCGAAGCCGTGTTGATCGGCATGACCTCCGCCGATCAGGTCAAACACGAGCTGGTCGCCAATATCGAAGTGCTGCTGTTGCTGGTGTTCATGGTGGCAGGCATCTATTTCATGAAGCAGCTGCTGCTTTATGTCTTCACCAAGCTGCTGATCGGCGTACGCTCCAAGATCCTGCTCTCCCTCTCCTTCTGTCTGGTCTCCGCCTTCCTGTCAGCTTTTCTCGATGCCCTGACCGTGATTGCCGTGGTGATCAGCGTCGCCACCGGCTTTTACGCCATCTACCACAAGGTCTCGTCCGGCAAGGAGTTTGGTCACAGCCATGACCATACCGATGATAAGGAAGTCGCCGAGCTCAATCGCCAGGATCTCGACGATTTTCGGGCCTTCCTGCGCAGCCTGATGATGCATGCAGCCATCGGTACCGCGCTGGGTGGTGTCTGCACCCTGGTGGGCGAGCCGCAAAACCTCATCATCGGCGAGCAAGCGAGCTGGAACTTCGCCGAATTTGCCATTCGCATGTCCCCCGTCACCGTCCCCGTCTTTATCTGCGGTTTGCTGACCTGCGTGCTGGTGGAGCAGTTCCGCTGGTTTGGCTATGGTGCCCGCCTGCCGGACACGGTGCGCGCCATCATGGAGGAGTACAACCGCTACGAAGAGGCAAAACGCAGCCCGCAAGACAAGGCCAAGCTGATCGTTCAGGCATTGATTGCGGTCTGGCTGATCGTCGGTCTGGCCATGCACCTGGCAGCCGTTGGCCTGATTGGCCTCTCGGTCATCGTGCTGGCCACCTCCCTGACCGGGATCACCGAGGAGCACTCACTGGGTAAAGCCTTCCAGGAGGCACTCCCCTTCACCGCCCTGCTGGCGGTCTTCTTCAGTGTTGTCGCCGTCATCATCGATCAGCAGCTGTTCAAGCCGGTGATCCAGCTGGTACTGGCAGCCAAACCAGAGAACCAGCTGGCCCTCTTCTATCTGGCCAACGGGGTGCTCTCCATGGTCAGTGACAACGTCTTTGTCGGCACTGTCTACATCAATGAGGTGAAGACGGCCATGCTCAATGGTGCCATCGACCGCGCCCAGTTCGATCTGCTGGCGGTAGCCATCAACACAGGTACCAACCTGCCGTCGGTCGCCACTCCCAATGGTCAGGCCGCTTTCCTGTTTATGCTCACCTCGGCATTGGCGCCGCTGCTGCGTCTCTCCTATGGCCGCATGGTCTGGATGGCGCTGCCCTACACATTGGTGCTGGGGCTGATCGGCTTTTTCTCTGTCGAATTGCTGCTTGGTCCTGCCACCGAGTGGTTCTATCAGCACGGATGGCTGGTGATGGAGAGTGCGCTGCCAGCGGTACAGCCGGCGCTGCATTAATCAATTGAGATGGTTTCCGAGGGCCCTTTCAGGGCCCTTTTCTTTTCGGTTCCGCTCTGCTCTAATTCAGCCACTGTTTTTTCTGAGAGATCAATGAGATGATCGAGTTTCTCCGCCGTATCGCCGCCCATCGGCTGGCTTGGGGCCTGTTGGCAGCATCAGCCCTGTTCCTCGAGTTGTGCGCCCTCTTCTTCCAGCATGTGCTGGGCCTCTCCCCGTGCGTGATGTGTGTTTACGAACGGTTGGCGACCCTGGGTGTGCTGGCCGCTGGTCTGCTCGGCATGGTGGCGCCGGATAAGTGGTATGTTCGCTGGAGTGCCATGTTGCTGTGGGGCTACAGTGCCTTCCGTGGCTTCCAGCTGGCCCTCAAGCATGTGGACTATCAGGTTAACCCCTCCCCGTTCAACGTCTGCAGCCCGTTTGCCGACTTCCCGAGCTGGGCTCCGCTCGATCAGTGGCTCCCCTGGCTCTTTATGCCGGAAGGGGATTGTGCCCAGATCACCTGGCAGTTCTTCGGTTACTCCATGCCCCAGTGGCTGGTCGTCATCTTCGCCGCTTACCTGTTGGTCTTCACCGTAGTGGCCATCGGCAATCTGGTGAAAGGGCGCTGCTGCAACTGAGTGTCATGCCCGCGTGGAGATAAAAAGGGGGAGCCATAATGGCTCCCCCTTCTCGTTCTGGTTGACCGTATTTCTGGTTATGCCCTGGCTGTACTCATCTTGGCCTTGACCGCGCCAATTACCATGGGCAACAGGGAGATACCGATGATGCCGAATATCAGCAGGGTAAAGTTGTGACGCACCACCGGCAGATTGCCAAAGAAGTGGCCGGCATAGACGAAGGAGAGTACCCACAGCAGGCCGCCAACCAGGTTGAACGCCAAAAAGCGCGGATAGGTCATGGCCCCCATCCCTGCCACGAACGGCGCAAAGGTACGCACGATAGGCAGGAAGCGGGTGATGATGATGGTCTTGCCACCATGCTTGGCATAGAAGGCGTGGGTCTTCTCCAGATAATCCCGGCGGAAGATCTTGGAGTCCGGGTTGCGGAACAGCTGCTCGCCGAAGAAGTGGCCAATGGTGTAGTTGACCACGTTGCCCAGCACGGCAGCGATGATCAGCACGGCCGCCAGGGTATGGACGTCCAGCACGCTGCCCACGGTAAGCGCACCGGCAGCAAACAGCAGGGAGTCACCCGGCAGGAACGGCGTCACTACCAACCCGGTTTCACAGAAGATGATGAGAAACAGGATGGCGTAAACCCAGACGCCATAGTTCTCGAACAGCTCTTTCAAATGCACGTCAACGTGCAGGATAAAGTCGATTGCAAAGAGGATCAGATCCATTTTTTCCATACCCATAAAGTGAACGGCGTGGAGTCTACGCCAATGCCATTCGGGCGACAATCACCGAGGCAGCCTCTTTTTCATCCCACTGCGCCCACCTTCAAATGAAACCGTTTTTCTGCTTCCTTCGAGGGTGGGGGCACAAAGAGTGATGTCGAGCGTGGTGTTGAAAAGGTGAACTAGGAGGCCTGTTCCAGATCGCTGCGCACTGCGGGGGGCAAACAACGCTCCCAACCCCATAGCAACACCAGCAGCAGGGTCACATCATCGAACCAACCCAGCAAGGGCACCACGTCGGGGATAAGATCCACCGGACTGATGCCATAGAGCAGGATAAGGATCACCAGGCCCCTCGCCCACCATGGGGTACCGGGATGGCGAAAACCCTGATAGAGACGACGAAGTCGTTGCCAAATCAGCCAGCGTTTACGGCTCATGATTCGATCAACTCGCTGCGCAGCCGCTGGATCTGATCCCGCAGTGCCGCCGCCTGTTCGAACTCCAGATCCCGGGCATGCTGGAACATCTGCTCCTCCATCCGCTTGATCTCTTTGGCAATCTCGCTGGCTGAGCGGACATGGTATTCCCCTTGCGGCTCGGCTGCCTTGCGCATCCCCTTGCCTGGTTTGCCTGTCGTGCGGCTGCCCCCCATGTCCATCACATCGCCAATGGATTTGTTGAGCCCTTTGGGGGTGATCCCATGCTTGAGGTTATGGGCATGCTGCACGGCGCGGCGCCGCTCGGTCTCCTCAATGGCGACCTTCATCGAGTTGGTGATGGTATCGCCGTAGAGAATGACCTTTCCGTTGAGGTTACGCGCCGCCCGGCCGATGGTCTGGATCAGCGAGCGAGTGGAGCGCAGGAAGCCCTCTTTATCTGCATCCAGAATCGCCACCAGCGACACTTCCGGCATGTCGAGACCTTCCCGCAGCAGGTTGATGCCCACCAGCACATCGAACTTGCCAAGGCGCAGATCGCGAATGATCTCCACCCGCTCGACCGTATCGATATCGGAGTGGAGGTAGCGCACCTTGACGTCGTGCTCCGCCAGATACTCGGTCAAGTCTTCCGCCATCCGCTTGGTCAGGGTAGTAACCAGCACCCGCTCCTCGACGGCGACCCGCTTGCGGATCTCGGAGAGCAGATCGTCCACCTGCGTGGTCACCGGACGCACCTCGATCTCCGGATCGAGCAGGCCGGTTGGGCGCACCACCTGCTGCACCACATCGCCGCCGGACTTCTCCAGCTCGTAGGGGCCGGGAGTCGCCGAAACAAACACCGTCTGCGGCATCAGCGCTTCAAATTCGTCGAACTTGAGCGGCCGGTTGTCCAGCGCCGAGGGGAGCCGGAAGCCGTACTCCACCAGGGTCTCCTTGCGGGAGCGGTCCCCTTTGAACATGGCGCCGATCTGCGGCACCGTGACGTGGGACTCATCGATGATGAGCAGGCCATCCCCCGGCAGGTAGTCAAACAGGGTGGGCGGCGGCTCCCCCGGCGCACGGCCAGAGAGGTAGCGGCTGTAGTTCTCGATGCCGGAGCAATAACCCAGCTCCTGCATCATCTCCATGTCAAACTGGGTACGCTGGCTGATGCGCTGCTCTTCCACAAGCTTGTTGAGGGACAACAGCTGCTCGCGGCGACTGCGCAGCTCCTCCTTGATATGCTCGATAGCCCCCAGGATGGTCTCACGCGGGGTAGCGTAGTGGGTCTTGGGATAGATGGTGTAGCGCACTACCGTCTGCTCGATGGCGCCGGTCAGGGGATCAAACTGGGAGAGGCGCTCCACCTCTTCATCAAAGAGTTCTACCCGCAGGGCCAGCTTGTCCGACTCGGCGGGGTAGATGTCTATCACCTCCCCCCGCACACGGAAAGTACCGCGTTGAAACGCCATGTCGTTGCGGGTGTACTGCAGCTCGGCGAGACGGCGCAGGATATCCCGCTGGTTGATCACATCCCCCACTTTGAGATGCAGCATCATGCTCAGATAAGATTGGGGATCCCCCAGACCATAGATGGCCGACACCGAGGCGACGATCACCACGTCGCGCCGCTCCAGCAGCGCCTTGGTGGCCGACAATCGCATCTGCTCGATGTGATCGTTGATGGAGGCATCCTTCTCTATAAAGGTGTCAGTGGTCGGCACATAGGCTTCGGGCTGGTAATAGTCGTAGTAGGAGACGAAATACTCCACCGCATTGTCGGGGAAAAACTCCTTCATCTCGCCATAGAGCTGGGCGGCCAGGGTCTTGTTGGGAGCCAGGATCATGGTCGGGCGGTTCAGGGTGGCGATGACGTTGGCCATGGTGAAGGTCTTGCCCGAACCGGTCACCCCGAGCAGGGTCTGATGAGCCAGCCCCGACTCGATGCCATCCAGCAGTTGGGCAATCGCCGCGGGCTGATCCCCGGCGGGTTGAAACTGGCTGGCTAACTTGAACAATTTGCTCATGAACACTCCCGACACAAAACAGCAGAGGAGCAGTGTAACCGAGGGTTTGGCAGCGGTACACCCGTGCCATCATCCAGCGAATGGCTTGACCGCCCCGGACACCTTCTGTATGATGCTCCTCCTTGCCTGATGTTCCCCCGTAGTTCAGTCGGTAGAACGGCGGACTGTTAATCCGTATGTCACTGGTTCAAGTCCAGTCGGGGGAGCCATTTCCTCACCATCTCAGTGCAAGTTATCCACTTTAGTGCCCTCCTCTGCCAATTTTAATGCACAAGATCCTTCTTGCTGCTGACGCTCCCTTTTGTTACCCGTCCCGGCTCGACAGAGCTTTCTCCTGTCGCACCTAACTATTTGATTTTTATACAAACATTTTTCTTCCGGTATTTTTTGAACAGCCCTTGCATCCCAGTACTGGCGCGGCTTTCAGGGTGATGAACAAGTTTCATAAACAGGGTTATCCACAGATTCTGTGGGTAAGTGCAGCAAGCCCTGTCAGGACGCGGGATTGCCCTTGATGACCCCCGGCGAAGAGTCATTTTGCTGGCCAACCTGATTTTATGCTGTTTTTTTGTCCCCTCAGGAACAGCGGGGTGACAGGCTCTATTGGCACTTTTCAGAGGCATCTTTTTGCCAACCCTTTTCCCGTGGACGAACGGGTAAATATCAAGCTGATTTCCCCCTCAGCTAACCATGGCGGCCATCGGTTGAATCTGCTGAAACTGATCCCCGCCAAGCGGTCGAACAGCAGAATCTAAAATATCGGCCTGCGCCAGAGCACTTCGGTCGCGGACAGCAGATTTCACTAATTGACAGCGACGGTTACAGCAAAAATTGCCAGATTTCATCCGCGTGTCTCCCTATCACGCCGCCGGTTCCACAAATAGCGTCCGATAACGTCCGATTAATCGCTCCCTTGCGCTTCTTTATTGGGGATAGATCCGGCACAATATCGACCCCACTTTTTTCCTCGGTTTTTCCGGGCATGACCATAGATTTCGTGACACTGCTACATCAAAGCGACTCCCTGCTGCTGTTCGTGGTATTGGCCTTCGGCCTGCTGCTTGGCAAGGTGCGAATTGGCAACTTTCAGATTGGCAACACCATAGGTGTGCTGTTTACCGCCCTGCTGTTCGGCCAGATGGGCTTCGAATTTGCGGCCACCACTGAAAACGTAGGCTTTATGCTGTTCATCTTCTGTGTGGGGATCGAGGCGGGCCCTCACTTCTTCAGCGTCTTCCTGCGCGACGGCATCCACTACATCACTCTCACCCTGGTGATCTTGCTGACCGCCCTGCTGCTGACGGTGGGGCTGGCCAAATTCTTCAATCTGGGGCCGGGCATGGCGGCGGGGATCCTGGCGGGTTCCCTCACCTCGACCCCGGCGCTGGTGGGTGCCCAGGATGCCTTGCGCAGTGGTCTGCTCAACCTGCCCCATCAAACTGATATGCAGGCTGTGCTCGACAATATGGGCATCGGCTACGCCCTGACCTATCTGGTGGGTCTGGTGGGTCTGATGCTGGTGGTGCGCTACCTCCCCTCGCTGGCTCGCCTCGACCTCAATACAGAGGCGCAAAAAATCGCCCGCGAGCGGGGTCTCTCCGACAGCGAGAGTCGCAAGACCTACCTGCCCATCATCCGCGCCTATCGGGTCGGCCCAGAGCTGGCAGCATGGATAGGTGGTCGTACCCTGCGAGAGACCGGCATCTATCCCCATACCGGCTGCTATGTGGAGCGGATCCGCCGCAACGGCATTCTGGCCAGTCCCGATGGCGATGCCGTCATTCAGGAAGGGGATGAGATCGCCCTAGTGGGCTATCCCGAGAGCCACGAAAAGCTGGATGTAAACTACCGCAACGGTAAAGAGGTATTTGATCGCAACCTGCTTGACCTGCAGATCGTCACCGAAGAGATAGTGGTAAAGAATGACTCCGTGGTAGGCCGCCATCTGGTGGAGCTCAACCTCACCGAGAAAGGGTGCTTCCTCAACCGGGTGGTACGCTCCCAGATCGAGATGCCGTTCGATCGCAACATCATGCTGCAAAAAGGCGATGTGTTGCAGATCAGCGGCGAGAAGCAGCGGGTCAAACTGCTGGCCAACAAGATCGGCTTTATCAGCATCCACAGCCAGACCACGGATCTGGTGGCCTTCACCACCTTCTTCGTACTCGGCCTGCTGATCGGCTCCGTTTCGCTGGTGTTCGGTCAGATCGAATTCGGCCTCGGCAACGCCGTCGGCCTGCTGCTGGCGGGCATTTTGATGGGTTACCTGCGGGCCAACCACCCGACGGTCGGCTACGTGCCGCCAGGCGCGCTCAGATTGGCCAAGGATCTCGGTCTGGCGGTCTTTATGGTGAGTACGGGCCTGAAAGCTGGTGGCGGCATCCTCGACCACCTCAGCGAGGTGGGTACGGTAGTGCTCTTCTCCGGCATGCTGGTGACCACCTTGCCGGTGCTGGTAGGCTATCTGTTCGGGGTCTGGGTGCTCAAGATGAACCCGGCACTGCTGCTCGGTGCCATCACAGGTGCCCGTACCTGTGCCCCGGCGATGGATGTGGTCAACGAGGCAGCCAACAGCTCCATTCCGGCGCTCGGTTATGCCGGTACCTATGCGGTGGCCAACGTGATGCTGACGCTGGCGGGCTCCTTTATCATCGGCTTCTGGTTCTAGCCAGTACCCATCACATTACCGCTAACAAAGAAGGGAGCCTCAGGCTCCCTTCTTGCTATCTACCCCGCTAGAGAGATGTAGATCAGGTTCATTGGTGTGGCGTCACCTCCCACCATCTGCGCTGAAATCTGCCACTAACCCACTCTTCCTATTCCACAATGGCCTCTGCTCTGCTCTGCTCTGCTCTGCTCTGCTCTGCTCTGCTCTGCTCTGCTCTGCTCTGCTCTGCTCTGCTCTGCTCTGCTCTGCTCTGCTCTGCAATGAGTGATGGCAGATCCCGAAGACAAAAAAAGCGCCCTGAGGCGCTTTTTTCATATCAACCGGATATCAGCCTTTGAACTTGCTGAACACCAGAGAGGCGTTGGTACCGCCAAAGCCGAAGCTGTTGGACATGACAGTGTTGAGTTCGGCCGCTTCGTACTCACGCACGATGGGTAGACCTTCGGCCTTCTCGTCCAGAGTCTCGATGTTGATGCTGGGAGCGATAAAGCCGTGTTCCATCATCAGCAGGGAGTAGACAGCCTCGTGCACGCCCGCAGCGCCCAGCGCATGGCCGGTCATCGCCTTGGTGGCAGAGATCTTGGGACCGTTGGCGCCAAACAGCGTCTGGATAGCTTCCAGCTCTTTGGTATCACCGACCGGAGTGGAGGTGCCGTGGGTGTTGATGTAATCAACCTTGCCCACACCCTGCATCGCCATCTTCATGCAACGCACCGCGCCTTCACCGCTCGGAGCAACCATGTCGTAACCATCGGAGGTGGCACCGTAACCGGTCAACTCGGCATAGATGTGAGCACCACGCGCCAGCGCATGTTCCAGCTCTTCGATCACCAGAATGCCGCCGCCACCGGAGATAACGAAACCATCGCGGTTCGCATCATAGGTACGGGACGCTTTTTCCGGCGTGTCGTTGTACTTGGTGGAGAGGGCACCCATGGCGTCAAACTGGATGGTAGAGGACCAGTCCAGCTCTTCACCGCCACCGGCGAAGACCACATCCTGTTTGCCAAGCTGGATCAGCTCAAGTGCGTGACCGATGCAGTGCGCAGAGGTGGCGCAGGCGGAGCTGATGGAGTAGTTGACACCCTTGATCTGGAACGGGGTCGCGAGGCAAGCAGAGGTGGTGGAAGACATGGTGCGCGGCACCATGTAAGGGCCCACACGCTTGACCCCTTTCTCACGGGCGATGTCCACAGATTCCGAGGTGTTCTTGCCGGAGGCACCACCTGAACCGACCACCAGGCCGGTACGCTCGTTGGAGACCTGATCTTCCGCCAGACCGGCATCTTCAATGGCCTGCTGCATGGAGAGGTAGGCGTAGGCCGCAGCATCGCCCATGAAACGCATGACTTTACGGTCGATCAGTTCAGACGGATCGAGTTTGATGTTACCCCAGACACGGCTGCGCAGGTTGTGCTGCTCGAACTGCTCGGAATAGGTGATGCCGGATTTACCTGCTTTCAGGGAGGCCAGCACTTCTTCCTTGTTGTTGCCGATACTGGAGATGACGCCGATACCGGTGATCACTGCTCTTCTCATTAATTCATCTCGTCTGGAAAAACTGGCGCCAAGTCTACCCGCTTTCGGCTGCCAAACTGGTCTGCTTTCACGTAGAGCATAGAAATGGTGCCTTTATGGTTGAACTGTGAGTTTATCATGGTGACTTCTTGGTGTCAGCGTTAACACATAGTCAGGGTTAAATCGCAAAGAAAGGCCACCCGCTAGGGCGACCCTTGATTGATTTACATCTAACAAGTGACAACAGCGTGACAAGGAACGCCAACGAGACTTAGTTAACTACGGGAGGGAGCACAAATTAGCCCAAGTAGTTGATGCGTTCTCTTCGCAATATGCCTCAACCTCCTGAACCTGCTCGGGCGTAAGAAGCTCCATGCCTCCGCTCGGGCTGGTTAAACGGAAGCCGGTGGGATACACCAAATCGCCTTTAGCGTAGTGAAGGACGTCAAAGGCAAAACCCAGAGAAGGCTTTGTGTAAAGGAGGGTATATTTGTCAGCGAAGGAAACATGGCCGTGTGACCCGTTCCAATCCAATTCAATGATACCAGTCATCACAATGAGCCCTCGGTAAAGGTGAACTCCCGAATCAGCGGCAATGCCACCTCAACAATGGAGCCATCCTCACGCTTGGCCTTGGTGAAACCTTCCATCAAAAGGTCAGCTACCGCCACAATCTCCAAAGCTGTGCTCTGTGTATCAGGCTTGCGAGTGACCATGCACTTGAACACCTCGCCATCCTCACGCTCACGAAAAGAGATGCAGATAGCCCGCTTGGGGGCAACGATAAGACCGAACTCAAGGCCGTCAGGGTCGTTGTAGAGGGAGACCTCAGTGCCAACAAAGTGATTCACACTGCTGACACCAGTACGGCGAGCCACTCGGGCAAACGCCTTGTGCAGTGCAGGGGTCATCAATACGGAAAAGTCCTCGATAGACTGACCCATGATGTCCAGAGCCTTTGTCGCTTTGTCTAGTGCGTCCTCAGCGGCTTCAACCTTGGGGTTAACACCTGCACCACCATTCAGTGTGACGGTCTCAGATACCATCAGGGCGGCTTTCTTCGGGGACTCTTTGACAGCTTTCACAATGGCGTTAGTTGTCTCGAAGTTCAAAGACTCAACCAAGCGCATGAACTCCTGATGCAGTGTCAGCTCGGTCAGTGTGCCATCAACCTCAGAATCACCACGCTCCAGCGCGAAGGACAACAGCAGGGCATCAGCAGCGGGCTTGGACACAATGCTCTCCCCTTGAAGGATGGTCAGCTTGCTTGGCATGGTGTTGTTGCTGTAGGGGTCTTTCATGTTCACGGTCACAGAGCGGTTCGTCAGGCTCGGGACAATGATGGGTGTCGGGGCGTCAGTATCGCGGTGGAAAGCAAAGAGTCCCTCGCCTTCCATCCCCATGCACTCTTTGTACTCAACACTATTCATAATGCGGTCGATACGAGATGCCAACAGAGAGATATAACTGGTCGATGGGCCTGCGTTGGTCACTTCCATGTTATGAGTTTGGCCATTCTCGGGGTTGGTATGAGACACGATGCCTGAGAAACATGGTTCGCTACCACGGTCGATGATTTGGATGTTGGTGGCGGCGATGTCATTCTTAGTGGTGTTCGTTGCGGTTTGCATAAAAGGTTCCTCCTGTGTTTTGGTGGTTGTGGTAGTTACTCCTGTGCCAGTAACCTAGCTGTGGTGAAATGGCCCCAATTACAGGGCCAGAATGTTCAGACCTTCGGGCAGCTCTCTGCGTTGACCAGATGAGGCTCGCTGTTTGCGTACCTCTGCGGCTACTTTCTCAGCTTTGGCCTTGCGTTCCGCTCGCTTGCGCTGGTCTTCTTTGAGTTCCTCGGGGGTCGGGAACATAGCGCGTCTACGTTCTTCATACTCTCGGGCTTCTTGCTCTGCTTTCTGCTGGGCCTCTAGGCGCTCAATGAGGAAACGCTGAATCTGGGGGTGTCGCCATACCGGATAACGAGAGGGAACCCCAGCCCGTTCCATAGAGGCGACCAGAGCGGAAACAGACCAGTTTTGCTCTATGAGTGATGGCAGGATGAAATGAGCAAGGTAATCAAGAGTGACAGCTTGACCAAGGAAAACAGCAGTGTTGTTATCAGCGTTGATTTCAATGTCATAAATATTTGTAACACTCATGCCATCACCTCCTTGATACTAATTCCATGTTTACTGACATAACGAGCTACATCATGGGCGCACAAAGTAGCGCTCTGATAATTGTCCCATTCGATGGCCTCCTGTACCTTTTCTAGTTCAAGGGCCGCATCTTCTTGTTTGACCATATTACGCGCCAAGATGAATGATGTTTCTTGCTTACCTTTAGCCGCAGCGGAATAACGGACACCTCGCTCACCTTGAAGAATACGTTCAATACATTGGAGCGCTTCGGTTGATGCTGGGTCGCTCCATTTACGCAAGACCTCTTGTTGCTTTCGCATAATTCGAATTTGTTCAGAGAAACGGTATTTAGGTTGGTTAATACGACCACGGGATGTATATGAATGGGCGTGAGTGTTGGACATAATGATTCCTCCTTATGTTGGTGGTTAATAGTGGTGATAGAAGTCGGTCGATATAGGTAGAAGAGATGGCCTAAAAATTTAGGAGACCAAACTCTCAGATTCAGCCACCTGAAAATTTAGGCCGTTAAACTCTGGGAAGGGCGATTTAGATTTACTTGACCATCCCAGCAAGCCCCTTGCGTTGCAATTCGGTAATCAAACTCTCAGGCACATTGAAACGCTTAGCAATCACTTCTCGGATAGTCTTTTTCGCTGCATCAGAAGCAGTCCCGAAGTAGTCCATTCGGTCAAGCTCATCAAGCATTCTTCTGGTCTGCCCTTCGATGTGAACAGCCAGCGCATGTTGTAATTCAGGCTTGAGGTTGGATTCAGCGACAGCCTTGGAGTACATACCAGAGCGTCTGATTGATGGCAGAACCTCCTCACAGACCCATTCCTCGAACTTCTCGGCAGTCTTGAGGCGTGACTTCATGATTAGGCGGTAAACGTCAGATTCAGGGATAAAGTTCATATTAGGGTTCCCCCCCGTTTTGGGGTAGGAACTCCCAAGCTCCGCGATGTTGACCATAACGGCCCTTTTACAGTGGTCGCTGATTGCCTTCTCGGACTTCTTGTAACCCAGAGCCTCAGCAACGTCTTTCCCACAGAACAACACTGTGTCATCCTCGGGTCGATACATGGTTCTAATCTGCTTGTATCCGTCAAAGTGGAACACTTCGGATATTGGGTTATTAGCGGTGGTGATATTCATGATTGTCTTTTCTCCTATTGTGGATGCCCTCTTGTCAGGTCGCCTCCTGTCTCAGCCTCCAGCACCGAAACAACCAACGGTTAACCGGACAGGCAAGACAAGAAGGCACCGACAATAAGCGGCTGGATTGGATTTACTGGATTGATGGTCTCGGCGATGAGACACTGGGTAGAATCGAGGGCGTGTACACAACAATAATCCACCAAGGTGATGCTCCTTCCCTCCTATAGTCAGGGTTTAATCGAGGTCACTCTAAATCAGGGCTTTCTTAGCATGATCCACCCCAGTAGGTTCCCATACTGAGGCGGAACTCTAGGCTAGACCATTAAGCTAGACCTTGAGATGGTCACTAGGCCTTATCTTAATGACCATCATTAACGTCTAACACTGAGCTAGGATGATATTTATTATTACAATATCCATCCTTAACAATGAGAATGGTCATCATCAATCCCTATGGTCTTCACACTGAGTATTGTCTCAATGCTCACACCATAGGAAACATGATGCAATATCTAAAAGTTCATCTTAATGTTTTATCAAGGACTGGCCTGTAGCCAATGGTCTCCATGAATAATGGTCTCCATAATCGTAGTCTCCTACTTGCTATTTCTAGCCATTGTCAATTCCTCTACGATGGGTGCCTGAAACCCAAAGAGTACGTTAATGATTTATCATTCTGCCCAGCCTAATAGTCATCCCCAGAGACCCCGCCAAGGGTATCCTTTCAGACGTGCATAGTGTTAACCCAGAGATTGAGCAATGAGAGGTCGATAGGTTCTAACGACATGATGGCTCACTGGGTTCAGATGATGATGAGTGGATGAAAATAAATGTGATGGTGAGAGGTCTCTCTCCCTATAGTCAGGGTTTAATCACAATGGGCTAAAACCTTGATGGAGAGCACAGCCAAGAGCTTAACGTAAGGCCATTGAGTGGGTAGAATGACTCCCATACTGATTACTTAAACAACTAGAGGATTACGTTATATGTTCGCTCGATTCTGCGGTGCTTTGGGCATGACGGGATTTCTAGGGGTCTTAATATATTCAATCGTGTGGAGCCTGCATTCACAAGGGGTTGACCCTTTATGGGCTCTTGGTTGTTTAACAACTGTGTATCTGGGATGGCTATACATAAACCACCTGTATGAACACATAAAGTATGGGCACGACAGAAAGTAGGTATTAGGTGGCTATTGCAGCATACAGATAGGGAGACACATGGCCTCCCTTTTCACTGAACGTGATGCAAATCTACTTGTTCCAATGTCTCTTAACGGTAGCCAGTGAGATTCCCAGCTTGTCCGCTACCTTGCTCTGACTCAGCCCTTCCCCTTTGGCTCTCTGAACGGCCTCAGTGGTGTCTACTGCAACGGGTCTACCCAGCGCCTTACCCTCGGCCTTAGCTCGTTGTAGCCCCTCCTGTGTACGCTCCCTGATGCGATTACGTTCAAACTCAGCGAATGCCCCCATGAGTTGCAACATGAGCTTACCCTCTGGTGATGTTAAGTCAGACACTGGCAAATCAAGAGACACCACTTTGATCCCTCTCTCGGTCAGGCTGGTGATAGTGGTCTGCACATCAATGTTATCCCTACCCAATCTGTCCAACTTCAAGACAACCAAGGTATCACCGCTTTCCATACGCTCTAGCAGCTTCCTGAACTCAGGGCGTGTACTGGCTTGGGTTGACCCCGAGATGGTCTCAGTGACGACTCTGTGCGGCTCTACAGTGTATCCCCGCTTGGCAATCTCAAGGACTTGGTTCTCGGTGGTCTGCTCAACGGTAGACACTCGGCAGTAAGCGAAGGTGCGGGACATGATGCTTCAATCTCTCGGTGGTGTCATAAAGTGGTATCATCATAATTACCGGTAGCAACTATGGTCAATACCTATTTTGATGACACCAACAAATGACCCTGCCCTCTGGTATCACCTAACGGTTGTTTGATGACACCAACAAAATGAGAATGGTTCGCACAGCTACGCAAGATTAGAAGAACAAGCAAGATGTCTGCCCCTATGTTTTCACACAGGGACTCGACTAAGTGACTGAATCAGAAGGGCATGAGGGGGTGTTTTGTAGGTATATACAATTACATGGGGTCTCATAAATTTATGACAATTTCTAATCGAGACCCCCTTATGCCACTGTTTACCCGTCCTTGTGCAGCAACTCAGAGATGGCCTGATGCAGCTTCAACCATTCCCCTTTACGTGCCTCAATGGCCCCAGTGATGTAACGCTGCGTCACCTCTGAGCCTGCTACCGCTTGGGCATGCCCCATAAACTGAGAGAGAAGCACAGGGTCTAAACCCAAAGTCGCCAAGGTGGTAGCCGCTGTGTGACGTAATCCATGAATGGTCAGGCCATCACCATTACTCATCTGGAAGGCAGCCCTCTCGGTCTTGCTGAGGTTCTCCAATGACCCACCACCACATAGCAGAGTGTCATCACTGGGCAGGGTCTCAAGGTATGCCTCGAACTCTGACAGGTTGAAACCATTCAGACCATCCACAAGCGGGAGCATTCTGTCAGCTGCCTTTGATTTGGTTCCCTTGATATGGATACCCATCAATGAGCCTTCCCTCACTATGTCGCCTTTCCGCATGGCCTCGGCTTCACCCTTTCGGCAACCTGTAGCGAGAGACAACCAGAGTTGCCAATAGGCCCCTGAGCGTCTGACCCTGTTAGCCTCGGAGAGGTGCGGAGAGTTCATCTTGTCGGCTAACTTAGCGGATACCTCGGTAATTGCCTCAACGGGCCATGCTCGGTCAACCGTCTTAGATTCATCCTTTAGAGGCTTCAATCCGGTCAGGTGCTTAATGGCTTTCGTGAAGTCGAGCCCCTCGTCTTCCCCATAGACCTGCTCAACCTCTCGGAGTGCTTGGCATAGATGTCTGAACACAAGATTGATAGACCCAGCTTTCATACCATCATCAATCATCCCCTGTCGGGTTGTATCCAATGTGGCTCGCTTCAAGTCAGCAACCGGTAAAGACGCTAGGCCCAAAGAGTTGAGCTTGGTAAAGCTTGTCCTATAAGCCCCTGCCGAGCTTTTCTTCCAGTCAGGGAGACGGAGTTGTAAGAAGCGTTCATAGACTTGACCCACTGTCGGCCCTTGGTCTCTGGCGGCTGCCTCCTCTGTGTTATTACCCGAGGTCTTTACAAGGGCTTCAACTGGAGTTGTCACATCAGGTTCAATCTCAGGGGCAACCTCAGTGATCAAGTCCATCCAGTCCCTAGAGGTCTGACGCTGTGGGCCTCTCTGTGCCCTTTGTTCGCATTCAGCAATAACGGCAAGGGCTCGGTCTTCACCATAACCACGAGCCAAGAGAAGACGATTCAGCAGGGTCAGTGCGTCCCATTTATCGGAGACTGTGACGGCATAGGCTTTCATGATGGGTTTAACTCTCTCATTGATGAACTGACGTACTAGCTCTACATCTTCACCACTGGGGATGGCCTGTGAGACTGACCACTTTGAACCGCATCGCATCCGAACGAAGGACTTTCCGGTAGAAGAACGGCGGGTAGTTACGTCAATGGCTATTCGCTGAGGATTGGAATTCACGTAGAATGCCCGCGATTTTGTGACGCGAGCCGAGGAAAACGTGAGTCAAACATCCTTACATCATGCCCGATTGGACTGGAATGAAGCGGGAACTCCTGTCTCCAGTGACTTCGGGGATGTGTACTTTTCCAATGATAACGGTCTAAGTGAAACCCGCTACGTCTTTTTGCAGCAAAACCGGCTACCTGCGCGATTTTCGCACCACGATAGTGACAGTTTCGTGATAGGTGAAACAGGTTTCGGCACAGGTCTTAACTTTCTGGCGACAATGCAAGCCTTCCTGGAACAGGCGCCTCAATCAGGCAATGGCTCCCGTCTGCACTTCATCAGTTTCGAGAAATACCCCCTGACCCAAGACGATCTGCGCAAGGCGCTGGCCGCCTGGCCTGAACTTGGCCACTTTAGTCAGGATCTTGTCGCCCAGTGGCCGCTGCCAGTCTCCGGTTGCCACCGCCTGCATTTTGCGGGCGGGCGCATTCGCCTCGATCTCTGGTTTGGCGATATCAAGGATATGCTGCCGCTGGTGCCTCACCGGGCAGAGGGGCTGGTGGATGCCTGGTATCTGGATGGTTTCTCCCCGGCCAAGAACCCGGAGATGTGGACACAGGATCTGTTTGACGGTCTCGCTCGCCTCGCTCGTCCCGATTGCTCCATCGCCACCTTTACCTGTGCCGGTTTTGTCCGTCGCGGCCTGATTGCCGCCGGTTTTGCCATGAAGAAGGTGAAGGGCCACGGTAGCAAGCGGGAGATGCTGGTGGGGGATCGCACCGACAAGCAGCCGCAGCATACCATAGTCCCCTGGTATGCCCGTCCTGCCGGACGCGCTGGCGAGGTGGTGATCATCGGCGGCGGCATCGCCTCGGCCATGACGGCGCTCTCTCTGGTGGAGCGGGGTCGCAAGGTGACGTTGCTGTGTGCAGATGGCGAACCGGCCACCGGCGCCTCGGGCAACCGCCAGGGTGCCCTCTATCCACTGCTTAACGGCGAGCACGATGCGCTGTCACGCTTCTATTCGCTCGCTTTTGGCTATGCCCGCCAACGGCTGCTGGCGTTGGCCGAACGCCATCCTATCGCTTTCGAATTATGTGGAGTGACCCAGCTCGGTTATGACGACAAATCGGCAGCCAAGTTGGCGAAAATGAACCAGGGCCCCTTCCCGTCCGAACTGATGCATCCCCTCTCTACAGCAGAGGTAAAGCAGGTGGTTGGCCTGCCTTGCGGCCACAGCGGCGTCCGTTACCCGCTGGGGGGCTGGCTCTGTCCGGCCGATCTCACCCGAGCAGCCATCAAGGAGGCGCAAGCCCGTGGTCTGCTGCAGGTGGAGTACCACACCCAAGTAAGCGCCATTGCCGAGCAGGCCGATGGCTGGCAAGTAGAGAGCCAGGATGGCCGCCACTGGCAGGCCCCCAATCTGGTGGTCGCCGCCGGTCACCAGTTGCCAGCACTGCTCCCCTTTGCCGAGCTGCCGCTCTATCCGGTGCGCGGTCAGGTGAGCCATGTGCCGACCACGGCCAGCTTGAGTCAACTCAACACAGTGCTCTGCTACGATGGCTACCTCACACCTATGCACAACGATCAACACTGTATTGGTGCCAGTTATGGCCGCAACCAGAGCAGCCTTGAGTTTCGTGCCGAGGAGCAAATCCAGAATCAGGTGCGGTTGCAAGCCTGCCTGCCGGAGCAAACTTGGCCCGCCGAAGTGGATGTGAGCGGCAACGAGGCGCGCGTAGGGGTGCGTTGTGCCAGCCGGGATCACCTGCCGGTGGTGGGGCCAGTGGCCAGATTGCAAGGTCTGGCGGATCACTATGCGCAGCTGCAGCATGATCAGCACAACGCCCAGCCGCTCCCCCTTCACCCCGGCCTCTATGTGCTGGGGGCGCTCGGTTCTCGGGGTCTCTGCTCGGCGCCGCTCTGTGGCGAGCTGCTCGCCAGCGAGATCTGCGGCGATCCCCTGCCGCTGGCCGCCGATCTGCTGGAAGCGCTCCACCCAGCCCGTTACTGGGTGCGCAAACTGCTCAAAGGCAAGGCGCTGGTCTAAACCGGACTCTGCAAGCAAATAGAATGGCCGCCCATCGGGCGGCCATTCTATTTATCAAATCGTGCGATGCTGGATATTGCGTCTTGAGATAGCGCTCACTTGGGCCAGTGCACCCCGAGCTGTTCGCCGTAACCTGTCTGACGCTGGAATCCGTCGAGCCGTCCCTTGACCTTGCTCAGCTCGCCACTGCCCGCAGCCCACGCGGCATAGCGCAGTGCCTGGCAATCTGCATGACCGGGTAATCCCGCAATGGCGCCACCCACCTGATTGGCCCCTTGCAGCACCATCTCCTTGAAGCGAGATTCGTAGTCAAACATGCTGGAGAGCAGCCGCCCCCAGCGCTGGCGGGCAGGATCGTTACTGTTAGCACTCTGACGCCAGCGGGGCAGCAACACGGTGGCGTTGGTGGTCACCGTCACCCGGTTGAGCTGGCAGCGCCCCGGCAACTGCTCGGTATCCAGCTGCCAGTCCACCTGATAACTCGCCTTGCCGAGTACGGGCTTGCCATTCACCTTGGGAGCACTCTGGGCAATCGCCCGGGCAAGCTGCTCCGGACTGGTTGCATTGACCTCATAAAAACGGACATTGATGCGGGACTCTGGCACCACTTGCGGCCGGCTCGGCTGAGCCTGACTCATCAGGGGCAACAGCAACAACCCGACCCCCACTACTCCATAAACCTTGCTGACCATGCCAGACTACCTTCCTTGATTGCACGGGCGGAGTACCAACCTTGGTGAACCCCACCGCCACACAGATGACGGGTATAGCCTATGTGTGACGACGAGGCGGCGCAATACAATGATGCGTCCAGAAATCAGAGCACGCTCACAGGTTGCGTGAGCAGAGTATGGCACAAGGGCAAAACTGTATTTTTATTGAGCATGACGGCTGATGCGCTGCCAGTCGAGGTGATAGTTTTTCACATTGATGTCATGACCATCTATCTGAATAAAATGATCATTTTTAAGGCGGTTGGCAAAAAAGTCCTGATCTGCCCCCTCATTGAGCCACAGCTCGCAAAGTCCCCGTTTTCCCTCTTTGGCATAGAATCTCGGAGTAACCAGCAGCGCGACTCCATCTACCCGGATGGCATGACGGGCCAGGCAGTTTGCTTCCGTGGTTTTGGATGCCAGCGCGGCAAAACGGGGTCTGTTCCCCTCGGCAACCACCAGAACGCCGTAAGAGTGAGGAGCCATGAGACGCCGCATGGCGACCGCCTGATGAGGACCGGTTTGATGAAAACCGTCATTGGTTACCGCAAACACGCAAGTAGGTGAAAATAGCATCGCAAGCAGGAAAATAGAGCGTTTAATGCCTAAAAAATCACCAATCACCATATAAAAGCCTCAAAAGACAACCAAGGCTGGCAAGAGTAGGTAGCCAAACCCGCTGGGTAAAGTACCTTTACCTTTCTTTAATTCTGTTCATGGGGTTAAACGTTGATTTAGCTCACACAACATCCTGTTTCCAGTCGCCACTCTACCCCTATCGGAATAGACTCCCTCCACTCTCATCCAATCAGAAGGCAACATATGCTGGAACTCATCGTTGGCACCCTGATCACCCTGGTGGTGGGCCGTGCCATTTTCAAAGGATACTCCGCGACCGGGGTGCTGCTGAGCGGCGGCTTGCTGCTGCTGGTCATCACCGCCATGATGGGCAAGCCGGTACTGCCGAGCAAGGTGGTCAGCACCGGTTATATCGCTACCGATATCTTCGAATACGTCCGCTTCCTGCTCAATGACCGTGGCGGTGGACTGGGGATGCTAATCATGGTGCTGTGCGGCTTCGCCGGCTACATGAGCCATATCGGCGCCAACACCATTCTGGTCAAGCTGGCCAGCAAGCCGCTCGGCATCATCAAGTCCCCCTATATCCTGCTGGTGGCTGCCTATCTGGTGGCCTGCGCCATGTCGCTGGCGGTGAGCTCCGCTACCGGCCTCGGCGTGCTGCTGATGGCCACCCTGTTCCCGCTGATGGTCAACATGGGGATCTCCCGTGGCGCGGCGGCGGCCGTGTGCGCCTCGCCAGCCGCCATCATTCTGGCACCAACCTCGGGTGACGTGGTGATGGCCGCCCAGGCCGCCAACATGCCGCTGCTGGACTTTGCCTTCAAGCTGACCCTGCCCATCTCGCTGGTGGCGATCGCCTGTATGGCGGTGACCCACTTCTTCTGGCAGCGCTACCTTGACCAAAAATCCGGTGAGCACAACGAGCCGGTCGCCCCGGGTGATCTGGTGACGACTGCGCCTGCCTTTTACGCCATCCTGCCCTTTACCCCCATCATCGGGGTGCTGGTGTTTGACGGCAAATGGGGTCCGCAGCTGGATATCGTCACCATCATCGTCATGTGCATGGTGCTGGCCAGCCTGCTGGAGCTGGTGCGGATCCGCAATGGCAAGGAGCTGCTGGACGGTCTGCAGGTCTGCTGGCGCAACATGGCTGACGCCTTTGCCGGTGTGGTCATGCTGCTGGTCGGTGCCGGTGTCTTCGCCCAGGGTCTGATGACCATCGGCTTTATCGACACCCTGCTGGCTCACGCGCAGGATCTCGGCTCAGGCGGCCTGATCATGATGCTGTCACTGGTGGTGATCACCACCCTGGCCGCCTTCACCACCGGCTCGGGCAATGCCCCCTTCTACGCCTTCGTGGAGCTGATCCCCAACCTGGCCAGCAGCCTTGGCATCAACCCGGCCTATCTGGTGATCCCGATGCTGCAAGCCTCCAACCTGGGTCGCACCATTTCGCCGGTCTCCGGGGTAGTGGTCGCCTGTGCGGGGATGGGCAAGCTCTCGCCGTTCGAGGTGGTCAAGCGCACCAGTATGCCGGTCGCCGTCGGCCTGCTGGTGGTGATCGTCGCCACCCAGATCATGGTACCCGCCTGATCATTGACCAGCCCGGCACCCTGTCGGGCTGGTATCCTCCCCCCCCTTTGCAGTAGACTCGGTGCTCATTTTCCCCCTAAGGAGGACCGAGATGAGTATTACGGTTCAACTTGCCCATTTCAGTGATTGCCACTCCCACTTCGATGGCGCGCCCATGAGCTTCTCCCCTGTCGGTGAAGGCCAGTGGCGCACCCAGTGCGGCGGTTATGCCCGGATCCTGACCCGACTGACCCAACTGCGTGCCCAAGCCGCAGCAGCCGGCCAGCGTTTTCTGTTTCTGCACGGTGGCGACTCCTTTCAGGGCTCTCTCTATTTCAACCGCTTCAAAGGGCGCGCCAACGCCGACCTGCTCGCCATGCTGGCCCCCGATGCCATGGTACTTGGCAACCACGAGTTCGATCTGGGTAACGGCCCGCTGGTGGAGTTCTTGCGCCAGCTCGATTTTCCGGTGCTGGCCGCCAATTTGGACAACAGTCAGGAGCCAGCCGACACGCCGCTTGGGCTGTGGGATATTCCCCACCTCTACGACGCCCATCAGCCCTGGCATCGTCGGGTGATCGACGGGGTTCCCTTTGCGCTGCTCGGCATCACCCTCGCCCAGATGGCTGCCATCGCCAACCCGGATCCCCACACCCGTTTCCACGCGGTCGCCGACACCCTCACCAGGGTGTTGCAGGAGATCAAGCGCGAAGGGATCCAGCATATCGTGCTGCTGAGCCACCTCGGGCTGGATCAGGACAAGCTGCTGGCAGAGCGCTTCCCCGAGCTCAGTCTCATCATCGGTGGCCATACCCACAGTCTGCTGGGGGATCTCGCGCCGCTAGGTCTGCCAAGTGAAGGCAGCTATCCGCTGATGAACAACGGGGTGGCTATTTTGCATGCTGGCCACAGCGCCCTCTGCCTCGGTGTTTGCGAGCTCACCTTCGATGAGGCGGGCCGCGTCGTGCAGAGTCAGGGTCAGCTGGAGTGGCTCCCTTGGCTGCCCTGGCCGTACGCCTCCACCCCACCCGCCGGGCTCACCTTCTGCGAGCCGGATCCACAGCTTGAACAACATCTGGCCAAACGCTATCGGCCGGAGATTGAAACCATGAGCCAGCGCATCGTCACCCGACTGGCGGCGCCACTGCCCCATCAGCGGCTGCCGGATGCCACCCTGCCCCACGGCAGCCAGCTCGCCCCGCTGGTGGCCCGCGCCATGCTGACCGCCGCCCGTGAACAGGTAGGCGAGGTGGACTTTGCCCTGCACAATGCTGGCGGCGTGCGCTGCTCGCTGGAGCCGGGCCCCCTGAGCGAAGCAGATATCGCCGGTCGCCTGCTGCCGTTTGCCATTCCCCTCACCCTCTATCGGGTGCACGGTCACGAGTTGGCGGAGGCGCTGGAGAATGCCATCGACAACGCCACCAACAACGGCGTGGTCGGCAATGGCAACGGCAGCTTCCCCTACACCGCAGGGGTGCGATTCACCTATCAGGCCGATCGGCCCAAGGGTCAGCGCATCACCCGACTGGAGTGGGAAGCAGCCCCCGGCCAGTGGCAAGCGGTCAATGCCGAACAGGTCTATCGCGGGGTGTCGAGCGCCTATACCGCCTCCGGCAAGGAGGGTTACACCGCACTGGCGCGCACCCTGACCCAGCACAATCAGGAGCTCGGTATCACCTTGGCCGACGCCTTTATCCGCTGGGCCCGTCACCTGCCGACACTGGAAGCGCAGCCGCCCCTGGTTGAGTACTTCAGTTGATATCGGAGGGATGCTTTGCCACATCCCCCTGACGGCCAATATTGCCGCAGCCAGCGCCCGGTTCCCTGCAAGAACCGGGCTTTTTCGAGAATATTTGCCCCACACGGGCCTGCCCCATTGCATCGCACTCACTAGCTCGGCAAGATAGGCCCGCTTTCAAGACCAGCTGCAGGAACAGGCGACTTCATGAATCACTCCATCCGTTTCACTCCCCCTCGCGTCAACCCGGGTATCAAGCCAGCCATTGTGCTGCTGACCGCCTTGCTGGCGCTGCTCTTCTGTCTGCGCAACCCGCTCTTCCACGCCATGGCGCCAGGCTTTGATGCCTCGCTGTTCGCGGTGATGGGCAAGATGTGGAGCGAAGGTGGCGTGCTCTATCGCGACATGATCGACATCAAGGGGCCGATGATCTTCGCCCTCGATGCGCTGGGCTATCGAATGGGGGGGGTTGTCGGGATCTGGGCGCTGGAGTGGGTGCTCTGCTGGCTCGGACTGCTGGCCAGCTGGCAAGCCTTTGCCCAGCTTGGACTCTCGTTCAAGGCGCGTCTCGGCGCCATGCTGGCGGTGCTGGCTCTCTACGGCACCCGTTACTACTACGGCAACATGACTGAGGACTGGACCTTCCACCTCGCCCTCATCGCCCAGTGGGCCTTCATCACCCTGCTGCTGGACAAGGGATTTCGCTGGTGGCCCGCGCTGGCGGCGGCTCTCACCTTCGCCATCGTCGCCTGGATGCGCACCAACAACGGCGCCTTCTGGGGTGCCTGGTATCTGGTGCTGTTCTGCCACTGGTGTCTGCACGAAAAGTGGCGTGACGCCATCTTGCTGCTCATCTCCAGCCTGCTGGGGTTGGCGCTGATTGGCGGCCCGCTTTACGCCTACTTCCAGCAACATGATCTGCTGGCGGCCTTCAAATACTACGCCTTCGACATCTTCTTCGAGGGGAGCTACGGCAACGGCTTCTCCCCCATGGTGGGCGCCGTCGGCCTGCTGCGCACCGGCCTTGTGATGCTGCTGCCCGCCTTCATCATTCTGATGTTGAGCCGCCGTCAGGAGTGGTATCTGCCCGCCCTGCTGGCGACCCTGTTTGGGGTGCTGTTTACCCTGATCGCCAACTCGGTCTCCGGCCATGTGTTCGATCACTATGACGTGCTCTATCTGCAACTGGCGGTGCTGCCGCTGGCGGTATTGCTGGATCGCAGCGAACAGCAGGCAGATGCCATCGGGCTGCTCTGCATCTCGCTGGTGGTGCTCACCGCCAGCTGGCTGCTGGCCCAGCAGCTCGCCTTTGGCTGGAGCACCAAGGAGTGGTCCCTCGAGCGGGTCAACGAGGTGCTCGGTACCAGCCTGCTGTGGGCACTGCCGGTGCTGATCCTCATCCCCCTCTGGCGCGCCTGGGATGTGCGCAGTGCCACCCCCTGGCTGGCAACGCTGGCCATGCTGCTGCTGATGATCAACAACGCCTGGGAAGGCACCCTCAAGGGTCGCCCTTTCAATCCGGCCGCGCAGGTACGGGTTGATCGCATCAAGGCCGAGACAGTCCCGAGCGACAAGATCTGGGTCGATGGCATCCAGCCGCAATATTATCTCTGGACCGATCGCCAGCCAGCGTCCGCCTACCTCTTCTTTGCCAACGTCAATCCGCCCTATGACGTGCGCGAGCGAGTGCTGGCCGATATCCAGCGCCAGAATCCGAAGTTCATCATCGCCAAGCCGGATCGGGTGAGCGAGGAGCTGAAAAAACCGAGCACCCCTTCCCATCTCGCCTTCTATCAATACCTGACCAGCCACTACGAAGAGGTGGATCCGGGTCTCTATCGCCGACGCTGATCGTCAATACGCCCCGCAGGGCGGCCATTGTTGCAATGGCCGCCTTTTTTATTGGCTCTGTTTGCATGAGGCGCTGGGGCACCCCATGCAACACGTAATTGGGACATAGCCTTTATTTAGCCAGGCTGCAACGTCGTGGGGTGAACGCTTCTGTCATCTGTTTTTGGCTCGCAAAACCGGGTATGAGTTATATCTGTTAAACAGCTGAACTTGTGTTGGGATACGGTTGGTAATCCCTGCCGGATGTCAGTACTTTCCAGCAAATTCGCATTATCTTGTTGGCCAAGGCGATAAGGACCACATGATGGTGATGGCCGGCCTCCAGCCTGGCGACCCATTCGCCTAACGATGATTTGTCACGCTTCATGTGAATTTTCAGCGCTTTGGTGCCCTGAATAACCATTTGCCTTAAATAGCTATTGCCACGCTTACTGATCCCGCCGAGCGAAGATTTTCCGCCCGTTGAATATTGCCTGGGGACCAGCCCCAACCAGGCTGACAGGTCGCGGGCTTTCTTGAATTGTGAGCCATTGCCAATCGCGGCAATCAACGCGGTTGAGACAATCGGTCCAATGCCGGGGACGGTACTGATTTTTTGGCACAAACTTGATGCGCTTGAGGCTTGTCCGAGCATGAGGCTCATGTCATCAATCTGAATATCCAGCTGTTGCCACCGTTCTCTCAGACGCAATACCAGAGCGCGGATAAAGTCAGGCAAGCCATTCTCGGCATCTTCAAGGATCGTCGGCAGAGAGCGCTCGGAGACTTTTCTGCCGACTGGCACGGTGAGCCCATATTCCAGCAGCAACGCTCGCATCTGATTGACAGTGGCGGTACGTTCGACGATGAAACGCTGACGGACGCGATGAGTCGCCTGCAATGCCAATTGTTCATGAGATTTCAACGGGGCACAGCGCATAGTGCCTCTGCTACCAGCCTCGGCAATGGCGGTGGCATCGTTGAAGTCATTCTTGTTCGATTTGAGGTAGGGCTTAACAAATTGAGCGGGAATAATCTTGGGCTCGAACCCCGCCTGTTGGAACAGGCGCCCCCAGTATTGCGAACCAGGACATGCCTCGAAGGCAACCCGACAGGGTGGGGTCGTACTGATGAACTGTTTCAGTTGTGAACGAGTGAGCTTTTGCTTGGTCAATACATGCCCCATGCGATCCATCGCCACCAGGTGAAACCAGTTTTTGCCTAAATCGATACCGTAAATGTAAATCTGCGCTTGAGTCATGATGAGCCTCCTTGATGCTGGCTCCAGCATAGCGGGGTGGATGGAGCAGACCATCCCATTAGGCTACTGCTCTCTTGATGGCGGACGAGTTCACACGTACGCGCTGATAGACCGATTAAGGGAGCAAGCCCCCATCACTCTGGTCTGCTGCGCCTTCGATGTTCCCACCTCCTGTTTTTACGATTATCTGGCTCGCAGGCGGACGATTAACCGTGAACGTATGCAACAGCGCTGTGAGTTGCGCCGTTTGTTCAAAGAAAGCCGGAACTCAGCGGGCAGCCGCGCTTTGATGTCGATGATGCGAGAGTTGGGGTATCAGATTGGCCGATTCAAAGTACGTAACCTGATGAAGGAGGCCGGGTTGGCATCCAAACAGCCGGGCGTACACCGTTATAAGGTGGCACGGTCAGAACGACCGGACATTCCCAATCTGCTGGCCCGAGAATTTGATGTCCAGCAACCCAATCAGGTGTGGTGTGGCGATATCACCTACGTCTGGGCCGGTGGTCGCTGGCATTACCTGGCAGCGGTTCTTGACCTGCACACCCGGGGGGGCGATGTCTGATAAGCCTGATGCAGAATTGGCCATCAAAGCACTGGAAATGGCATATCAGCAACGAGGTTGCCCATCTGGCGTGCTGTTTCACTCCGACCAGGGTAGTCAATACGGCAGCCGGGCATTTCGGCAACGACTGTGGCGTTATCGCATGACCCAGAGCATGAGTCGGCGTGGCAACTGCTGGGATAACGCCCCGATGGAACGGTTATTCAGAAGCCTGAAGTCAGAGTGGCTCCCGGCGACGGGATACCGCCAGCAAAAGCCGATATTTGGCCTAACCAAGTATCCGGATTTAGTTAACCACTACAACCCGGCGGCGACCCACCACCACCGGACGCACCAGCAGCTGTGCCAGCAAGACCCCCAGCAGGGTCAGCCCACCCCCGATCAGGTGATAGCTGGTCAACCGCTCCCCCAGCAGGATGATGGCAAGGCCAGCCGTCATCACCGGCAGCAGGTTCATAAAGATGGCGGTACGGTTGGCACCGAGCAGAGCGATACCCTGCATCCAGAGCCAGGGCGAGAGCGCCGAAGTGGGGATCCCGGCATAGAGGATCAGCCACAGGGCCCGCCCATCCGGCCACTGGCCATCCACCAGCAAAAAGAAGGGGGTCAGGATCACCACACTGCAGATCACCTGACCGTAGAGCAGCGACCAGTTGTCGAGCCTCAGATCCCACTTCTTGAGCAGCACACTGTAAAGGGCGTAAGTACCCGCCGAAATCAGCATATAGACAGAGCCGATATGAATGCCTTGGGTAAACAGCCGGGTAGGATCTCCCTGCCCCAGCAAGATAGACAAGCCAAGGATGGAAAGCAGCGCCCCCAGCACGGCGCCCCAGGTGGGCCGCTCGCGCAGCAGCCAGATGCTGAACAACACGGTCAGCAGCGGCGTCAGTCCCATCATCAACCCCATCTCGGTGGCTCCCAGGGTTTGCGCCGCGTAGTACCCAAAAGTCTGGTTGAGCACCATGCCCAGCGAAGCCAGCATGGCGATCTGCCAAAAACCGGCACGAATGCGGGCACGCGCACGCCATACCCGACGGGCTAGAAACGGGCTTAATACCAGCGCAGCCACCATCCAGCGCGACCAGGCCAAGGCTGCAGGGGACAACACACCAACCGCCAGTTTACTGACGATGCCATTGCCAGCCCAGATGGCAATGCAGGAGAAGGGGAACAGAAAGGCAAGGGGCATGAGAAGATCCAGACCGAAGAGACAACAGCGGGCCAGTATAGGGGGCGATGGGAGATAAACAAAGGTGTGGGCCTGAACAGCCACGCGGTAAACGCCAGTCGCCAGAAACAAATATGCCCGCAAAAGTGCGGGCATATCAGTGCAGAAACAGGTTCAGAAGCGCATCACGCGGCATCCATGTGCAGTCTGGAGATCAGCTCGTTGACCTCGGTGACTGTCTGGCGGTGGGGAATATCCGCCGGATTCGGCATCAGCAACAAACCGGATTGGAAATCAAACCGCCCCCGACCATGGATGTAAATCCGACCTTTAAAGAAGGTTTTGACATGCTTTGCCACCATCAGTGGCAGGTACTTCTTGAACACTCTCATCGTTTGCAACCTCTTGCAGTTGTATCCGTATGACAGCAGCTTCTGCGAATTAATTCCGTAAAGTACTTATAAAAATCCGGAAAACTCGCCCATCTCTTCCCAAAAAATTCAACCTATAACTTTTTATTAACTTTTAGCCTATTGTATGCGGCCCTTCGAGCCAGAGCAAGGTTCCTTTGCCATCGTGCCACTCGATACAGGCGATGCCCGAGGTGGCGAACATGGGTGCTCCTGCGGCCGGGCAGAGGCTTTGCACCAGATAACCCACCAGCGGCAGATGGCTGACCATCAGGATCTGGCCATGTTGCTCAGCCAGAGTGGTGAGGTAGCTGGCCACGAAAGCGGGATCACCATAAGGGGTAATGTCGCCACTCTCTTCAACGGCTGCTGCGTCAGGTAATTCACTGCATATGGCTTGCCAGGTCTGGCGTGCCCGCAGATAGTTGCTGTGGATCACCCGATCCAGCGGGCCAATCAGCTGAGGCGCCAGCCAGCGGGCCATCTGGATAGACTCTTCAATACCCTGCTCGGTCAATGGACGCTGTTCATCTGTTTTCGCATTCATGCCAGCCTGGCCATGACGCATGATATAGATCTTCATTACAACCTCGCCCAACGGGCCTGTTTTGATAGCCGGGGGATCTTACCCCGCCACGGGTGTGGAAACAATTGCGCTACCTCTCAGAAAAGGGTTTGCCTGACGGGATAGCGGGGTCGATAATCATGTTTAAATTCAAATAAATCCAACGTGAGTCACACGCCAATGAGCCCATATGCCAGTCCCAATGACCATCGGCAATACCATTTTCTGGAGCTGGCCAACCGGCTCAGGGTCTTGTTGATTTGTGATCCCGACACCGACAAATCTGCCGCCTCGCTGGCGGTCAATACCGGCCATTTTGACGATCCCGCCGACCGGCAGGGAATGGCCCATTTTCTGGAGCACATGCTGTTTCTCGGCACCTGCACCTACCCCAAGCCTGGTGAGTACCAGCAATTTATGAGCCGTCATGGCGGCAGCAACAACGCCTGGACCGGTACCGAGTTCACCAACTTCTTCTTCGAGATCGACAACGGCTTCTTCGAAGCAGGGCTGGCTCGCTTCTCCCAGTTCTTTATCTGCCCCACCTTTGATCCGGAGTGGGTGGACAAGGAGCGCAACGCGGTCGACTCCGAGTATCGCCTCAAGCTGCAGGACGACATGCGCCGCAGCTATCAGGTGCATAAAGAGACGGTCAACTCGGCGCACCCCTTCTCCAAGTTCTCGGTGGGCAACCTCGATACCCTGGCCGATCTGCCGGGACGGGATCTGCGCTCCGACCTTATCCGTTTTTACGAAAGCCACTACAGCGCGGATCGCATGGCGCTGGTGATGATCTCGCCGGAATCCATCGATACCCAGTTGCAGTGGTGCTGTCGCTACTTTGCTCCCATTTTGAATCGCAATTTGGGAACCCCGACCCTCACCATGCCACTCTACCGGCTCGACGATCTCGGCGTGCGCATCCACATCAATCCGGTCAAGGAGACCCGCAAGCTGTCGCTCTGCTTCCCCCTGCCCAATGTGGACGAGTTTTACGACAAAAAACCCCTCACCTTCCTGAGTCATCTGATTGGCTACGAGGGGGATGGCAGCCTGCTCTCCCTGCTCAAGGCAAAAGGTTGGGTCAACCAGCTCTCTGCGGGCGGTGGCATCAGCGGCGCCAACTTCAAGGATTTTGGCGTCAACTTCGGCCTCACACCTCTGGGCCTTGAGCATGTGGACGACATCCTCGCCGCCCTGTTTGGCTATCTGAAACTGATTGGCCGCGAAGGGCTGCAGAGCTGGCGCTATGACGAAAAACGGACCGTACTCGAATCGGCGTTCCGTTTTCAGGAGCGCGGCCGCCCCCTCGATACGGTATCGGGGCTGGTGCTCAACCTCTTTAGCTACAAACCAGAGGATCTGCTCTACGGCGACTACATGATGCGCGAATATGACGAGGGGCTGATCCGCCGCTTCCTCGCCAAGCTCACCCCGCACAATTTGCGTATCACCATCACTGCACCGGAAGTGGCGACCGATCGGCTGGCCCGCTGGTATCAGACCCCCTACAGCGTGGCGACCATTACCGAGGCCGAGAAAATTCGCTGGCAGCAGAGCGAACCGGATCCGGCGCTGGTGCTGCCCAAGCCCAACCCCTTTATCAGCAGTAGGCTCGATCCGCGCACACCCGAGCTTGCCGCCGACATGCCCGCCTGCCTTATCGATCGCCCCGGTTTTCGCCTCTGGCACCTCCATGAGCACCTGTTCAGCGTGCCCAAGGGCAATCTCTATATCTCCATCGACAGCGAACATGCAGTCAAAAATCCGCGCAATATCGCCATGGCGCGCCTCGCCGTGGAGCTGTTGGCCGACCATCTCAACGCCCTCACCTATCCGGCGGAGCTGGCGGGGCTGGGCTATCAGATCTATGCCCATCAGGGGGGCTTTACCATCAACCTGAGCGGCTTTGCCGACAAGCAGCCGCTGTTGCTCGACATGATCCTCGGCAACCGCACCCTGGGGTATCCGGATCCGGGTCGCTTCGCCGAGATCAAGGAGCAGCTCATCCGCAACTGGGACAACCAGTCCAAGGCGCGCCCCATCTCCCAGCTCTTTAACCAGCTCACCAGCCTGTTGCAACCCAACAACCCGCCGTTCGAGCAGTTGCTGCGTCACCTGCGCACCGTCGAGCTGGAAGAGATGCCCGGCTTCGTGGCCCAGCTGTTTGGCGAGGTGCATGTCGAGGCACTGGTGCATGGCGACTGGACTGCCGCCGAAGCGCTGGAGCTGGCCGCCCTGATGGAGCGCCACCTGAGCGACATCAATGGCACCAGCAGCAAGCCGAGCGGCGAGACCCGCCGCCCGCTCATCTCCATTCAGGACAGAGGCACCCTTATTCGCGAGCAGGGTTGCGATCACGAAGACTCGGCGCTCTTGGTCTATTACCAGTCCCGCACCACCCGGGCGCGGGATCTCGCCTGCTTCACTCTGGCGAACCACATCATGTCCTCCACCTTCTTCCACGAGCTACGTACCCGTCAGCAACTGGGGTATGTGGTGGGCGCCGGCAACCTGCCCCTCAATCGCCATCCGGGCCTGATCTTCTATATCCAGTCGCCGGTGGCGGGGCCGCAGATCCTGCTCGATGCGGTGGAGGAGTTTATCGACCTCTTCCCGCTCGCCATGCTCGAATTTACCGAGCAGCAGTGGCAGGAGAGCAAGGCGGGACTGCAAGCCCAGCTGAGCGAGCGGGATGCCAACCTGCGCAGTCGCGGCCAGCGGCTGTGGGTCAGCATCGGCAACAAGGATCTGGGGTTTGATCAACGGGAGCGGGTCTGCGATGAGGTGGGCAAGTTGAGCCGCGCCGATCTGGTGCGCTTTATCACCCAGCTGCGATCGCGCACCTCCGATCGGCTGATCCTCTGCAGCTATGGTCAGGGGCACGAACATGACGAGCGGATCACCGGCCAGTTTATCGACGACCCACGGGCATTTCGGCTCAATGCCGCCACCTTCGAGGCCTGATCAGACCTCGCACTCCCCCGTTTTTCCTGCCCACGGCAAATCGCAGGCAATAAAAAGCCGACCCATCTGGGTCGGCTGGAAAAACCATAACAATTGCGACCAAAGCCGCCAAAAGTGAACATGAGCGTGAAAATCAGACACTGAGTTGCTGATCAGCAAGCGGGAAAGACCCGATACTCGCTTTGCAATGCCAACAGTGATTGAGAAACAGCCTCATATTAGGCACTCCCCCCGCCAGTCACGTTGATCTACGTCAAAGGAGGTAGCGAAGAGCATGCAGCCCGATGATTTGTCGGCGCAGACCACCCTTTGGCCGCCCGTTAGCTGCCCGTTAACCCCGGCGAACCAGCCGGTAGGCTACCTCATCAAAGTAGGAGAGCTGACCCGACAACACCCGCGGGTGATCCACCTCGGCGGCGCGCCCCAGCACCTCGATACGAAAATCGCGCTCGAACAGCGCCCGCACCTCTATCTCACCCACCGAGAAGGGGGGCTGACTCTGCTGCTCAGGCTGATATTCAAGGGTCACCAGCAGGATCTGGCCACCGGTCTCGACTAGCGAACTGATCAGGGCCGCATACTGGCGGCGCATCGCGGTCGGCAGGGCGATCAGCGCCGCGCGGTCATAGACCAGCCGGTAACGGCGGCCCAGACTGGAGGCGGCGAAAAAATCCCCCTGAAAAATGCGCAGGCTGTCCACCTGATGGCACTGATAAGGGCCCATTTCGCTCACGGTCGCGGCGAGCTGGTTTTCACTGAAGAACTGGCTGACGGCAAGGCTCGATAGCTCGAAACCGTCGACCGGATGGCCCTGAGCGCTCAGCCAGAGCATGTCGCGGGACTTGCCGCACAGGGGAACCAGCACCGGCTCGTCCGCTTGCTGGGCTGACCACCAGGATTGCAGCCAGTGGTTGAAGTCCGCCTGATGAAAGCCAATTCGGTTCTCTTCCCAACGCTGATGCCAAAACGCAGCTTCCATCGTTATTACCCTTTTGTACTAAAGATGCCTCAATATCACAACTTAACCGGCACCGCGCAACCCTCTGCCCTGCCCTTTTTGCCGCGCAGCCTCTGCCTGTTATCGGGCGAAAGACTGGGCTTCTCTTTGCCATGTGCCTCGCTGTCGCAATGAGCGCTATTGGCTGCGTTTATAACGTGCAGAGGCACACCAATCCATACGAACGAGTCATGCTGAATCGCCCCCAGTTCCCTAGATCTGACCTCTCTGTAGGTTATTCACTCTGGGCATTCCCGGAGAATTGGAGGCGCCAACCAAACTAATCACCCGAGGTACCCCAGTGAACAGCTATAAAAATGACCGATTAACCGCCTTCGGTCGACAGCTTCTTGTCTCTAGTATCCTTGAGCAGGCCCTGAGCGTTTGAAGAGCCCGCCCGAGATAACTACAATGACGCTCTTTTTGATGTAACGAGTAACACCATGGCGGAACTGACTTATCTGGGCGGCTATCCCGACCCCCTCAAGGCACAGGTACAGCAGCTGATTGCGGCGGGCAAGCTGGGGGAGATGCTGGCCAAACGCTATCCGGAGAGCCACCAGATCCAGAGCGACAAGGCGCTGCTCGCCTACACCATGGAGCTGAAGAACCGCTACCTCAAGAGCTCGGCGCCCCTGTCAAAGGTGGTGTTCGATGGCAAAATCAACGTGATCAAGGATGCCCTCGGCCTGCACACCTACGTCAGCCGGGTGCAGGGCAGCAAGCTCAAGGCCAAGAACGAGATCCGCATCGCCGCCCTGTTCAAGGAGGCACCGCCCCCGTTCCTGAAAATGATCGTGGTGCACGAGCTGGCCCATATCAAAGAGAAGGATCACAACAAGAGCTTCTACCAGCTCTGCCAGCACATGGAGCCGGACTATCATCAACTGGAGTTTGATCTCAGGCTCTGGCTCACCTGGCGCGATATCGACAAGGCCAACCGCTAGGCTGACAACCGTTTCAGGGAGGAAACATGTCATTTGCCGCCACCCCCTTTGGTGCCACGCGCTTTATTGCCACTTTGGTAATGGCCAACTTGGGCCGCGCTGCCCGTCCCCGCCGCGCGTCACGCGGGCTGCTGGCCCTGCTGCTTCTGCTCGCAGGCCACAGCGCCCGGGCCGATGAGCGCTGGCAGAGCGACAGCTATCTCACCGAGAGCTTTATGGCCATCGCCATGGAGCGGGAGTATGGCGAAGCCAGGCAGACCCGTTTTGCCCGCTGGCAGCAGCCGATCCGGCTGCAACTTATCAACGAGTCAGGTGACAAGCCGCTGCAGGCCGACGTGGTGAAGGTACAGGCAGCCCATCTGGCCCGTATCACCGGCCACCCCATCAGCATGGTGTCCGCAAAGCCCAACCTCACCCTGATCATGACCGACTACAGCAAGATGAAGAGCTGGGCCAACCGCACCATGGGGGGGGATCCATCGGTCAAGATGGCGCTCAAGGAGGGGCTCTGCCTTGCCAACTTCGCAACCAATGCAAAACACGAGATCAGCCGTGCCACCATCATCATTCCGATAGACTACAGCCGGGCCAAGGGACGCTTTCTCGACTGCGTGGTGGAGGAGTTCACCCAGGTGATGGGGCTGCCCAACGACTCGGACAAGGTGTTTCCCTCCATCTTCAATGACAACAGCATCGACAGCTTTTTGACCGGGCTGGACTATGTGCTGCTCAAGATGGCCTATCACCCGGCCCTCAAAGCCGGGATGAGCAGTGCCGAGATCCGCGCCGCACTGCCCATTGCGCTGGCCGACCTGCGCGCTAGGGGGGAGATCCGCGAAGCCAATCGCCGGGTGCAACAGCAGAGCCTGAAAAGCTGGGCGGGGTTGTAACGGGCCTGGCTCAACCCAGAGCTAGAAAAACCACCGCGAGCCTCTCACCACCCACAAAAAACGCAGCCACCTGGCTGCGTTTTTGTTGTCCGGGGATCAGCGGATCATTCGCGGGCATGCCCGTTTATCAGCTACCCATTTATCCAACGCCCGAGTTATCCACTGACAGTGCGGGATCAGGAGGCGACGTTCTCTTCCGGCATCCAGCTGTCGGCGTTCTCCCACACCTCCTGCACCATGGCTTCGGCCAGCTCTTTGTCTTCCTTGCTGGCACGGCTAACGGTCAGGGCCATGGCACTGCCCGGTGCGACCCGCACATGGATGTCGGGGAATTTTTCGCCAAGCTGCTTGAGCAGCTCCTGACGCAGCGCCTCCATGGTCGAGGTCGGGATCTGATGTTTTCTGTCGATGATGATTTCAAGACGCATAGGAAACTTCTCCATGATTTATAACTGTATTTTTATACAGTATTTATGGGAAGTAAAGTGCCATCTTGCACCAATCAGAAAAGATCCAGCTGCTGACCACAGATCCGGTCGAACGACTCGCCGATAAAGGGCAGGATGGCATCGGCAATGGGCCGCAACTGCTTGTCTATGTAGTGTTCGTAATCGATGGCACTGCGCCTGTACTCCAGCGGCTCGGGGCCATTAAGGGTCATCAGATAGGCGATGGCGCCCCGATGCTGATAGCGCTGGGGCAGACCACGGCGCAGGTTCTCCTCATCGGCCAGCCGCGCCGCCCGCACATGGGGCGGCACATTCTTCTGATACTCTTCGAGCTTCTGGCGTAGCCGTTTGCGGTAGATGAGCAGATCGTCGTGACGACCGGCACGAGTCTCATCCACCATGGTGCGCACATAGCCGCTGGGATCTTCATCGTGAAATACCAGCTCATAGAGGCGGGTCTGAAACTGCTTGGCCAGCATGGTCCAGTCGGTACGCACCGATTCGAGCCCCTTGAATACCAGCTGTTCACTCCGCTCACTGGCTTTGCCAACCAGCCCCGCATAGCGCTTCTTGCTGCCCTTCTCCAGCCCGCGGATGGTGGGCATCAGAAAGCGGCGATAGTGGGTCTCGTACTGGATCTCGAGATAGCTCGGCAGATCGAACTCGCGCCTGATCAGTGCAGCCCAGTTATCGTTGATCATTTGCGCCAGTCGCTGGCCAATCTCGTCCGCCTCATCCGGGCTGGTCTCGCGCCCCAGATGGACAAAGGTGGAATCGGTGTCACCATAGATCACCTCGAACCCCTTCTCTTCAATCCACTCGCGGGTCTGCTGCATGATGCTGTGACCACGCAGGGTGATGGAGGAGGCTAGGCGCGGATCATAGAAACGGCAGCCCCCCGACCCCAGCACGCCGTAGAAAGAGTTCATGATGATCTTGATGGCCTGGGAGAGCGCCTTGTTGCTGGCGGCCTTGGCCCGATCCCGCGCCGCCCACAAGGTAGCGATGAGATCCGGCAAGAAGTGCCGCTCGCGGGAGAACATGGCGCCGCGAAAGCCCGGAATGGCGTGCTCGGGATGCTGCAGCCCCTCGATAAGTCCCATGGGGTCGATGCAGAAGGTGCGGATGATGCTGGGATAGAGGCTCTTGAAATCGAGCACCAGCACGTGGCGATAGAGACCTGGTTTGGAGTCCATCACATAGCCGCCGGGGCTCGCCAGCCCACCGTCGGCTGGCAGATTGGGGGCCACGTAGCCGCCACGATGGAGCCGCGGCAGATAGAGGTTGGTAAAGGCCGCCACCGAGCCCCCTACCCTGTCCAGCTCAAGACCAGTGAGGGAGGCGCGCTCGATGGCAAAGGGGATGAGATGGCAGTAGTCGAAGATCTCCCACACCAGCTTGCAATCTTCCAGGTTATAGCGAGCTAGCGCCTCCTTGTCGGAGTGGAACAGCTCGGTGATCTTCTCCCCCCGATTGGCCACATCCTCGATATCCTTGCCACGGCCGAGCAGTTCGCTCGCCACCGCATCCAGGCTGTAGCTGGCAAACTGCCAGGTGGCGCTTTTCAGGGTATCGATGCCATCGAGCACCATGCGCCCGGGGATAATAACGTTGCCGGTCTGGGGATCGCCCCGTGACGAGCGCCAGAAACAGAGCTCGCGCCCCCGCCCAAGCCGCAGCCTCCGCTTGTTAAGCTCGGCGCGGCGCAGCAGCAGGCGAAAGTCAAAATTGACCACGTTCCAGCCAATCACCAGATCAGGGTCATGCAGGCTGAACCAGCTCTCCAGGGCACTCAGCAGGGCGCTCTCGTCCTCTACCCACTGGACCTGGGTGCCCCAACTCTCGGCATCCGCCTCCGGGGTGCCGATCATGATGACCCGCGCATCCTGCTCGCTGTAAAGACCGACCGAGAACAGCGCCCCGTCCATGGCGCACTCCACGTCGAGGGACACCCAGGAGAGGGTCGGTGTCACCGCCTGCGGCGCGCAGCGTGCCTCGTTGACCTCCCAGTATCCCTGCTTGCCCCCCTTTTTTACCACCCGGCCATCGAAGCACACACCAGCGGTGATGAAACGCTCCATCAGAAACCGCTCCGGCAGCCGGATATCCGCCTCGAAGTGCTCCAACCCGCGAATAAGCAGCAGCTCGATGGCTCGGTGAAAGGCACTCAGGGTAGCGAAATAGCAGCCCACCACAGGGCGGCCATCGAAGGTGTGCATCGGCAGGCGGCGAAACCGCCCGCTCACCCCGGCCCCCTTGAACAGCTCGGCGGCTTCTGCCATATGGCTCTGCGGCAAGAAGAACACCAGCTCCTGCCCCGGCACCACCAGCCGCACCGGCCCCTGCGCGCTCCAGAGCCACATCACGATTTCGGTGGTTGCAGGCAGCCCGTTGCGGCCGCGCACGTCCCGACCGTGGCGGGTCAGGATAAAACCGTCGAGGGGCGGAGTGGCGGGTACGGTGGGCTGGGTTGCAGTCATGAAGCATAAAGGGGCTGTCCGAGAATGGGACTATTGTACGTTCATACAGTGCCTGCTCGCAATCATCACGCTGGCTGCGGGGCGGGAGTCAAACTGGTAAGCTCGATCCGGTCATTATTCCCGCCCATCCCGTTCTGACCACTCTTCGCCGACAAAAGGAGTCTTTGTGGCAATCTATTCCCTGCTGGATCAGCTGGCTATCCCCTACCAGCGTTTCGATCATCCCCCCGTGTTTACCTGTGAGGAGGCGAGCAGGCTACTGCCCGACCTACCCGCCGCCAAGACCAAGAACCTCTTTTTACGCGAGCCGAAAAGCGAGCGGCTGTTTCTGGTGGTGAGTCCGGAGGAACGCCGGGTCGATCTCAAGGAGCTGGCGCTCGCGGCGAGCTGGTTTTCACTGAAGAACTGGCTGACGGCAAGGCTCGATAGCTCGAACCCGTCGACCGGATGGCCCTGAGCGCTCAGCCAGAGCATGTCGCGGGATTTGCCGCACAGGGGAACCAGCACCGGCTCGTCCGCTTGCTGGGCTGACCACCAGGATTGCAGCCAGTGGTTGAAGTCCGCCTGATGAAAGCCAATTCGGTTCTCTTCCCAACGCTGATGCCAAAACGCAGCTTCCATCGTTATTACCCTTCTGTACTAAAGATGCCTCAATATCACAACTTAACCGGCACCGCGCAACCCTCTGCCCTTCCCTTTTTGCCGCGCAGCCTCTGCGTGTTATCGAGCGAATGACGGGACATCCCCTTGCCCTGCGCCTCGCTGTCGCAATCGGCGCTATTGGCTGTGCTTATAACGGGCAAGGCACACCAATCCATGCAAATACGTCATGCATTTATAGCCATTACTGAGAGAAGGGAATGACGTTGGCAGGCCAAAACGTGCCCGCCAACGCCAGAAAGATCACGACAGCGTGGCGCGAGCAGCCGCCAACTGACGCTCGATATAAGCAAAATCGGGGCGTTCGGCGGGGAGTTCCGAGAGACAGGCCGCTTTGAGCTGATGCAGCCCATCGAGCTGTGAGCCTTGCGTATCGCAATGGGCCAGCAGCTCCTCCAGCAGGCAACCAAATGCGCGCACTTCCAGTCGCTCAAGGCCCACGGCCCGCTCGCGGTCGCAGCGGTCATACAAAGAGGCGGCGCCAAAATCCCCGAGCAGGGCGCGAGCCAGCGCGTCAGGCCCGCGGGTAAACAGAATATTGTGGCCGTAGAGATCCCCGTGCATGATGCCCGCGCGGTGCAGATGGCCCGCCACCGAGGAGATGCCGTGGGCCATCGCCAGCGCATCCGGCACACTCAGGCGCAACCCCTCGGGATAGACATCCCGGGTGCAGGAGTCCAGGCTCGGCGGCCCGGCCAGATTGGCAAAGGCCGGATCGATCAGCTCCATTACCAGCGCCGGAATACCGGAGGGGTGATCCGCCACCTTGCCCATCACCTTGATAAGGTTGGGATGAGTGCCCGCCGCCAGCGATACCGCCATCTCGCAGCGGGGCAAGCCATCGCTGGTCACCGCCCCCTTGAACAGCTTGACCGCCACCTGACTGCCAACGCCTCTATCGCTCGCCTGAATCACTGCATCAGCAGGATTAGCCACAAGGGTGGCGCGATGGATAACGCCGGATGCTCCCTGCCCCAGCAGCTCGCCCAGCGCCAGCGTCTCCCAGGCAAGGGGTTCGACATGGGCATCATTGATGGCCCGCGCCTCCGCCCCTTCGCTAAAGGGGTTGCCGGAGTAGGCAAGCCATGAAAGGCGAGGCAGCGAGAGCAGCCACTCGGGGAAGCATTCGATGCGGTTGGCAGCGATACGCAGCAGCTCCAGCTTGCGGCAGTTGGCAAGGCTGGCCGGCAGCTCGGGCAGGCGGTTGCCCGCCAGCATCAGCTTTTGCAGGGCGTCGCACTGGCCCAGCTCATCGGGCAGCTGCTCAATTGCGTTATCGGTCAGGATCAGCCAGCGCAAACCGGCGGGCAGCGCCTTGGCCGAGACAGTGACAATCTGGTTGGCCTTAAAGCCCACCATGGTGAGCGCCGGGCAACGCCCCAGCACCTCGGGCAGCTCGGTAAATCGGTTCTCGGAGCAGAAGATAATGCGCAGTTTGCCAAACCCGGCCAGCTCGTCAGGGAGCGTACTTAGCTGGTTGCCGGTGAGATCCAGCACCTCCAGCGTCTCTTTCAGGCTCAAAATCTCGCTGGGGAACTCCGTCAGGTTTTCAGAAAGCTTCAGATGGCGGGCACCGCACAGTTCACCTGCGCGCAGCTGTTCCAGAGTATGCATAACCGTTTCTCAATCCTGATGATCTGCCTGATGGCACAGCGACCATCAGCGCACGCCGAACTCGGGTCCGGCGATTTTAAAGGGGGGCATTATAAAGAATTCGGGGCGCAGTTCTCCCCTTTTGTTGCCGCGAAGGCCTGTATCGACATGTCGCAAAACGACTTGGGAACAAAGAGAGCAAGATTCGGGTCGTTCCAGCGAGGAGTGGTTGCCATAGTGGGGGCCAAACCCAAGTCGGTTGGAACCTATTGGGGTTCTAATCTACTGCCAACCTTGTGCGCCTCTAAATCTGACGCACAGCACACTCAGCGAGGGAACTGCCATGTCATTACTGTCCAACAAGGTCGCCATCATCACCGGCGCCAGCTCCGGCATCGGTCGCGCCAGCGCCATCCTGTTTGCCCGGGAGGGAGCAAGTGTCGTCGTCGGCGCCCGCCGCCAGCCCGAGCTGGATCTACTGGTGGAGGAGATCCGCCACGAGGGGGGCCAGGCGGAGAGTCTGGCGGGAGATGTGAAAAGCGAGACTTACGCCCGCGATCTGGTGGATCTCGCGCTGACCCGTTTCGGCGGGCTCGATATCGCCTTCAACAACGCCGGTACCACAGGCATGCCGGGCAGCGTAGAGCAGCTTGAGCTGACGCAGTGGCAGGAAATTCTGGATACCAACCTCACCAGCGCCTTTGTGGGAGCCAAGTACCAGATCCCCGCCATGCAGGCGCGCGGCGGCGGCTCGCTTATTTTTACCTCTACCTTTGTCGGCCATACCCTGGGGCTGCCCGGCATGGCGGCCTATGCGGCGAGCAAGGCGGGCCTCATCGGTCTGACCCGGGTGCTGGCTGCCGAGTATGGGGCACAAGGGATTCGGGTCAACGCCCTGCTGCCGGGGGGCACCGACACCCCGATGGGACGGGCCTTTACCGATACGCCGGAGAGTCTCGCCTTTGTGCAGAATATGCATGCCCTCAAACGGCTGGCCCAACCGGAGGAGATCGCCCGCTCGGCCCTTTATCTCGCGTCCGATGCATCCAGCTTTACCACCGGCATTGCCCTGCTGGCCGATGGTGGGGTATCAATTTGTCGCACATGACCTTGTCGCCCCCAAGATCCTGCGACCGAAACCTTATCGTGAGAGCGCCTTATGTCTGATTACGCCCGCATCGCCGATGCCATCCGTTTTATCGCAAGTCAGGTGGAGCGCCAGCCCACTCTGGACGAGATAGCGGCGCACGTGCACTTAAGTCCCTTTCACTTCCAGCGGCTGTTCAGCCGCTGGGCCGGAGTGACGCCCAAACGCTATCTGCAAGTGCTGACCCTGGAGCGGGCCAAGGCGCTGTTGCAGGAGTCGCGCCCGCTGCTTGAGGTGGCCGATACCCTGGGCCTTAGCAGCGGCTCGCGGCTCTACGATCACTTCGTGCAACTCGAAGCGGTAACGCCGGGCGAGTACAAGCAACGCGGGGCCGGGCTGGTTATCGATCACGGGGTGCACGACACCCCCTTTGGTCAGGCATTCGTCGCCCTGACCCCGCGGGGGGTGTGCAACTTCTCGTTTCTCGATGAAAAGGCCCCAGAGACGCCGCTGGCCGCCCTCGCCCACAGCTGGCCTGCGGCAAGGCTGCAAGAAGCGCCATCACGCACCCAGAACATCATCAACACCATGTTCGATGGCAGCAAGGCGCCGGATCGCCCCATCTCCTTGCACGTGAGCGGCACCAACTTTCAGATCAGCGTCTGGCGGGCGCTGCTGCAGATCCCGCCCGCCAAGGTGGTGAGCTACGCCCAGGTGGCGAGCGCCGTCGGCAATCCCAAAGCCGCCCGCGCCGTGGGGCTGGCGGTGGGCGCCAACCCCGTCGCTTTGATGATCCCCTGCCACAGAGTCATCCAGCAAAACGGCAGACTCGGCGGCTATCACTGGGGCGAAACCCGCAAACAGGCGATACACGCCTGGGAAGCGGCGAGGTATGAGTGAAGGTGGGCTTTTTCTGTCCGCCTGATGAGGAACACAGGCATCTTGGTAATGAGTCAGCAGACAATCAGGCAGCGCCAGACAAGCGTGTGGCGATATAAAACGGGGACATAAGAAGAATCGGGGCGCAGATCGCCCCGTTTGTTGCTTTGGCAAGGCTCAGCGCTCAGCCGCCCCACCCCAACAGATTGACGAAAAGACGTAGGGTGCAATCAGCGCAGCGCATTGCACCATTTGTCGAGCGGCTTTAGTGCAAGGAATGAGGAACAAAAGTAGAGGTGCAATTTCATTGCACCCTACGACAATTCTCTGATTAACATCACGAGGAGTGAACAACGCAATAATGAAACAGCCCCCCTTTAAAAACTTAAATCAAAACATAGTAAAAAATGCTACGCGTTGCGAATCCCTCTTGAACAGATTGTTATTCTGTTCCCCCTTCCCAATCAACAAAATCTAGGTCTTCTTTTAAAAATCGCCAGACATCTATGGTAAACTCAATGAACACCTGTACCGTCATTATCCCAACAAATATTGCGAAACCAGCAAGCTCAACTGAATACCCGTTAAAGTTAAAGAGGAATAAAGACACATATAAAGCCAACATTAAGCAAACCAAGATAAGCCCTTTAGCTAACGTCGAGAGTATCGTCTGAGAAGTGATTTGTTTTATAGCAGCCAAGAAAAGCGCAGAATTGTACTTTTCTATATTCCCAATATATGTTGTGATCTTTAGATAATTAGAGTAACTTTTATCATCAAGTTTCTTCAGATGTTCATGGAAATTTTCGTGTACTTCAGACTTCGTCATATATGGAAAGTCTTGGGGATCTTTTGAGATGAATTCGAGAGCTAACCGCTTACAAATACCATTGCTATCTGGCATTTCATTGGAAAACAAATAATCTCTAAGAGAACATATTTCTGCCATTAATTGACTAATTAGAGTTAGACGTTCAGATTTTCCGTTTTGCATATGATGCAAAATGAATGCAAAACATACACTACAAAACAATGCTAACACTGTCATAATTCCTGCCGTAAATGACAGCGCATCACTTTTTGAAAAATCAATAAAAGAACCACCATATAGTTCCACTTTATGCTTTATAACTAGATAAGTTAAAACAGATAGATATATTGAAAATGAAAGTTGCCATCGAACATGCGTAGCAAAGGCGTATAATTTTTTGTTCTTTATCAAAGATAACCTCTATCTATAAATTTCATGAAATAATAACGCCGGTCTAAGTGACTAGAAACTCTACGTGTTGACAATCCCTCTTGAGGCATTTTCAGGCTTAAAATTTGCACTTTGAACTTTTAGAAAACCATTCTGTATCTCTACATGCGGCCTCCAAAGCTGATATTTCAGAAGTCAAACTTAGCGGCGTCCAATAGTCACCAGAAACCAAATACTTGTTCTTTGTAACTGAATTTATCCATCCAAAACTAGCTAGCTTTTTATGGAAAAAATTTATAAACAAGTTTGTTGGCATCACCTTATATTCGATAAAAACTATCATTGCCGCTGGTTTATAGTAAGCACGAGCCGATAGTGGTGGAACCCTAAATACCTCACTACTATTAGAAGAAATATCAATACCATCTAACTCTTTGAATTCATAAGCAGGAATGTATGTTTCATTACCACCAGGCACAGAAACACCATATCCATCAACTGGCAACTCAATAAGAATATCTTTTGTAAGAATGAAAACGACTTCCTGATTAACGTCTGGAAAAACCCTAAATTTTTCTATGGTATAATCTACCGGGCTACTATTGGTCACTTTGAATTCATAACCAGAACCTAATGGTCTAATAAACGATACAGTCACACTTTCATTAATATAGTTAAACGAAACCTGTAATAATACTAATAATAAACCACTGCCAATCAAAAAGGTCCAAAATTGCTTCAGTCTGGAGGGTTTATTCATAATAGGAACTTGGTGGAAAACTTTCTTTGACGAATTCCTTGAAATTTTTTTCTTTGTCTTCGACATACCCTCTAACCTAGTTAATTTTCATTCATATGTAAGCTAACACTAATTAGATAGAAGACGGTACTGATTCAATAACAGTACTCTCCGTATAACGCCGCTTCATTTTCACAACCATCATAAAAAATCATTTTAAATCATAATATTACCAAACTGGTACCAGCATCTGATCGCATTCGCTTCCATCCACTGCGGTTTCCACCTAGCTCATAGATAAAACCAAAACATACATCTCCAAACGACTATCATACCGAGCAAGGCAGATAAGCAACAGAGGGGGATGAGATTTTGATGAGCAAGATCAACAAATCAATTAATAAGTACAAATACCGACCACATATCAGCAGTGCCGGAGCATAGATAAAGAAAAGACGCCCTAAGGCGTCTTTTCTTTTATCTGGAGTCTGGAGCAAACCGGTTAAGAGATCTCCCCCTCCCCGCCTTACCCGCAACCCCATCAGATCGGGGTGATGGAGGTGATATGGGCATCCCCGTCCAGTGATTTGAAGATCTGCACCACGGCTTCGCCATGGATCGGTTTGGCAAGCGGCACTGTGCTCTTGCACTTGAAGCGGTAGTTGGTGCCAGCCACCACTTGAGTGGAGACTTCAAAGGGTACATATTGCACCCCGACAAATCCTTTCAGCGCCTGATCAAATACCGCCTGATCTTCGGCGGTCAGCTTGTGATATGCGGTCCATCCACCCACCAACACTGCTTGTTCTGACATATCAAACTCTCCGTGCTCTATGATCCCGACTCGTTTGGCCGTTCGGGCTGCGCCCCGTTGATTCAAGTGGTTTCCGGTCTCCACCGGGGTGTCATCACTGCCGGTTGGCGCGATAACAATGGGCAAATTTACGCAGCTATCTGTAACTGGATCAGCCCTCCCCCCAGCCACGAGCCGCTGTTGACAGCGGGCTCAATTGGCATGAGAGAGCCTAGTGCGGGATGGCAAAAATGCCCCTGTCACATATGACAGGGGCAAGTTGGCGAAAAAGCTGCTCGAAAAAAGAAGATGTGTGGCGCAAACGATTGAGAAAAGAAAAGACGCCTCAAGGGCGTCTTTTTTGCATTTTTATGCTCGAAGGGTAGAAGGGCTAGCGCCGCTTATTCCCATTCGATAGTTGCGGGCGGCTTGCCGGAAACGTCGTACACCACGCGGGAGATACCGTTGATCTCGTTGATGATGCGGTTCGATACGTGACCGAGGAAGTCGTACGGTAGGTGAGCCCAGTGGGCGGTCATAAAGTCGATGGTTTCGACAGCACGCAAGGCAATGACCCAGTCATATTTGCGACCATCGCCCATCACGCCAACGGAGCGCACCGGCAGGAAGACGGCGAACGCCTGGCTGACCTGGTTGTAGAGGTCGGCTTTGCGCAGCTCTTCGATAAAGACCGCATCGGCGCGGCGCAGAATATCGCAGTACTCTTTCTTCACTTCGCCAAGGACGCGCACACCCAGACCCGGGCCCGGGAACGGGTGACGGTAGAGCATGTCGTAGGGCAGACCCAGCTCCAGACCAACGCGGCGTACTTCGTCTTTGAACAGCTCGCGCAACGGCTCGACCAGACCCATCTTCATCTCTTCCGGCAGGCCGCCGACGTTGTGGTGAGACTTGATGACGTGGGCCTTGCCGGTCTTGCTGGCAGCGGATTCGATAACGTCCGGATAGATGGTGCCTTGTGCCAGCCACTTGGCGTTTTTCAGCTTTTTCGCTTCGTCGTCGAACACTTCAACGAAGACGCGGCCAATGATCTTGCGCTTGGCTTCCGGCTCGTCAACACCGGCCAGGGCAGAGAGGAAGCGCTCTTCCGCTTCAACCTTGATGATGTTCAGACCAAAGTGGTCACCAAACATCTCCATCACCTGCTCGCCTTCGTTCAGACGCAGCAGGCCGTTGTCAACGAAGACGCAGGTCAGGCGATCGCCGATGGCGCGGTGCACCAGCATGGCAACCACGGAGGAGTCGACACCGCCGGAGAGACCGAGGATCACTTCATCGTCACCCACCTGCTCGCGAATGCGGGCAACGGCGTCGTCGATGATGGTGGCCGGGGTCCAGAGGCATTCGCAGCCGCAGATGTCTTTGACGAAGTGCTCCAGCATGCGGGCACCCTGACGGGTGTGGGTCACTTCCGGGTGGAACTGCACGCCGTAGAAGCGCTTGGCTTCGTTGGCCATGGCCGCGTGCGGGCAGGTCGGGGTCTGGGCGATGGTGGTGAAGTCGGCCGGAATGGTGGTGACCTTGTCACCGTGGCTCATCCAGACATCCAGCAGGGCATTGCCGTTGTCGGCGATGGCATCTTCGATGTTGCGCAGCAGTGCGCTGCTCTTGCCAGCCTCGCCCAGCACTTCCACCTTGGCGTAACCGAATTCACGCTCGGTAGAGGATTGCACCTTGCCACCCAGCTGCTCAGCCATGGTCTGCATGCCGTAGCAGATACCGAACACAGGGACACCGGCGTTGAACACATACTCGGGGGCGCGCGGGCTGCCCGCTTCGGTGACGGACTCGGGGCCGCCGGAGAGGATGATGCCGCTCGGATTGAATTCGCGGATCTGCTCTTCGGTTACGTCCCAGGCCCACAGTTCGCAGTAGACGCCGATTTCGCGCACGCGGCGGGCGATCAGCTGGGTGTACTGGGAACCGAAGTCGAGGATAAGGATACGGTGCTGGTGAATGTCTTTAGTCATTTTATTCCTGCATCAGGCTGATGTTGTCACAAAGGGCACGGGATAAAAAAAGGGTGGAAAAACGGGGCGCAGGGCCCCGTCTTATCAGCCCATCCGATAGTTGGGGGCTTCTTTGGTAATGGTCACATCGTGGACGTGGGACTCTTTCATCCCGGCGCCGGAGATGCGCACGAATTCAGCTTTAGTACGCATGTCGTCGATGGTGGCGCTGCCGGTCAGGCCCATGGAGGAGCGCAGGCCGCCCATCTGCTGGTGGATGATCTCTTTGAGGCGACCCTTGTACGGCACGCGACCTTCGATGCCTTCCGGCACCAGCTTGTCGGCGGCGTTGTCGGTCTGGAAGTAGCGGTCGCTGGAGCCTTTGGACATGGCGCCCAATGAACCCATACCACGGTAGGATTTGAAGGAGCGACCCTGATAGAGCTCGATCTCGCCCGGCGCTTCTTCAGTACCGGCGAACATGGAACCGACCATGACGCAGCTGGCGCCCGCGGCAATGGCCTTGGCGATGTCGCCGGAGAAGCGGATACCGCCATCGGCAATCACCGGAATACCGGTGCCTTCCAGCGCGTCAACGGCGTCGGAGATGGCAGTGATCTGGGGCACGCCCACACCGGTCACGATACGGGTAGTACAGATGGAGCCCGGGCCGATACCGACCTTGACCGCATTGACACCGGCAGCAGCCAGCGCCTTGGCGCCCGCGGCGGTCGCCACGTTGCCACCGATGATCTGCAGATCCGGATAGGCGTCGCGAGTGGCCTTGATGCGATCCAGCACGCCCTGGGAGTGGCCGTGGGAGGAGTCGATCAGCAGCACGTCAACACCGGCTTCCACCAGCGCGGCGACGCGCTCTTCGTTACCGGCACCGGCACCGACCGCAGCACCGACCCGCAGACGACCCTTGTCATCTTTACAGGCGTGGGGCTTGCGCTCGGCTTTCTGGAAATCTTTAACGGTGATCATGCCCTTGAGTTTGAAGTCGGCGTTCACCACCAGCACTTTTTCGATGCGGTGCTTTTGCATCAGGGCTACCACCTCTTCGCGAGGGGCACCTTCACGCACGGTGACCAGACGATCTTTCTGGGTCATGATCTGTTCAACGGTCTGGGAGAGGTCAATCACGAAGCGCACGTCACGGCCGGTGATGATACCGACCAGCTGATTGCCGTCAGTCACCACGGGGTAACCGGCGAAGCCATTCTTGTGGCTCAGCTCCTTGATTTGGGCGATGGTCATGTCAGGGCGCACGGTGACGGGGTCAGTAACCACGCCGCTCTCGTACTTCTTGACCTTGCGCACTTCGGCAGCCTGCTGCTCGATGGACATGTTCTTGTGGATAAAGCCGATACCGCCTTCTTGGGCCAGTGCGATAGCCAGACGGGCTTCGGTCACTGTGTCCATGGCAGCGGAAATCATCGGGATGTTCAAGCTGATGGCGGAGGTCAGCTTGGTACGCAGATCGGCAGTATTGGGAAGAACTTCGGAGTGGGCGGGAACCAACAGTACATCGTCGAAGGTTAACGCTTCTTTGGCAATCCTGAGCATGGCAATATCTCACCGTTGAGGAAGTGGGGGTGTAAAATATTGCCGACGAAGTTTACTCACGCATTGGTCACTGGTAAAGAAGTTTTTTGAATTTTTTATGGCATAGCCCTCTTTTAGGCGGCCAAAACGCCAAAAAACCAAGATTATCAGTACGAAAAGCGCCGTTTCGGGGCAAAAGAGTTGGCTAACCGGTGATTTATGCAAAACCGGTAGGTGCCGACGCAGCCCAACCCCCATGCCAAGGGATGGTCGACAGGGGCTCAGGGGGCAAGCGGCCTCTGACCACCCTCCCCTTGTTTTGTGTCCTTGTATTCTCTCTTGCCCTCGCGGCGACCACTCGCACCGGTATCATTCTCCTCTCCATGTCCTTTGCTCGGTCTGGCTAATAAATTTAGCCCGCTGCCAATATATATCTTCTTGCACAGCAAGGAGTGCCTCTCTTTATTATTTTCGCCCCACCATCCGCAGCAAGGTATTATCTTTATCCAGCAGATGATGTTTCAACGCCCCGACAATGTGCACCAGCAAAAATGCCAGCATTACATATGGCAAATAAATATGGATTGTGTGAGCAATATCCCGAACGGATTCACTGAATGGAATCACGTTGGCAGGATCACGGGTATCTGGATTCATCGGAATAATAGACCAGCCAAATATCGCAACACCTCGGCCAGCCGCAGCGGAATAACAGAGACCGGACACCGGAATAAGCAGCGTTGAAATCAGCAAACTCCAGTGGATCGCCCTGGCTGCCAATGCCTCGTAAACAGGATATTGACGCACAGGCTCAGGCCACCCTTTAACAAGGCGGAGAATGGCGCGGGGCAGGATCAAGATCAGTGCAATCACCCCCAGAGATTTATGCAGCGCATAGAGATCCCATATTTCAAATTTAACCATCAGATAACCCACAAGGGTCAGGCCAATCATCAGCAAGGCAACCGACCAGTGCAGCAAACGGGTCGTCAAACTTAAGTGGATTGAGGGATTCATAAGCTACTCCAAACAGGGGGCGAGTGAACGCTGGTCAAGATGGTGGCGCCGTGAACATCAGCAGCACCTGAGATATCAACAGCATCTAGGCAAGCCGCAACTTGGCCCGATGCAGGCAAGCGCGAGGGCTTTTATCGGAAGCCATACTGCCTGCACGGATAAACGGCAGCGTTTCCAATCTTGCTTTTCTGCTGCTGGCGCCTCCTGCTTAACGCCCTCCCCCTGTTTCGGGTTAAGATAGCGGCCATCGTTTTATCCCGGCACCGCCGGGGCAGACTACAGGTACGCCTTTGAACCGATTTACCCCATCCAGTGCGGCGAGCGGCCGTGAGCAGCAGGTCTTTACCGTCACCCGCCTCAACAGCGCCGTGCGCATGATCCTGGAGCAGGATCTGGGGCTGGTGTGGCTGACCGGCGAGCTCTCCAATCTGGCGATGCCAAGCTCCGGCCACTGGTACTTCTCCCTCAAGGACATGTCGGCGCAGGTGCGCTGCGCCATGTTCAAGGGCAACAACCGGCGGGTGGCGTTTCGCCCGCAGGATGGCATGCAGGTACTGGTGCAGGCGCGGGTCTCCCTCTATGAGCCGCGCGGCGACTACCAGCTGATCATCGAGTCGATGCAGCCCGCAGGCGATGGCGTATTGGCCCTGCGTTTTGAAGAGCTCAAGCGCCGTCTCGGCGCCGAGGGGCTGTTTGACGAAGGCCGCAAGCGGCCGCTGCCCCGTGAACCGCGGGCGGTGGGCCTTATCACCTCCGCCACCGGTGCCGCCCTGCACGATATGCTGACGGTGCTTAAACGGCGCGCGCCGGATCTGCCGGTCTTTATCTACCCGACCCAGGTACAGGGGAGCGCCGCCATCAGCCAGATCGTCGCGGCGATCGCCAAAGCGAACCAGCGCGCCGAGGTGGATGTGCTGATCGTCGGGCGCGGCGGCGGGTCGCTTGAAGATCTCTGGTGCTTTAACGAAGAGGCGGTGGCGCGTGCCATTGCCCACTCCGCCATACCTGTGGTGAGCGCGGTGGGCCACGAGGTGGATGTCACCATCAGCGACTTTGCCGCCGACTTGCGTGCCCCTACCCCGTCGGCCGCCGCCGAGCTGGTGGCGCCGGATCAGAGCACCCGGGCCCAGCGTCTCGTTCACCTCAAGCAGCGACTTCTGCAGGCAATGAACCGCCAGCAGACCGCAGCCCGCCACGATTTCATCCTGCTGCAAAAGCGGCTCGACCATCAGGACCCGAAGCGGCGACTGGAACAGCAGTCCCAGCGCCTCGATGAGCTTTCCACCCGTTTGCAACAGCTATTGCGCCAGCGGTTGCATCAGGGGGAACGACGCCTCACCAATCTTGAGCTGCGCCTGCAGGGCAAGAGCCCGGAGCGCTTGCTGGCTGCCGGCAAGCGCCGCCACCAGCTGGCCGAGGAGCGGCTTCATACCCTGATTGCCAAGCGCCAGGATCTGGCGAGCCACCGCCTCGCCATGCTCACCACCCGCCTCGACGGGGTGAGCCCGCTTGCCACCCTGGGGCGCGGCTACTCCATCACCCGCACTGCGCGTGGCGAAGTCATCAGCCGCGCCGATCAGGTCAACAGTGGCGATCAGCTCGTCACCACCCTGGCGCAAGGGAGCTTGCAGGTACGGGTCGAGGGAGTTATCAACGACTCAGCGCAGTAGATCGGCTGCATCAAACCACCCGCCAATCTGCTATTCAGCCTAGCAATCAGCCAAAAACAAAGGCCACCACCGCAAACACGGTGGTGGCCTTTTGTATCTCGGGTGCTGGCAACCGCTCACCCCTTGGTACGGCGCGCCACCAGAGTGAACTTGTAGTCATCGCTCTTGAAGAAGTTGCGACTGAACTCGAACACGGTGCCATCTTGCAAGAAGCCGCGGGAGACCTTCTCGATAATGGGCTTGGCTGGATCGATACCGAGCGCCTCCACCACCTGCGCCGAAGGGAGCACCGGAATGATCTCCTGCTCGCTGCGGTCAATCACCAGCTGCTTCACCTCTTCGATGTAGTGGTACTTGGAACCCTGCATCACCGCATAGCTGAGGTCGGGGAAGAGGGCGAGCGGCATCCAGGTCTCCTCCAGCGTTACCGCGATCTGGCGAATAAAGCGCACCCGCTTGACGTAATAGACCAGCGCCCCTTCCAGCAGATTGAGCCGCTCGGCCAGCTCGCTGCTTGCCTTGATCACCTCGAAGGCAAGAATGTCGCTGTGGGTCTCGGCCGCAGGATCGGTCACCTTCTCGTAGAGGCTGGTGAGCTGATAGATGTCGTAGTTCACCTTCTCCTGCCGCACATAGCTGCCGCTGCCCTGAATGCTCTCGATGACGTTGAGTTCGGTCAGCTGCTTGAGGGCCTGACGCACCGTCACCCGGCTCACCCCGAACTGCTCGCGCAACTCGGCTTCGGTGGGCAGGGCATCGCCAGGGGCCAGCTCCCCTTGCGCAATCCACTGCTGGATGGTGTCGGCTATCTGGCGATACATGGGTTTTTTCGACACGAAAGGCCACCTCGTCGGCTCTGCGCCATGATAAATGGAAGAGGCGCCATTCTACCCCAGTTACCCGGCAGACAAAACGGCTCGGCCTCATTTGACCTAACAAATCACCCCGATAAAACAATACAAGAACAATACAAATAACGAATTGTATGATACCACTCACAAAAATCAGTCGGCCGGTTTGTTAGCATCGCTGTCACTTTCACCATGACGGCTTGCTGGCAAGCCAACCTGACAGAGGATCATCATGAATCTGACCAGTCTTACCGGCCCCCATCTCATCACGCTGCAAACCCGGTTTGCCGATCGGGATGCGGCCATTCATGCCCTGGCTGATCGGCTCGATCAGGCCGGCAAGCTGCACGACAAGGCCGCCTTTCTGGCTGCGGTCATGGCCCGCGAGGCGCAGGGCCCCACCGCCCTTGGCGAAGGGCTGGCGGTACCCCACGGCAAGTGTGATGCGGTGCGTGAAGCAGCCTTTGCCGTCGCTACCCTGAGCGAGGAGCTGGGCTGGGAGGGGATCGACGGCCCTGAGCCGGTCAACCTGATCTTCATGCTGGCGATCCCAACCGATCAGGCGGGCTCCTGTAACCCACCACCAAGAATGAAAAACCGGGAGCTGGTGAAAACAAGTGGGAAATGGCGGGACAAACTCAGGAATAGCGGGGCTTGTGGCGTGATGCGGTTAAGCCAAGCCGTTTAACCGCAAAATGAAAACTTTCGAGTCAAGCTGCTAGCCAATGCGCTGAAAATGAAAAACTAGGCGTAATGCCTAGTTTTAATTGGGATTGTTTAATCCCTTTGTAAACAGGTCACGAAATCCTAACTGGCGGAGTTGTTAGGATGTTTTTGGCTAAAAAAAATCGTGCCCGGCCCAGACTACCTTGCCGATCACGGCCAGGTTCTCCAGCTGGTTGGCTGGAACGACCTGCAGGGGGTAATCATCGCGGTTGTCGCTGATGATGGTGATCCCACCATCGAAGTTTTTCTGCAGGCGCTTGGCGTAGAGCTCTTCCCCCAGGCGCAACACGAAGATGGATCCATCTTCGATCTGATTCTTGCTGATATCGACCAGGATAGAGTCACCAGAGTGGATGGTGGGCTCCATGCTGTCGCCTTTGGCGAAGACCACCACCAGGTTATCCGGGTTTAACTTGCGAAACGTGAGCCACTTGCGGCGAAAGGCCAGCTTGCGTTTAACCTCATGATCATCATTAAACGCACCATGGCCGGTACTGACGGTGACATGGTAGCCATCGATCAGCGCGTACTCCTCATCAAACTCCTCACGTTGCACCATCTGCTCGGCCGCTCCATCGGGGTGTTTCGGGCCCTGACCGGTGGCCAGCCACTCCAGATTCACATTGAACGTCCGCGCGATGCGCAGCGCCTTGTCGATGGTGGGCAGCGAATTAAACGGTGGGAAGTATTTGCGCATCCCCGACTCACTCATCCCCACCAGTTCGGCAAATGCCTTGTAGCTCAGGCTCCCGCGCAGCTCATCCAGACGGTCACTCAAAGTATCCATTCCCGCCGTCAGAAAAGATACCTCACCGTCTTTTTGTGCTGCTTGTGGTTTTTCTTCATAACGCTCTGACATACAAGGAATTCTCGGCTAGTGGCTAATGCTGGTGAGTCGGTAGACAAAAAATTCCGCACAAAAAGACTTGTCAATCTTTTTGGGGTGATCAATCATTCATATGTGACGCATTGCGACATAAAATCATTCTTTTATGAATGATAAAGATACGCACTGCGACACTTGATGATACCGAAACGGGGTGAGTATGTCAGGGAAAACACCAGAGTGGATCAGGGCTGAGCTCATAAAATGCGGATATTCCCAAGCTGCTTGGGCCCGCGCTAAAGGGTTGCACCCCCGAGCCGTACAGCGTTGCATCAAACACTATGCTCCGGCCAGAGGGATTAGCCCCAAGCGTCGGGAAAGCCGCGCCATCATGGCCCTGCTGTCCGAGTCGCTGGGGATCGACCTGCTGGGAGGTGACCAATGAGCACCTGGTACACCGCCCAGGCGCTGGCCGGATTGGTCGGCATGCCCGCTTACCCCGATGGTGTGCGCAAAAAGGCCGAGCGTGAAGAGTGGCAAAGCCGCAAGCGCGAGAAAGGCAAAGGGGCCGAATACCACATTGGCTCACTGCCGATTGAAACCCGCCGTTACCTGGCAGAACAGGCTGTGGCCACACAAGGCCATGCAGTGACCGATCATGCAGCGGGTGGCAAGGCCATGGCCAAGTTGCTGGCACGCGAGGTGCCGGTCAAACCGGAGGCAGGCCGCAAATTGCTGACTTTGGGGGAGGGGGCTCGCCAGAAGGTCGATGCCAGACTGCTCATCCTGCAGGCCGCCGATATCTTCCTGGCCCCCTATCACGCCTGCCAGCAAGGGGAGGTGGGTCGCCGCGCCTTTATCGAGGCATACCGCGCCCGCACTCTAGCCCTGCCTGTCAGCGTTTATGAAAGGCAAAAGCCATTCAGTCTGATCACCCTGCGCCGCTGGCAAAGTGCGCTGGCGGATGAAGGCCCCGCAGCCCTGGCTGGCAACTATCAGCGGGAGCGGCCATCAACCGTCGAACAGAGCCCGGATCTGGCCCAGTTTCTCACCGCACTGGTCACTACCAAGCCCCATCTGGCCAACAAGTGGGGGGCGCTGCACGAACTGGCCAGCCAATACAGCGAAATGAACCAGCTGGGATGGCAGATCCCCAGCCAATCCTCCTTGCGTCGCTGGATGGTGAAATGGTTGGCAGAGAACAAGGTGGCGTTTACCTACACCACCAACCCGGATGCCTACAACAACAAATACCGCAGCGCGATCGAGGAGATGTACCCCTGGATGGCCCAGCCCAACGACGTGTGGGAGTTCGATAGCACTCCGGTCGATGCCATGCTGGTGGATGGTCGCCACAGCATCATCGCGGTGATCGACGTGTATACCCGTCGCGTTCGTCTGCTGGTGGCCAAGAGCTCATCGAGCGAAGGGATCTGCTTGCTGTTGCGCAAGACCCTGCTGGCCTGGGGCACCCTCAACGATAACGGCGTGATGCGCACCGATAACGGCTCTGACTACGTGAGCCAGCGGGTCATGTCCATCTGCACTCTGCTTGGTATGAACATCAGCCGCTCCAACGCCTACTCGGGGTGGGAGAAACCCCATATCGAGCGGTTTTTCCGCACCTTGAGCCATGGCCTGATAGAGCTGTTGCCCTCCTATATCGGCCACTGCGTGGCAGACCGTCAGGTGATAGAGGCCCGCAAGAGCTTTGCCCAGCGCCTGGAAGAGAAGCGCAAACCGGATGCGCAAAAAGAGATTTACGAGCTGGCCATGACAGCCGCAGAGCTGCAAACCCTGCTCGATAACTGGCTCGATGCCCGTTACCACAACCGCAAGCACAGTGCCCTAGGGGTCAGCCCCAATGAAAAGTACCAACTGGCCCGTTATCAGCGCCGCGCCATCCCCGATGAAGCTGCGCTGGATCTGCTGCTCAACCATATCGGCGAGGCGACCGTCTCCAAAGGCTTTATCAAGGCCGGTGGCCTCAAATACAGCGCCCCCGAACTGTTGGAGCACAACTGGAAGAGCCAGCGGGTCAGCGTCTTTCTCGATCCGAGCGATGTGGGCCGCGCCATCTTGTACCGCACCGGCGATTGGAACGAGCGGATCGAGGCTATCAACATCGACCTGCTGGGCAATGGCATCAGTCCCGATGCCTTCCGGGCGGCCAAAAAAGCCGATGCCAAGGCGTTGGCCAGTTTTCGCCGCGAGATGCGCAACCTTGCCAAGACCTTTGGCATCGACCAGCTCCATCAGGATGTGGTGCGCCACTTCGTCGATCAGGCCAAGGGTATTGAAGCGTTCAGTCGGCGCGATCTCACCCTCGATAACCCGGCATTGGCCGCGCTCACCGGGGTCTCAACCCCCGCTGAACCCGCCCGTTTCAATGCGGCAGAGCTGGCCGCCATAGAAGCCAGACGAGAAGCGAAAGCGCAGCGGGCGCAAGCCACCGCAGGGCAGGAATCGAGAGCACTCAAGACCGAGTACGAGCAAGCCATCTATCTGGCAGAGCGGGAGCTGGATACCCCGCTGACAGAGCGGGAGAAGGAGTGGCTGACCCGATACCTCTACAGCCACAAGCTGATGGCAAAACGCATTAACCGCCATCTGGATGAAGTTCGGGCTACCCGCCGCACCCAGGCAAAAGGTTAGCGAGTAGCCCGAAAAGGCCCAAAAACAAAGGACAAACCCACTATGAAACACAAGATCGTTGAAGTCAAAAACATGATCAAGACCGAGCAGCTGCTCGACAACTTGCTCAACCGCTCCAGCATAGTGCCAGGCATTGGCCTGATCCATGGCCCCTCCGGCTTTGGCAAGACCACCGCTGTGGAATGGCTGTTCAACCAGGACGAAGTGAACGGCATCTATGTCCGCTGCTACAAGGCCGACACGGTGACCAGCCTGCTGGAACAGATTGCCAAAGAGATCGGCATTCCCCAGCGCCATAACCTGCGTGCTCAGGTCGATAGCATCATCGAATCCGTCCGTGCCGAAGAGCTGGCCATCTTCGTGGATGAGGCCGATTACGTGGTCGGCAATGCCCGCATCATGGAGACCCTGCGCGATATCTACGATGCCACCGAACAACCCCTGATCCTGGTCGGGATGGAAGAGATTGCCCGCCGCATCAGCCAGCGCAAGCAACTGTTTAACCGCATCTCCCAGTGGATCGAATTCAAACCGGCCGATCTCGATGACGTGTCCCTGATTGCCAGCGAAATGCTGGAGGTGGACGTGGAGATCGACGATGCACTGCTGGATCTGATCCGCAAGCGTTCCAATGGCGTGGTGCGCACCATCGTCTCGGCCCTCGACAAGATTGAAAAAATGGCGATGGCCTCTGATGCCCGGATTATCCGGCTGGAGGACGTTGACGCCAGCGAGCTGCTCCATGACGTGCGTCGCAGCCGCTAGCCGTCAGGCTACAGCCAATAAAAACAAAGCACGGGAGGGATTCCAGTGGTTGATACAAAAGCAACGCTAATGACGTTGCAAGCCTGGGAATGGATGTGCCAGCAAGAGACTTTTCTGATCAAGGACGTGATCGCCGTGACGGGAATGTCGGAGGCACATATCTACAAGGTCGTGCGTGACTGGTTGGCCGCTGGCCACCTCATTAAACACCCGGACGGCGTGGTATCCCGCCCGGCCTATTTCAAAGTGGTTAGCGCTCAATACATGCCACCGATTGGCAAAAGCAGTGGCCAGAAGCGGCCCAAATGCAGGAACAAGCGCAAAACCAATCAACAGAAAATGTGGAACACCATGAAGATCAGCCGCTTCTTCACCCTGACAGACCTGATGCTGACGGCAGAGACGGGTCAGAAACAAGCCTGGTTTTACACCGATAGGTTGGTAAAAGCCGGTTACGTCAAAGTGCTGTTCAAAGTTGACAGTTTGCTGCCTGTACCCGCCAGACACGGCCTGACAGGACGCTATCAGCTGGTCAGGGATACAGGCCGTTATGCCCCGCTGTGTCGTGACCATGGTTGCTGGGATCAAAACCAGCAGCAGTTATACCCGTTCCAACGGGAGGAGGAGACACATGGAAACGTGGCTTGAGGTGTTGCAGGCCGAAGTGGCGGCCAGTTCGCTAGCCCAGGTGGCCGAGAAGCTCGGGCTCTCTCGCACCACCATCAGCCAGGTCTGTAACGAAAAGTATCCCGGCGATATGGCAAGGGTACAGACCCTGGTGGAAGGGGCCCTGATGGGCAACAAGGTGAGGTGCCCCATCCTGGGTGATATCCCGGCGCATCAGTGTCTCGCGCACCAACGCCGAGGCCCCAGCGAAGTGGGCAGCAGTCCGATGGATATCAAGCTCTGGAAGGCATGCCGCAGCGGTTGCCCCCATAGCCAGCTGACCGAGGCGCAGCAACTGCGCCGCCCGATGCGGTTATCGGTAGAGCAGGGCAAAGGGTCGCAGAAAACGGCTCGCTATGACGCCGAGGCCACCCTCTCGAGATTGCGCCGTCAGGCCAAAAGCGATGGCGACAATGCCAGCAGCAGCCTGCGCATCCTAAGTGAGCTGCTGGCCGAAGAGCTGAAAATCATGGCCATCAAATACAACCGGCTGCTCGACAAGCAAGAAGGCAAATAAGGGTTGGTGGGGCTCTTTCGCGGTGGGCCCGGTGACGAGATCACAAGGAGAACGGGATGAAAAAGCATCTGCACAGCAATTTGCAAAAGACCGCCGAGCAACTCAGCCACTGGCTGACGGCCAAGGGATATGACGTTCGCACCAGTCGGGTTTGCCATACCCCGCTGCTGGCGGTTACCGGGCCACTGCCCAAAGAGATGCAGGCGCGCGCCGTGTTAAGCCGTGAATGTCTGGCGGGCGTGGTGCGTGAAGTTGCCCTGGTGCGCTTTGGCGGGTGCCTGCTGCACTGGCGCCAAGAATCCTGAAACTGGCAAGGGGTATGAGATGAGCAAGATCCAGCTTGAGATAGAAGACGAGGCGCTGGCGCGGGTGGTGCTGCGCCAGTTACCCAAGTTTCTCGAATTCTGCAGCGCGGCCCACCAGGAGGAGCTGGCGAGCGCGACAGCAAAGCAACACTGCGCCGTGATGTGCCCTCCGGTGCCCGGCAGCAAAAAGATCCATTAAGGAGAAGTCCATGCAAGAAGCACAAACAAGCAGTACCACCCCGATGCGCCAGAACGCTCAGGGGCACTGGGTACCGGAAAACCTGATCGCCCCGGCAGACAAGCTGCGCGATGAAGTGGTGCTGGCCATTATCGCTGCTGCCCGCGAGCAGCGTTCGCAGCTGGCAGCCTTCAAGATTGGCGCCATGCAACAGATCGCCGACTTTGTGGATCTCTCCGCCGAGCAGTACGGCGTGGCGTGGGGCGGTACCAAGGGCAACGTGACCCTGCTCAGTTTTGATGGCCGTTACAAGCTCATTCGGGCAGTGGGGGAGCACCGCAAATTTGATGAACGGATCCAGGCCGCCAAAGCGCTAATTGACCAGTGCATCGAACGTTGGAGCGATGGCGCCAGCAGCGAGATCCGCGCTCTGGTAGACCATGCCTTTCGGGTATCCAAGAGCGGTCATATCGACGTGAACCAGGTGCTCTCCCTGCGCCAGCTCAATATCGATGACCCGGATTGGCTATTGGCCATGCAAGCTGCTGTCGATGCCATCCAGGTGACCGGCACCAGCCAATATCTGCGGCTCTACGAGCGTGACGCTCACGGGCGTTACATCCAGATGAGCCTGGATCTGGCCAAGGTATAGGGAGGAGGCGTGATGGAAATCAACGTAGAAAAAGCCGAAGAGCAACTGCTGCTCTGTGAGCAGATCACCGAAACCGAGGGCACCTGCTACCCCGACGACACCTATGAGGATGGCATCAAGGCCGCCTTGCTCTGGGCGCTGGGGCTGAGGCCTGCCCCCCTCAATGCCGAGGAGTATCAAGGGGTGACGCCACTGCAGTTCGAGTAATGGCCCGCTGCGAAACAGGGCGACGATGCCGCCCTGTCTGCCCGGTGTGGTGGCCGGGTACTGATGAGCAACCAAACGATCTGGGCCCAGGTCTTCACCGTCTTGATACAAGGAGCACGGCGATGACCAAAACAGAGATGGATATTCGACTTACCAAGTTATTCAGCAGCGCAGCCATTGCACTGGTAGCGGCTGACAAACGGGCTGTGTGCAAACAGCTCAAACAGTTTGATAAAGAGGCGCGCGCCCGTGGTTTTCATGCGCTGGCCGGAGAAGCCTGCCAGATGCGCTGGCAACTGGTGGCCGAATTGCAGCAGGCGAAATTGGCCAGAGATTGTGGCGGGGTACACGAAGCCGGGGATTGCCATGGCCATCTATAGCCCCCTGTTGGCTCCCCATATTCTGGCCCGTCGCCTGCAAAGCGGTCGGGCCTGCATCACCGAACTGGGGCTGGAGCAGCGCTGCCCCCGTTGTGGCGAGTTCTGGCCATGGGATACCGAGTTTTTCGGTATGGCTAGCGATGCCTCTGGGCTCTCCAGCTGGTGTCGGGGGTGCCTCAATGAGCACTACCAACAGCTGAGAGTGGCCGGGCAGCACCATGACAGCAAGGCCGAACGGGGAGGGGATAGGTGATGGATAAACGCAGCAGACTGATCCGGTTGGTACAGGTAGGGCGCCGTGCGTTGGCGCTCGATGACGAGTGTTACCGCGACCTGTTGGCCAGCCACACCGGCAAGCGCAGCGCCGCCCTGTTGAACGAGCAGGAGCTGGAACTGGTGCTGGCTGCCTTCAAGACGGCGGGCTTTACGCCCAAGCCTGCTCGCCATGCCGCCAACAGACGGCTGAGTCCGGTGACCGGTAGCCACGTCAGGGTCAATGAAATTGCCAAAATCAGGGCCATCTGGTGCGAGATGGCCCGCCTTGGCATCATCAGGGATGGCTCGGAAACCGCATTAAACCACTGGGTGCAACGGATGACCGCCCGTTTAAACGGTGGGGTCGGGGTGGCCGAGGTGGGCTGGCTGGATGCGCCTCTGGCCGTCAAAGTGCTGGAGGCGCTGAAAAAGTGGTGGGAAAGGAAGATTAGGGCATATTAGAAGTATACGATGTCTTGGCATCGTATTTATCTAAGGTTTTTAATACCCACTGCAAGGGAACTTTAAGTTCTTTGGCGATATCTTTTGGTTCAATATTACTGTTTGCCATTTCTAAGCATAAAATCCCACGGTCTTTGATTTCAATATCATTCACTGTTCTAGCTAGTGAAAAAGTATCTTTTGGCTGTTCCTGTGAGCGTTCCAATTGGTTTAAACGTTGGTTAAGTGAACGTGTATGCTCAAGAATTTCTGCCAGAATGTCTTTCTCTGGTCGTGTTTTTGGTCTTTCAGTAACCGGGGTATTAGCAATAATGGCTTGAAATTGCTGCTCAAATTGCGCCCAATAGGTGTCCAGTACCTTGGTCAGAATAGCGGGGTCTAGGCGGTTATCCCCCAAGCGGTTGTTGAGCGTATGCACTAGGGCATAAATACCACCTTGGTCTGGCTTGGTATGGTTGAACTGAGCCAAGGGGTCTCGAATATCGTGGGGCTCCAGGTCGATCAGCAGGGTGCAGACACGAGAGTTGGAGAGGCCCTTGGCCAGTGCGCCAGCCTCAAAGAGTATCCAGGGTTTCTCTTTGTTCTCTTGGGTCAGGCAGATTATGCCGGTTGTCACATCCTGCAACTGGTCTTGGATTTCGCTAAACCAGAGTGAACCCCGGTCAATATCCTTGGTGGAGATCCAGGGGCGGATCGCCTGCAATACGCAACGCAGCCACTCATCCAGCAAGGTGGCCACCAATCGACTGCGTTCCCCCGACCAACTCAGAAATACCTTCATCGCTTACCCCATTAACCCGCTGATTGAAGGGGGATTTTATCTGATGGGCGAAACAGGGGCCAGCAGAATCCTAGTCACTCCACCGCGCCAGCAAGCGGGCTAGAAAACCGAGCAGCCCTGAATGGTGTTGGCTCGGTTCCAGTCCCGTTGCCAGCAGCTTGATACCTGCAATCAAGAGACCTAACCATAGGAATGCCATTCCAACGAACTCAGACCAATGTAGTCTGCGCGCAACAGCTTGGAAGGCCATGGTTCGGAGATCCAAACCGGTTGTGAGCTGAGGGATTTCTTGAATCTTGCTGATGATCCATGCGGGTAGTAGCCAGTAGAAAAGCCCATATCCGATCAGGCCCAGCATTAGAGCACCCCACCAGGAACTCATCAGCATAGTGCTGGCGGTGTCGGTAATAAGTGACTGGTTTCTCCGTCGATAATAACGTCGGCCCATAGTTTTCAGACCTTTCCATGAATTTTGTTGGGAAGAGAGTTAAGGGACTCAGTATGCGCTAAAAAATGTGCGCATAAAATGGCCTGTGTTCTAATCGGCGCACCGCTTTTTCTATTTTGTCGGGGGAGTCATGGAACAGAATCAGGATCTCTTTGCTGATGATCACGCCTCGTTGGGGCAACTGGTCGATCGCCTCGACCAGGTCCCGGCCTCGGAACTGACGGCCAAATGGCCCAAAGCCCTGAGCGAGCTGGTGGATGTGCTGGCCTGCGAACTGGTAAGAGGGGGAATGGTGCAAGAACAGGCCAAGGCTCAGGCGCGAAAGCTGGCGCTGGTACAGGCCCATTACATGGGGGGGCGTGCCTACTACATCCCCACCGGGGAGCATCTCAAGGCAGCGCTGCGGGACAGAGCTATCTGGGATGAGTTCAATGGCCGCAATATCGACCAGCTTGCCCGTAAGCATGGCCTCTCGGTTCCGCAGACCTATGCTGTGGTTGCGGAGCAGAGATCATTAGCATTAAAACAACGACAAGGAAGACTATTTGTGTCGGTTGATACATGAAGTTTTCGTGATGAAGATAAAGTAAGTCATTGGTTGATGGTGATTTATCGATATTAGCGTGATATAGTTCAGCCCTATTTGGCACCAAAATGAATTCGCTTGAGTCCTAAAATGACAGAACATCCAACTAACAATCAAACAATGCTGACAGTTGAACATGCTCGTAGCTCCAACTATCAGGTTCATGTAGCTAGTGGTGTCACCGTAAATCCGATGGATGGTCGCATCGAGATGTCATTTTTTGCTGATAGAGTTCGATATAATCGAGAGGGACTTGTCACTGATGAACACAACCCCTCTGTAATGCGTGCGAATGGTCAAATTGAGGCGAGCCCGTTACGTGAACATGTAACAGGGGTTAGTATGTCAATAGAGAGTCTTATGGGTCTAAGGGATATGCTTAACTCTCTAATTGAAGATATTTCTATGCAACAGCGCCCCAATCCTTGATCCAGATGGCTACAGACATGGTCACTCACGGTCATAAAGACGGTGCAAAAAACACTGCGCAGTTTCCTCCTTATGTTCGGAGTTCTTCAGTCAATGAAGCAGTTCCATCGTGGAGTTCTAACGGTGTGCTTAAAGTCTTAACTTCATGCGCAGCGGTTGCAGTCGTTTCGTTGACTCCTATGCAGCAATCTAGCGCTAGCAATGTCAAGATTTCTCCAGCACCAATCGTTGTTTCCACAGAGGTTTCTCGTGTTATACGACGTGACAAGTGTGAGTCTGACGTGTACGTTGAAGAAGAGAGCATCGAGCCAACTAGCGATTGCCAAGCTTTTGAAGGCTCTTCTGTAGTCTCTGAAACAGTAAGGGAGGAAGGTTCTATGCTGAGTCCTGCCGATCTTGATCACCGTGAAAGAATCTTCAAGACCACCGTCAATAGTGTGACGTTACTCATAGGGGCGGGGATTGCGTCTGCAGTCTTTGGTCTACTAAGCTGGGTAGATGTTGTTCCAGGTGTTTTAGCTGGCATTGGGGTTCTGGGGTCTTGTGGCATTCAGCTGAACAAAGTTGATGCTTTAAGAAAACAGTAATGGCCCAGTCAAGGAAATGATTTGATAAAATGCCTGATTTTAGTCAGTTGTTTAACTTCATACCAAATACTCTTAAAGAGTTGGCATCTTTTTTGCCAACCAAAGACAACCATAGATTCAATCTTACATTTGATATAATTGCGCTCTTATTTATAGTTTGTTACGCATTTATTTTGTATGCAACGTTGGGTGTAACCAACAGTGACAAAATGGACTTGGTTCTCGAGATTATTAGTCGCATAGACATCGCATTTTTATCCGGTGGCGTGATGGCTTTTCTATGCTGGGTCACAACACTGTTTAAAAAAGAATAGCTTCGGCCCTTCAGTGACTTGCTGAGGGGCTTTTTGCTAGCATTCAAGTTAACTAACCCACCATAAACCCATGCCATAGAGGCCCCTCGGTACGCTGCTGATAACGCAGTTCACCGAGGGGCCTTTATGTTATCACTCGCTCTTAAATGGTTGCTTCGTCCTGATGTGGAAGGGGGGGAAGTCAACCACCCGGCAGACCGGGGTGGTCATACCAAGTACGGCATCGCCGATGCCGCCGATGGCAAGAAGGACGGCATGGCCGACCTCGATCGGGATGGGGTACCCGATATCGCTATCGGTGATCTGACTCCGGCCCATACCGAGCCCTTTTACCGCCAGAACTACTGGGCGCCCGCCCGCTGTGACCTGATCGCCAGCTTAAGCCCGGCCCTCGCTATCGCCGTGTTTGATGCAGCGGTGCATCACGGGCCGAAACGCGCCATCCAACAGCTGCAGCAGGTCTTGGGGGTGATGGCAGATGGTCGCCTTGGCCCGGTATCGATTGGCAGGCTCAAGCAGCAACTGGGCGCCAAGGGTGAAGGCCAGTTGTTGCTGGCGTTGATGATGCAGCGGGCCAGCTTCATGCACGGCATTGTGCGCAAAGACCCGAGCCAGTGGGCCAATGCCGATGGCTGGATCAACCGGCTGCTGCGTCTGCAGAGCTACCTCCTTTCCGACGTGGTTGGCGAGGTGGTGGCATGAGCGTGCTGACCATCAAGCAACAGAAGGCGGCGGCCGCGATCCAGGCTGCGGGCTACTTTGGCATTCCTGAGCTCAAGAACCCCCGTTACCTCGCTTGCTTCAAGGATGGGCGCAAAGCCCATCTCAAGGCCGCTCTGGCCAATCAGATCGCTGACCCGAAGGCGATCCCGCTCTATAGCCACCACCAGACCCGTCAATCCCTGTTTGAGAAAGGCTGGCGTTCGGTGACCGAACTGGATCGCCTGCGGGCCCGTGCCCGTCATTGCCAACCTCCGTTATTTCACCCCAAAAAGAAGGAAGTCCATCATGCCTGATTCCCTGTTACCTCAAGCGAAGTCTGCCTTTAAAAGCCGCACCGTGATCGGTGGTGTGATTGCCGTGGGGGCCGGTATTGCGGGTCTGTTCGGTGTGCCGGTCGATGCGGGTACCCAAGCGAGCTTGGCATCCACTCTGGTGGATCTGGCCAGTGCGGTGGGTGGCCTGCTCGCCATCTGGGGCCGCATCAAGGCGACCCATACCGTCCGTTAAAACACTGTTTGAGCCTGTTCCAGTAGGCGTTATTGGCGCAGCCAGTTTGGTCTCGGACAGCGCGCAGAAACCGCAGCGTACACGCAGTACGTGAGGCTTTCGAGCACTGCCCAGGGCCAAAATGGCAAGTGAAATAGCCTAATGGGATGGGCTCCGAGAGAGGTCATGTGACAGACCAAATAGACCGTGCCCAGCTGGCCGATGCCGATCGAACTGGGCGCATTATCGAAGCCCACCAGAACAGGGAAAGGCCACACGGCGATGGTATCTGTTGCGATTGTGACGAAGCCATCCCGTCCTCCCGCCTTGCCGCCGAGCCTGGTGCCGAGCGCTGTATCGAGTGCCAGACCCTGTATGAGCGCAAGGAGGCGACCCGTGTGGGAATTCATCGTTAAGAACTGGGGGCCTCTTTATGCATTGGCCAGCTTGGTGGGTCTGGTGGTCATCATCTTGCTCTCCAAAACCTACGCCAAGCGCGAAGACCTCACGGCCCTGGTGCAGAGAGTCCAGCGGGTGGAGCAGGTACTGGCTGATCTGCCGAGCGAGCGTGAGCTGCACAAGCTGCAGTTGGAGATCAGCGAGTTGCGGGGGGAGTTGCGGGAGGTGAAGCCGGAGCTGCGCCAAGCCCGTCGCCTTGCCGATCTGCTGTTGGAAAATGAGCTCGCCGCTGTACAGAAGGAGAAGCCATGAGCATTCAACAAATATTGGACGCCCAGCAGCGGCTGGTGATCCTGCGCTCCCTGCTGGATATCGGTGGTGCCGCCAACGAGTCAATCCTCAATGACTGCCTTGACCAGCTGGGTACCGGCCGGGTGACGCGGGATCGGGTGAAGATCCTGCTGGCCTGGCTGGAAGAGCAGGGGCTGGTACGCATCGAGCGACTGGCTACGGTGCAGGTGGCTCACCTGACCGGTCGTGGCCAGGATGCGGCAGAGGGCCGGGCAACGGTACCCGGCGTCAAGAAGCCCAGGGCTGGGGATTAAGGGGAGGATTAAGCATGAGTGAGAAGCCTACCCGAGGCCGCGCCAGCAAGGTGTGGCTGCTGCCTGAGTCCATCCGCAACGCGCTCAACGAGATGCTGCGGGACAAGGGCAACAGTCAGGCTGCCATCCTGGATGAGATCAACGGCCTGATCGAGGAGGCGGGGTTGCCCGATGATCTCAAGCTATCCCGCTCCGGGTTGAGCCGTCATGCCAGCCAGGTTGAACAGGTCGGCCAGCACCTGCGGGATTTGCGCGAAACCACGGCCGCCTTGACCTCCCAGCTTGGCGACAAGCCGATGGGGGAGACCACCAAGCTCATTCTGGAGCTGGGCCGTTCCCAGTTGTTCAAGGCGATGCTGGCTCAGGTGCAGAACCCGGAGGAGGCGGTGGATATCGACATGCTGAAAAACGCCATGCTGGCGGCCCAGCGGCTCGAATCGACCGCGATGCAGAGTCACAAGCGGGAGAAAGAGATCCGCCAGGCATTTGCCGAAGAGATCGCCGCCAAGACTGAAGCCATCGTGACTCAGGCGGGCTTGAGCGGTGAAGCCGCCGCCGAGATACGCCGCGAAATCCTGGGGATTGCCTGATGACCTCCATTACTCAGACCCCTATCGCCCAACAGTTGGCCCAGACCCTGGGTACCGAATACAACCCCGACGAGGTGTTGCTGCCATACCAGCGCATCTGGATTGCCGACGAGAGCCCGCTCAAGATTGCCGAGAAGAGCCGCCGCACCGGTATCACCTGGGCGGAGGCTGCTGATGCAGCCCTGACGGCCTCCAAGACCAAGACGGCCGGGGGCTGCCACCACTTTTATGTGGGCAGCAACAAGGAGATGGCCCGCGAGTTTATCGATGCGGTAGCGATGTGGGCCAAGGCGTACAACAAGGCGGCCGGTGAGATCCAGGAGGAGGTGTTCACCGACGATGAGGATAAAGCGATCCTCACCTTCGTGGTCTATTTCGCCTCTGGCTTCAAGGTGCAGGCGCTCTCCAGTAACCCCTCCAACCTGCGGGGGATGCAGGGCAATGTGACCATCGACGAGGCCGCATTCCACGACCGACTGGCCGAGGTGTTGAAGGCCGCCATGGCGCTGACCATGTGGGGCGCCAAGGTGCGGTTGATCAGTACCCATAACGGCGTCGATAACCTGTTTAACCAGCTCATCAACGACAGCCGCGCGGGCCGCAAAGAGTATTCCATCCATACCATCAGCCTGGACGATGCTTGCCGCCAGGGGCTCTATCGCCGGATCTGCCAGGTCAAGGGCGGCCTTTGGACACAGGAAGCAGAGGACGCCTGGAAGGCGGGGCTGCTCAAGGCCACCGCCACCGAAGAGGATGCCCTTGAGGAGTATTTCTGCGTACCCAAGCAGAGCAGCGGCGTCTATATCAAGCGCACCCTGATCGAGCGGGCGATGCAACCGGATATCCCCATCCTGCGCTTTACCGCCCCCAAAGACTTTGAGCTCTCGAGCGAGGAGACCCGCAAGGCAGTGGTGGATATCTGGTGCGAGGAGAACCTCAAGCCCTGTCTGGAAGCGCTCGATCGCAGTTGCCGCCATGCGTTTGGAGAGGACTTCGCCCGCAAGGGGGACTTGTCGGTGTTCGTTCCGCTCTCCATCACCACCAACTTGCGCAAACAGGTGCCCTTTGTGGTGGAGCTGGTCAATGCCCCCTATGAGAGTCAGCGCCAGATCCTGTTCTACCTGCTGCAGGGGTTGCACCGTTTCACGGCGGCGGCCTTCGATGCCACCGGTAACGGCGGCTATCTGGCAGAGGCTGCCAGACTGCGCTGGGGCGCCAGCATGATCGAGTGCGTGATGCTCAATGACCCCTGGTATCGGGAGTGGATGCCCAAGCTCAAGGCAGAGTTTGAGGATGGCAACCTGACCATCCCGCGCCATGCAGACGTGCAGGATGACTTGGGGAAAATCCAGGTCATCAACGGCATCCCCAAGATCGACAAGGGCAAGAACACCGGCCAAGGGGGCCAACAGCGCCACGGTGACTTTGCGGTGGCCTTGGCCATGGCGGTGCGGGCCAGCTGGATGGAGGGGGGCGCCATCGAGTTCACCCCACTACCAGGTAAACGTGATGACCATGGCAGCGACAACAACGATGACTATCACCGATATGAGCGAGGAGCCTGGTAATGGGCAGGATCATTGATATCCATGGCAAAACCATGAGCCTGGAAAAAGAGCCGCAGACCGAGAACGATGCCAAGTTGGCCCAGCTGCGCCGTCACTACAGCGATCACCCGACTATCGGGCTAACCCCCGGCAAAGCGGCGGCTGCGTTGAAAGAGGCCGAGGAAGGGGGCCTGCTCGCCCAGTGCGAGCTGGCCGAAGATATGGAGGAGAAGGATGCCCACCTGCAGAGTGAGCTCGGCAAACGCCGCCGCGCCCTGCTGGGGGTGAGCTGGACAATCGAGCCGCCCCGCAATGCGTCTCCAGCCGAGAAGCGCGATGCCGAGCTTATCCGGGAGCTGCTGGAGGACTTCACCTGGTTGGATGATGCCATCTTTGATGCCACCGACGGGATCCTCAAGGGGTTCAGTGCCCAGGAGTTCTGCGGCTGGGAGATGGTCGAGGGGCTGCAGATCCCCAAGGGCATCGTCTGGCGCGACCCTGCCTGGTTCCAGACCCACCCGGATGATCGCAATCAGCTGCGCTTGCGAGACGGCAGCCAGGAAGGGGTTGCCCTCAACCCCTTTGGCTGGCTGCTGCACAAGGCCAAGTCCAAATCGGGGTATCTGGCCCGCACCGGTCTTGTCCGTACCCTGATCTGGCCGTTTCTGTTCAAGAACTACAGCGTGCGGGATCTTGCCGAGTTTTTGGAGATCTACGGCCTGCCGGTGCGCCTTGGCAAATACCCGGAAGGGGCGACCGAGAAAGAGAAGGCCACTCTGCTGCAGGCGGTACTATCTATCGGTCATAACGCCGGGGGCATTATTCCGCGTGGGATGGAGATTGAGTTCCAGAACGCCGCCAGCGGTCAGGCCGACCCCTTTGTGGTGATGATGGAGTGGTGCGAGCGCTCCATGAGCAAGGCCATTCTGGGGGGCACCTTGACCTCGCAGGCCGATGGCAAGAGCTCGACCAATGCTCTGGGTAATGTCCATAACGAGGTGCGTCAGGAGGTACGGGATGCAGATCTCCGCCAGCTGGCCGCCACCCTGACCCGCGATCTGGTCTATCCCCTCTATGCCCTGAACGGCAAGAGCTATCAGGGCCCGCGCCGTAGCCCCCGGCTGGAGTTTGATGTGACCGAGCCGGAGGATATCTGCCGTTATGCCGACAGCCTGCCCAAGCTGGCAGCCTGCGGCATGCGCATCCCGCTCGACTGGGCCCACAAGAAGATGCAGATCCCGCAGGCCGAGCCCGATGAGCCGCAACTGGTTGCTGCTACGTCGGCCAGCAAACCGCCAGCTGATAAAGGGGAGGGGTGATGGCGGTTGCTGTTTTTAGCGACCGATCTTCTTTAGCCCCCTCTCCCCTTGCGGGAGAGGGGTGGGGTGAGGGGGAGGTTGCAGGGGGAAAATAAAAATACCCAAGCGGCCAGATACTGACGGCTTGGGTATCGCGCCCACCCCTATCCCTGTTGGTATACAGCCATTTCGGCTACTGGGAGACCTGTTCGCCTAGCTCTGTATGAGCCGCCTGCATACCCCTTGTTGATTTGAATCGCGCCGTGAGAGCAAAGGGCTGTTCACAGGGCTTAACTCGCAAGAGTGCTCAAATCTGTGGCGGTATTGCCGCCTTTCAGAGCGTTAAGGTGCTCTGACACCTGTTTGGGTGTCCGGTGAGGCTACCACTGTGCCGGGAACTCCTCAATCCCTTCCACCTGAAAGCCGTGTTGCAGCAGGGCTTGGCGGATCAGAAAGGGGACAGTGTGAGCATCGCTAGGCCATGTGGACGCTATTTCAGCGCTGGCCTTATCAAGGTGGCCCACCAGTTGTTTGCAAGTTAGTGGGGGAGAAATGGATGAGAACCAAATCGAATCATCCTGATGGCTATCGAGTAACAGCCCATCGTTAAATTGAATGCGCGCTTGAAAAACTATTCGAAAGGTATCCTGCCCTTGGTGATGCACAATCAGGCGCTCTTCCGGGTTGATCTTGTGCTGTTTTCCGCTGCGGGCATCGCGCCGCAGGTTGTAGAAGATGTGCTGGAAAATCACCTTGCCCTCAACCCGATAAAATTTCTTCGTCTTGGTTTCATCATCGATAGACCAATAGAGGCGAAAGGATTGGCGGCGCAGCGTATGGCCATAGCGGGTCAGCAATTCGGTCAGTTGCCCCTCATTGGCCAGTTTCGTCCCTTTTGCCCACGCGCTGACAATAGATTGCTGGGTTCGGCAAAGTGCGGCGATCTCTTTTTGCGTAAGACCATCGTTGAGAGCAAGCCGGATAAGGGCCCGAGTCTGTTTAAAAGGGCGCTTGGCGCCGGTGGATTGCTCGTTCTGTGTCATAAGGATCCAGATAAGGGGGGACTGAGCCCCCCGGTGCCTCTTGCTTACTTTTTGCCGCCGCTTTTCGGGGTCTGCGGATTCAATTGCCAGCCACGGTTCCCCTGATTACGGTCATAGGTATGGTTCGTACCGTTCGAGCCTTTGTTGGGGTTGCTGATATCGGCATTGTGGTTTGATTGCTTGGTCATAACATTCTCCCTTGTGTGTGTGATGACGAGAGAAATGTTAGCTAATTCATAATCTTATACCATTGATGATTTAATGATAAAAGTTGATAAACCGTGATATTTGACCTGGCTGCCCAATTTTCATTGGGCGCAGGATACAAGCACTGGCACAACAAGCAGCAGGGGGAATCAGATGGCAAATAACGAGAGTGTGCTCAATATGGTGGGGTTGGTGGAGGCTAGCGACTATCTGGCCAGCTTGCTGGCACGGCTCGCTGCACTGGAGCAGGGGAACGGTGTGGCTGCGGTCAGCGCGTTGCCAGAATTGCTGGCTGCCCAGCCCGATCCCCGCTCTCTCTACTTCGGTACCCCGCTTGAATATGGCGCGGCCCACCAGTTCGGGCGCCCAGAGATCAACCTGCCAGAGCGCCGCGCTCTGGGGCTGTCAGAAGGGGATAAAAAGAGCGTGTTGGAGACGCTGGAGGGGTATCTCATAACTGATTGAAAAGGATTGAGATCTAGCTAGTGCCAATGTCATCATATCCAGAATTCGATTGAGGCTGGTGCATGATGAGCGAACAAAGTATTGATACTAAAATTTCTGTTCCGCTAGGTAATGGAAGAGGTGAGAAAGTATTTTCATCAATTGACCAATATAACGATTTCATTAGAGGGGAGAGAGAATTCTGGAAATGGACAGATAGAAGATTTGATTATCCATTGAACCATCTGCAAGACTTCGTGAGGTCTTATTGTATTAACAATTTATTGATAGAAATTAATGATGGTAATGCTAAAAGTCAGTGGGATATATTGGTAAATAGGCAACATCAATGGTTGCCTATTTACTCATTCACCCCTGAAGGGGAGTTTGTTAAGTCCCTAGAGAGTGAATATGGTCATATAATTGCCATGTTTGCGCTGATTCATATCACGGATCTAACCCATAATGGATTGTCAACGGAATGTCAGCGTAACAGTCATTGTGCGGAAATGATGAAAATATTCTCTACTCAAAATTCATTTGCAGTTAGTTTGGTTCTTTCATTTGGCAATAAACTTTGTATAAACCAAGTTTCTTCATATATAAGCTCTGTTGAAAATTCACATAGACAATTTATGTCTACATTAGAATCAGTGGAAAAAGATCTCTCCCAATCAGTAGAGGACTATAGCAATAAACTCTCTGAAATAGTTAACAAGCATGAACTACTCCACAAAAAAACAAAAGAAAAAATAAAAAGATGGAGCTATAGATGCTTGTCAGGAATTAATAAAACTAGGGTTTTTGCAAAGAAAATCTTCGATGAGTCCAAACTGGATATAAGCCAAGCAGCAGCTGCATACCATGAGCAGATCGATTTAGATGCTTCAGTAACTTACTGGAATTCAAAAAAAACCAGAAATAATAGAAAAGCTTTCATATGGTTTGTTTTTGGAATTGGAGGATCTGTGGGGGCTACCTTTTATTTATTGGCAAAATACTATGCAAAAGGAGGTATTATTGGTATATCTGCAAAGTTGGCTGATGTGGGGGAGGCTGGCACAGCAGGTGTTAATAAACTCCAATCTGTTACTCCTGTGATAAGTAGTGGCATGGAGCATCTGGTATTTAACACTACAGGAGCCGCTCTTGTAGTCACCCTGATGGCTGTTATTATCAGAGTTGCATTACGTCAATTCAACACCTATTCCCATCTTAGCCTTGAGGCGGAGGAACGGGTCACTATGGTTAAAACTTACTTAGCCTTGCTTAATGAAGGCAAGCTCAAGTCCGATCAGGATCGCCATCTGGCATTGGAAGCTTTGTTCCGAACTTCTCAGACCGGCATGATTGCCGAAACCTCCTTTAACAGTCCCGTTGATATCATAGTGAAGTCACTAGCTGACAAGGCTAAGGTGTAGACGTTTTGGATAGCTGCCCCATCCCACTAGGTGGGGCACATGCTTTAGCTGCATTTGAGAGAGATTTAAACACCATTAAACACTAATCGGTTGATTGTTCATCATTGTAGTATTGGACAGGAAATGGTATTTGAAGATGTCTAAGGTAATAAGGTATCAATCTTTTCATAATAGATGTTACCAAAGAGTCTCTGATTTCTTCCGTCAAAATAGCACCTTCAGGATACATGCTAAAAAATTCATTTGTGGCTGATTTTATTAAATCGTCAAAGTGTTTCTTATTCTGAAGTATACTTGATATCGAATTTGCTCTTATAAGTCGCTCACGAATTTTGCAAACAGTTGCATCGTCAAGTTCACACGATGCTGGAATCGTATCTCTGTCAATTAATAATGGAATGTCTTTGCTTTCCTCCAAGTCTGTAACAATATTGTGACTATATGTTTTGTTGAGAGCAGTTCCAGTGTAATTATCATTTAATATAATCAAAAAACAGTGAGCACTAAAATATTCTATATAACAGTATAGTAATCTTGTCTGAGGGCAGCCTCGTAAATGAATCAAATGTGCTATCTCATATTCTGATAGTGACCCCATGACCATATCTGATGGATAGTTAAATACACAATCCACTTCATCATTTCCAATTATGTAACCAAGAAGGTGTTGTATAAATGAACGTTCACCACCAGAATGTATATAGAAATTTATTGCTGCTTTGCATACTGCTCTGAAGGTATCATCTCCCCCTACGCTAGAACTAATCCGAAGAGAGTCATTAAGATACACTGATTCTTTTTTTATTTTTGATTCAAGCATTGCTGTATTGATTTGTGGGTATTTTCTTTGGAGGCCAGAAAGCACTTGTTCTAGTTGCTTCTTGTCTTTAGCGTTGACATTTATAGTCACTTCCTTGTCAGAATTCTCTATTTTGATTTTTGGTACTTTTAGCTCAGGGTAACCACCGGGCCTGATATTATAGGCTATTCCAGTGTTTATATCTGTTGCGACAATATTAGGGACAGTCTTTCTATGTCTTTTTACATTGAACGAATTAGATAAAAATAAGAGTTGTGATGCTAGAGTCGCATCATACCTCTCACCTAAGGTAGAATTGCACTTGACACATATTAAATCCTTGGATGTAAGTTTTCCCCCACATGCATTCAATATAATATGTTCTTCAGTTACATTCTTACCGGCCAGCTCAGTGTTACATATATAGCAATTACTCATTGTTTCATCCTCAGCTGGTTATATAAGAGCTAGAGTTTACAGCATTAATCTACCATAAACCCCATCCCCCTTCATGCCGCCGCACTATGGCGGCATGAACATATCCAAGACCCCATACTCAGCGCCTTTCGTGGCTATCCTCCAAGCCAACCCTGTCAGCGGGGAGCGGCTGGCGGTGCTCGATGCGCAGCTCACCCCCCAAGGCGATGGCTGGTACCAGCTGCTGCCTGTCGGCCCGTTCAAGGCCCGTGATGGTCGTCCGTTCGATGTGGCGAGTGGTCACTGGCAACTGGACGGGCAGATCGCTGCAGCCCTGATTGCCCGTGCCAAAGCGCTCGGGCAAGACATCCTGATCGATTACGACCACCAGACCCTCAAGACTGACCAGAACGGCCAGCCAGCCCCTGCGGCCGGTTGGTACAACGCCGACGAGATTGTATGGCGCGAAGGGCAGGGGCTCTTTATTAAGCCGCGCTGGACGGAGCGGGCTGCCGCCCTGGTGGCTGCCAAAGAGTATCGATTCCTTTCTGCCGTCTTCCCCTATGACGCTCAGGGCCGCCCGCTGGAACTGCGGATGACAGCCATTACCAATGACCCCGGTGTGGTGGGCATGCAGGCGCTTGCCGCTTTGAGTGCGTTACCCGTTTCAAGCCATATGTCTATCCAACCCGGCCAGCTGGCCACCTCATCCCATGTTGCACAACAGGAGAAATCCATGAACGAACACCTGATCGCGCTGCTCGGCAAACTCGGCATCCAGCCGGGTGCCGATGGCCAGTTTACCGCCGAGCAGGGGACTGCCGCTCTGGCAGCTCTGGATACCCTGCAGGCCAGCGCTGCGAGCGCGCCGGAGCTGGAGGCGGCACTCTCTGCCGAGAAGGCATCGCTGGCTGCGCTCAAGGCGACCGTCGCCACAGGGCAGGGTGGCCAGATTGACCTGGCCAAGTATGTACCGGTGGAGACCTATAACGCCCTGGTGACGGAAGTCGCCACCTTGAGCGCCAAGGTTGAGACCACGGATGCCGCGACCTTGATCAAGGAAGCCCGTACCCAGGGCAAGGTGGTGGCAGCAGAAGAGGAGTATTTGACCGCCTATGCCGCCCAGAAAGGGGTGGCTGCCCTCAAGGCGTTGCTGGAGCCCCGTCCGGCGATTGCCGCCCTGGCCGCCAGCCAGACCACCCAGGTGACCCTGCCCGAGAAGAAGGGAGAGGCAGTGCTCTCGGCGGATGACAAGTATGCCGCCGATCAGCTCGGCATTTCCTATGAAGAGTTTGCCAAGGCAAAAGGCCGGTAGATTCGCTTAGCCGCGTAGCGGCGTAATCGGACGAACGCGACCGCCAGACCAACCTGTTTAACCAGAGAAGGAACACCCGTATGGCCATTGTTACTCCCGCGCTGTTGCAGGCCCTCTTCACCGGCTTCAAGAAGAACTTTGAAGACGCCAAGGGTGAAGCACCTGCCCAGTACACCAAGATCGCCACCGTGATCAAATCGACCACCAAGTCCAACACCTATGGCTGGCTGGGCAAGTTCCCCAGTCTGCGCAAGTGGGTCGGTGATCGGGTGATCGAGTCGATGAAGGCGCACGGTTACCAGATCGTAAACGAAGACTTCGAGGCCACCGTGGCGGTCGATCGCAACGATATCGAAGATGACGAGCTGGGTATCTACGCGCCGATGTTTGCCGAGATGGGCCGTTCGGCGGGCATTCACCCCGATGAGCTCTGTTTCGGTCTGCTCGGTGCTGGCTTCACCACGCCTTGCTATGACGGCCAGTATTTCTTCGACACCGATCACCCGGTCTATCCCAAGGCCGATGGCACCGGTACCCCTGTCTTGACTGCCAACGTGGTGGTGGATGCCGGTTATCAGGGGGAGCCCTGGTTCCTGCTCGATACCAGCCGCGCCCTCAAGCCGGTCATCTTCCAGGATCGCAAGTCACCGCAGCTGATTGCCATGACCAAGATCGATGACGAAGCGGTGTTTACCCGCAAGGAGTTCCGTTACGGGGTCGATTGCCGTGATGCCGCAGGCTTTGGCTTCTGGCAGCTGGCCTTTGCCAACAAGCGGGCGCTGACCCCCGACAACCTGTGGGATTCCTTCTCCAAAATGCGGGAGTTTCAGGCTGATGGCGGCCGCAAGCTCGGGGTGAAGGCCACCATGTTGGTGGTACACCCCTCCCTTGAGAAGCTGGCTACCCAGATGCTGGAGCGAGAGCTGTCGAACAGCAGCAGCAACGAGCTGAAAGGCAAGTTGGAGCTGGTGGTGGCTGACTACCTCTAACCCTGCGTTATGCCTGTTTAAAGCGGGGTTAAACAGCTGCCAGGCACTGTTTAACCCCCGGTTTAAACAGCCTCTCTATCAGATACGACGAGGAAAACATGAGATGGAACAAGAGATGGAACTGGCTATTCGAGTGGGGATTTATTGCCAAACAGGGTCAACAGTTCGTCAGGTCTATTTTCGCGCGGGCCTGCCGATTGTACCGGGCAAGTCTGAGATGGTTGTGTCGCCTGAGCAGTGCGCGACCCTGGAGAACGACCCGCGTCTGGTGGTCGTCCGGTTGGCTGAAGACACCAGCCTTCAGGCAGGTGATGCACCATCGGCGCCTGGGGATCTGGACGCAACACTGGGCGTCCTGACCGGTTCGGGCTATCTGGCAGGGGTTGCCACCTTGGCTGGCAAGGTCACGCCGCTGGCCGAGATGAAGGTCGATGAGCTGCGCGATCTGGCGGTGCAGATGGGTATCCCGGATGCGGCCAAGCTCAAGAAGGCAGAGCTGGTGACAGCGATCGCCGCGACCGACGTGCAATACCCGGTCAAGGATGAGCCGTCATCTGGCCAGAACGGAGAGCAGTGATATGTACGCCAGCGTCAATGACATGGTGATCCGCTTTGGCGAGGCTGAGTTGCTGCGCTTGAGTATGACGCCGACCGGTGAGCTGGACGAGGTGGCCTTGCGCCTCGCCCTGCAGGATGCAGGTGCCTTGATCGATGGCTATCTGGCGGGTCGCTATCCCTTGCCGCTGGCCCATATCCCGAGTGCCCTGGTACCTATCTGCGCCGATATCGCCCGTCACCGTCTCTATGGTGAACAGGCACCGGAGCAGATAGCCAAGCGCAACGAGGCGGCTCTGGCCTTTTTGAAATTGGTTGGCAAGGGGGAGCTGGCGCTGGGGTTGGCATCTGATGGGGCCACCCTGGAGAGCCAGAACCTGGCTCAACTGCAGTCGGATGGGCGCATCTTTGGCCGAAGTCAGGGGCGCGACAAGGGGGGCTTTCTATGAGCCAGCCCGCCAACCAGTCTGGTACCGAACTCGACTACCTGCAGGCGGGCGAGCGGCTGCGTGAGCTGCTGGCCCCCCTGATCGCCAAGGGGCTCAAGGATGTGTTTGTGGCCACCGATGTGGCGGCCATCGCCAATCTGGGCCAGCACAGCCCGGCGGTGCATGTGGTCTATCAGGGCGAACGTGAGAGCGAAGGCTCCCAGTCAGGCCGGGCCAGCAGCTTTGATCAACTCTGGTTGCTGGTGCTTGTGCATCGTGCCAGCCCCAAGGAGGTCAGTGCCGGAGTGTGGCTTGCCCGCATCCTGCAGGCCGTCAGTGGGCGAGCATGTGGTGACAGTACCTTTCGCCGGGTCACCCCACCGGTCAAACCCAGTTACAGCGGCGGTGCGGCTTATTTGCCGCTTGCCTTTACTACCCGAGTGAAATTCAAAGGAGAGCGATGATGAGCGAAACACTGCACCTGGAAGGGGATCTCTTTATCGAGACCTTTACCAACGGGGTCTCGGGCGGGGTGATTGGCCCCATTGATGTGGATAGCCTGGAAGTGAAACCCGACAGCCAGAAGATCTCCATTCCCAGCAAGCGCAAGGGGCAATACGGTCAGGCGCGGGAGAACTACCACATTCCCAAGCCCGCCATGGTCACCATCAAGACCACCGAGATCCCGCCCGTGCTGCTGGCTGCCGCCTTTATGGGTCTGGAGAGCCCCATAAATCAGGGGGCCGGGACGCTTACCGATCTGCCGGTGACCCTGCCCGCCTGGCCGAAGTGGGCCCAGCTGGGCAAAAGCAATATTGCCGCAACCGGTCTGGCCATCAAGGAAGGGGCCACGGCGCTGGTGGTGGGTACCGATATCGAGGTCAACTATGCGCTCGGGCTGGTACGGGCGATCAAGGGGAGCTCGGTGGCAGATGGCGGCAGCCTGACGGTCAGCGGTACCTATAACGCGGTGACCGGTACCCGCATCGCGGGCAACATCCAGCCGGAGATCAAGGCGCGGCTGCTGCTCGATGGCCGCAGTATCGTCAGCGGCGAGGCCATCAAACTGACGGTGCCCCGTGCCAGCTTGTCCCCCAAGAAGGCGGTGGACTTTATGAGCGACAAGCCCATCGAGATCGAGCTGGAAGGGGAGTTGCTGGCCGTGGATGGCGAGACCGCCCCCTTCTATGTGGATCGGCCGGTGACGGTGTGATGATTGGGGTGGGGAAGGGGAATGAAAAACGGCGGGGAGGCCCGCCGTTTTTCATATCGTTCATAGTCATTGGTCAGAAGCTTGATGTTTTATTGATCTCTATCTAGTCCAAAGATATATATCGTTCTCTCGAGAATATCACAGTTGGTATCGTACATGTTTTTAAATGCTCGACCATATCTAAAGTTGTAAAATTCACGAGTTGTTTCATCTTTAGTGATAAGTTCTACCTTTTCTATCAAATAAGACAAGTTCTCGGCTTCTTGGCATAAAACAGCAATCTCAATTTTAAGATTTGATTTTATAGCATCAATTTCATTCTGGGTGACTTTGCCACTTCGATTGCCGCCAAAATACATCAAGCAAAAATATACACTCCATATCTTCCTGTTCTTTTCACAAGGAATAATATTATGGATTATGTCGTCGACATCTTTGTCTAGTATGGCATCTATTCTTAGTGTAGTAGAGTTCAGTAAGGGCTGTAGTTCCCCTAGCTTCTTCTGTGAATTAGCAATATCCAGTTGTTTTTGCTGTAAATTGTAAGTGTACAGGACTCCAATGACAGTGAAAAATGATAGGGCAGAGCCGACTGTTCCTCCAATGAAGCTGCCGAAATTTCCCCATGTTTGGTTATTCTGAAAGCTATACTTTGATAAAAGGCCAAACTCCGAATAGTAAAAGTGAAGAGGAAAAAAAACTATCATTACAAGTAGAAGTAAAAGAGTTAGCCAAATGAGAGCTCTGAATGCAATTTTTACCATGTCGGACCTTTTATTCGTGATTCAGCATAAACCTATCCATTTTGCCATTTATTTATAATAAGGTATATCTTTACCTGACAGGAATACCTCATGCTCAGCTCCAAAAGTCTAAGCTTACCTTGGATCTCGCGATTGGGAACAGTTGGCTGATGTGATCAGATAAGAAGGGGCTTAGGCTTAGCGTAATGCCAGTCGCTTAATCATGACCAGTGGTTGAGATGAGGCAGAAAGGGGCAAGATGGATTGCTCTAACCACTGCCAGTCCAGCGGCGGAGTGCCTTCCTTAAATTTCTGATATGGCACGCCATCCTTGATGGTCAGAAACAGGGTGCAAGGCGTATCGGCACGACACACATAGCGCACCATCACATCGCCATGGAGTGAGCGCAGTAGATGTTTCAGGATTGGCAGCCCTTGTATGGTGTGGTGCCCCCCTTCATGCCAGATGCCAAATTGATGCATTCCGCCCATACCTTTCAACACAAGTAAATCTAAGTTTTGACCGTCTAGGCCAACTTGCCACTGTCAGAAATGACAGTTAACTTGTAAAAGTGGGAAGGTTGTTAGCCGTAGATTAGAGACAAAGAGAACGGAAAGCGGCGGGAGGAGCCCGCCGTCATGCTATTTTATATTGTCTCGAGATTTCTATGATATCTATCAATTAATAGTATCTATAGCCTTAACCTGAAATAGAGTGAGTTTGATTACTTGCTTTTGATAGGGTATCTATTTGTTCCTTAGACAACATTGTCTTAAGAGGGTTCGCAATCTCAATGGACTCCATTGAATAGCCAAAGGCAAGCAGCACGTGCTTTGTTGAATCAAAAGAATTTAGTGATGAACTACCAGTATAACGTTCCTTCTCAATTTTCATTCTATGCAAGTGGTAATATACATAGCACGATTTAGATATTATATTCCTGATAGAACGAGTGTTGTAATAACATTCATCTTGAATGTCTCTACGCAAAGACTCTGACTGTTCAACCAACATTAGGACAGAACCATCAATTATTTTGATAGTGTTTCTTTGCGCTGGATTAAGCATTTTTAATGCTTCGCAGTAAAAAGTATGAATGAATTGAGTGTCATATTTTTCAACCAGAGGCACTACTATCGGATTGCTTAAGTTAATCAAACCATTCTCATTTTTGTTTTTTTCCAAATGATACAAAAAATCAAAATGACTTATTATTATATTTTCGAGATATGAACAGCAATCCTCAATCTCTATGTATAGGCGTTCATTGTGTTGTTTGGTGTTTAATAAATAATCCCACTTTTTTATTACTGGGTTCAAAAGAACCCCAGCAATGAAGGTAGTGAATGCGATGAGGGCTGAATAATCCATATAGATAGACTCCAGATTTATTATAGAGTTTTAAAAGTGCCAGTTGATATAAAGTCATAAATGTAATATATCATTTTTTTAGTTGCTGTCTATGCATCTGGTAACATATTGGGGGCGTATTTTTCAATATTTATAAAAATTCATTTTGCCGTTTTTTTAGTGACAATAAATCATCAGCGAACTTCGTGGTTGAAATGATACAGTCAATTAGTAGTCGATGTTCTTTGACATAGAATTTTAGTACTTTCGATGACCCTCCGCATGAGAGATATTCCTCATAAATCTCATCTGTATTTATTAGTATCTTCGTGATCTCTTTTATTTCTCTGTATGGAAAAACATCATCCATGCAGCTAAGTCGATGGGTTATATTATTTGCTCTGATAGGACTAAGGCTTTCATTTGTTTTTGACTTTAAGTTCATAAACATTAAAAGGTATTCTTGGATTGTCATCTTCCGTGTGTCTTCCAAAGGAAAAGAACAGTACACTAATTGTTGTAACATAAGTTCTATAGTTTGATGCTGATTGCTAATTAAGCGCTGCAGCTCATCTAAAATGCCTTGGTTTTTAGCTATGGTCAGTTGTTCTCGCTGTACTTTATAAGTGGCCCAAACGCCGTAGAAAGCGCAAGCAGAGAGTAGTGGGCCGAGAGTGCCTCCAATAAAACTGCCAAAGTTAGCCCATGCTTGATCATTACGAGCGAGGCTATAGCCTGACTGGGGACCGAAAATATAAAAGTAGAAAATGAAAGGAGTCAGCAGCCCTGCAGCTGTGAGTCCACCAAGATAGCATTTCGTTTTAAGCGACATATTATCTATCAGCTTCATTATTCCCTCATTAATTCTCAGTAATTAGCCATAAACCCTCCTATTCTGCCATTTCTTCACAATAGGGCATATCTGAATCTGATCGGAATGCCCCATGTCCACCTCTACCACCCTGAAACTAGCCTTGGAGCTGGCTGCCAAGGTCACCGGCCGGGAAGACCTGGCCGCCTTGGTGGGTGAGGTGCAGGAGCTGGGCCCGATCTCGGATGAGACGGCCGCCGAAACGGCGCAACTGGCGCAAACCCTCGAAGCGTTAAGTCGCCAGCAGGCGTTGATCCAGCAGTTCAATGACTCAAAGGCCGCCCTGACCCAGCTCGAACTGGCGACCGTGCTCAGCCGTGACAAGCTGGAGCAGTTGCGCCGCTCCAGCCAAGCAGGCGCCGGTGATGCCAAGGCGCTGGCCGAACAAGAGCGGTTGCTGACTTCCGAGGTCAAGCAGCTGGAGCGCCAGCTGGTCGCTCAGTCAGCCAGTCATACCCGCCTGCATGCAGGGCTCAAGCAGTCCGGGCTCGATACCAAGAACCTTGCCCAGGAACAGCAGCGCCTGCAGCGTGAGCTGACCAAGAGTGTCGCCCAGACCGAACGGCTGGGGCGCGAGTTTAGCCACGGCAGTCAGCAGGCCGGTAGCTTGCAGGGGGCCATCGGCAGTCTGACCGGGCGCCTGGTGGCGCTGGCGGGTACCTGGTTCGGTATCCAGACCCTGACTACCCAATTGCTCGCCATGTTCCAGACCGGCGATCAGGCAGAGCGCCTCGATGTGCAGCTCAAGGCTGTGATGGGGTCGATTGCAGGTGGCAAAGAGGCGTCAGCCTGGATCCAGGACTTTGCCAAAAACACCCCCCTGCAGCTTAGTGAAGTCACCCAGGTATTCGTGCGCCTCAAGGCGTTCGGCATCGACCCCATGGCGGGGGCCATGCAGGGCATTGTCGATCAGGCGTTCAAGTTGGGCGGCGGTTTTGAAGAGGTGCAGGGCATCTCCCTGGCCCTTGGCCAAGCCTGGGCCAAGCAGAAGCTGCAGGGTGAGGAGATCCTGCAGCTGATTGAGCGAGGCGTGCCGGTCTGGCAGATGCTGGAGCAGGTGACGGGCAAGAATACTGCCGAGCTGCAGAAGCTCTCTGAGGCGGGCAAGCTGGGCCGCGAGACCATCTCTGCCCTGATGAACGAGATTGCAGCCCAATCGCGCGGTGCGGCTGCCGACAACATGAGCCTGCTCTCCGGGCTTATCTCCAATGCCCAGGACAACCTCGCCAAGTTTTACCGGATGGTGGCCGAGAACGGGGCGCTGGCCTGGCTCAAAAACCAGCTGGCCAACCTTAATGCCGAATTTGAGGCGATGGCCAGGGATGGCCGCCTGCAGGAGTGGGCCAAGCGCCTCTCCGATGGCTTTATCACCATGGGGGAAACCCTCAAGTCACTGATCCAGACCCTCTATGAGTGGCGCACCGCGCTGACCGTGCTGGCTCAGGCTTGGGTCGGCCTGAAAATCGCGGGTTGGATTGGTGATCTGCGCAGCCTCTACGCCCAGTTTATTGCCATACCCGCGGCGACCGCGACAGCAGCAGGCGGCATGACGACAGCGGGCACGGCAGCAGCAGGAGCTGCCATTGGGGTCAGGGCACTGGGCGCTGCCGTTAAGGGGCTGCTGGCCGCCATGGCGGTCGAGTCCATCATCCAGATCACCCAGTTTGCCTCTGCCCTGCGCCAGCTGGTGCAGGCTGAGCTGGCACTCCGGGAGGCGCAGGGGCTGCGCTCCGAGACTCAGGCCCGCCTCAATGGTCAGTTTGCCGCCCTGTCAACGGAGCTGGGGTTTGCCATCACCAGCATGGCGGATCTCGATCGCCTAGTCGCCGAGGGCAAGGTGCATTACGACGAGGCCACTGGAAGCTGGCGACAAGGCGCCGCAGCCGTTAAAGCGCTGGGTGATGAGGCCAAGAGTTCCCGTGATTATCTGGCCGAGATCAATGCGGTGGCCAAGCAAACCGCCGCCGATGGCCCGGCCCAGTTGGCCAAGGCGTTTGAGGCGTTGGGGCTGGACTTCGAACGGGCCAATGGCCGTATCGGTGCGGGCTTTCAGAAGACCATCGGCGCCCTGGATGTATTGGTGGCGCACACGGGGGCCAGTAGCGCCGCCATCGAGGAGGCGCTGGCCAGTGCCTACAACAGCGCCAAGACCACCGCCGAGATCGATGCGTTGATCGCGCGTCAGAAGCAACTTGCCGCCCAGGGCAAGATCACCGGGGATGCGCTGGCGCGGTCGATGGCCATCGCAGCCGATGCCATGGCCAAGGTGAAAGGGGGGAGTGGCGATACCAAGCAGGCCGTCGCGGCCATTGGTGATGGTTTTGATGAGGCCGCCGCACGGGCCAAAGGCGCCACCGATGCGATGCGGGCGGGGCTTAAAGGGGTACAGGATGAAGCCAAGCAGACCAATGCCAGCCTTGCCAGTAGCGGCGGGGGCGGAGGTCGAGGCGATATCACCCGTACCGTGAACGCCGGTTCTTTCTACTACAAGAGCGTGGATATCAATAGCCTGCGCGGTAATGCCGAGGGGCTGGCCAATACCCTGGCCGGGGTGGAGGAGGAACTGGCCCGCTACAGCCAGAAGGTCAAGGATATTCCGGCCTACAGCGAGTGGAGCAAGTATTACGGCGAGAAGTTCCAAAAAGAGATGGAGGCGATGCAGGCTCGCCTCAAAGAGGAGCTCAACAAAGCGTTGGCCAAAGAGAGTGCCAAAACCAATCAGGCCGCCGCCCAGCCACCGGCCCCGGCTGTCGCGCCATCTACCCCCAGCACCAACACCCCAGGGACACGCAGGCTGTTGTCCGAGCGGATCACCATCGAGCTCAAAGGGGCAGGGGGTTCGGCCGAACTGCAGGCGGATGAGGCCAATGCGAATGCCCTGATTTCCCTTCTTAAACAGCAAGGACTGCGGCAATGAACGTGACCTTAAACAGCGTGCTGCTACCAGATGATCTGGTCTGGCGCGACGAGTTCGAGTGGGCGCCGGTCGAGCAGGTGGTGACCCCGACCCTGAGCGGCGCCCTGTTGGTGGAGGAGACCGCCAAGCCCGAGGGACGACCGCTGACCCTGAGCGGGCATTGCTCCCGCGCCAAGGTGCTGGAGATCAAGGTGCTGGAGGCTCAGGTGGCCCGGCTGATGACGTTGACCCTGCTCGATGGCCTGGCTCGCACCGTGGTGTGGCGCCGCCCTGGTGTGGTGGCCATGCCACTGATCGAGATGGCCGACCCGGAAGGGGGCGACCCCTATGCCTTGACCCTGAATCTCACAGAGGTAACCCCATGACCATTCTATCTGGCGATATCGTGTTGTTGGCCAGCCAGCGCCTGGTTGATACCGATGACGGCGGTGGTCGCATCACTGGCCGCGAGATCATCAGCGGCAACCATAACAGTCTGTTCCCTGATGTCAGCGACATGGATCGGGCCTATGGCACCGTGAATATGCGCAAGGCGTTTCTGGCGGTGCAGACGGACGACACCGACACCTACTATGGCGCCAATGCCATGGTGCTGCTGCCGCCCAGTGACCCCAGCGTCAACCTGACGCTGATGACCACCAAAGACCACAACGACACCAGAGGCAACGCCCGCAACACCCTGGAACGCTATCAGGCCAGAGGCCCGAAGTGGCAAGGGGTGCTCTACGATACCCAGCTGGAAGGGCAGCGGGCGATCCGCATCCTGCAACGGGTAGAGGTACGGTTGCCGGAGGTTGGGGAGGTGCTGGTACTGGTCGGCAACGAAGGGAAGGGGAACGAGGTTGAGCAGTATGTACGGGTTGACCGGGTAACCGCCGAGCTGCGCAAGTTCGGGGTGGCTGGCTATCAGGGCGAGTTCACCCGCAACGTGGTCACCTGCGTGATCACTGACCCGCTGCGCCACACCTTTGAAGGGGAGCAGCCCAGCCCTTATGACCAGGCAACCACCAAGACCACCCTGCGGGAAACCGTGGTGGCCGATGCCGCCAACTACTTTTCGACCACCAAGCTGGTCGCGGATGCGGCGCTGGGGGCAATGCGGGTGCAGGCCAAGACCATTTTCACCCAGCTGGTACCCAGTGCCCGCAGTGAAACCCCGGTGGTGGATCTGACCGCTGCCGGTGAGCTGGGCGCCCTGCTGGAATCCGGGGTGGGCAGTCCCCACACCTTCACCACCACCTCACCGGTCAGCCCTAGTCAAGGGCTGTTCCTAGGGATTGGTGCCATGCCGGGCAGCGTATCGGTCACCATCGGTGCGGCGGTGATCACCGACAAGGGCGGCGAGCTGTTCCTGGTCGGTACCGTGGTGGGGGCTATCGACTACGGGCGCGGCCTGCTGACCTTCAACAGCCAGTGCCCGAACTATGGCGCGGCCAGCAAAACCGTGAGTTTTCGCCCGGCAGTGATGCCATCGCGCATTGCTGACACGGCCCAGATCCAGATCGCCGCCAACAACCGGGGCTATGCCTACACCGCGACCCTGCTGCCCACCCCTTGCCCTGGTTCGCTGACCGTCAGCTATCTGGCCCAGGGCAAATGGTACGACCTGAAAGATAACGGGCGCGGGGAGTTGTTTGGCCAGGACAAATCCTATGGCTCTGGCCTGCTCAACTTCACCACCGGCTCTGTGGTGTTGACCCTGGGGGCGCTGCCGGATGTGAACAGCGCGATCATGTTCAGCTGGGGTACCAAGGTCTCTTACCTCAACCGCGCCAGCATGGTGCTGGATCCGGTGCAGCTGGCCCATAAGTTGGCCCATGAGGGGATCACCCCCAACAGCCTGACCCTGACCTGGCAAGCCGGTGGTGCGACCAAAACCGCCATCGACAACGGGGCGGGTCAGCTGACCGGGGATGCCACCGGCACCATCAATTATGTGACCGGCGATCTGGCCCTGCGGGTAGCGACCCTGCCCGATGGCGGTCAGGAGTACCAGGTTGTTTACCAGTACGGCGACCCGGACACCCAACGCTTTGACTACCCGGCCCGCAACCCGGACGGGACGATCACCATGCAGCTGGCCAAGCAAAACCTGACCCCCCGAATGGTCTCGCTGCGCTGGAATGCCCTTTATGAGGAAGTGAAGGACGACACCGAACTGGTGATCGCTACCCGTGACCCGATCATCAGTGTGCGCGACAACGGCGCGGGCAAGCTACTGGATGCGGCAGGGGTTGAACGGGGCAGCGTCAACTACACCACCGGCCAGATCACCATCAAGCCGGATGGCCAGGGCGGCATTCCGAAAACCCGCTATGAGTGGCGCACCATCGGTACCTATGGCGATGGTCACGGCAACACCATTGCCCGCCAGCGCTGGACACTGGTGGAAATCTACTATGTGCAGGCCGCCTACCTGTTCCCGGTGGACGACAGTGGTTGGGTCGAGGTGGAGTACCGCAGCAATAATGCAAGCCAAGCGGGCCAGGACACCGTGAAGGCTACCCCGCTGGTGCTGGATATCACCCCGCGCAACGGCGAGGCGATCCTGGCCAACTCAGTGCGCTTTGCGCTGGGCGGGTCTGTCTATGTGGACAGGCAAGGGATCCTCTATCGCAACATCGACCCCGCCACCGGGGCCGGTGAGCAGGCCGGGACACTGGATTATGCCACCGGCAAGGCGACCGTCACGGTCTGGAACCCTGGCGCGGTGCCCGTGCCAGCCCTGAGTTCGTTGGTCACCAGCCTGGTGGCCCAGACGGTGGACGAGGTGACATTCAGGACGCCGGGGGCACCCATTGCCCCATCCAGCCTCTACCTGAGTGGCAACACCGCAGACGGACGCCGGTTTGAGGTGACCGCCAACGGCGATGGCACCATCACCAGCCAGGATGTAACCGGCAAGGTGGACTATCAGACCGGGGTGGTATCGGTGCGCTTTGGCCGCCTGGTGACGGCTGCGGGCAACGAGGGTAAACCCTGGTACGACCCGGATATGGTGGTCGATGGCAAGATCTGGCGCCCCTTGTCGGTGGTGGCTGACACCATCCGGTTTAATGCGGTGGTCTATAGCTATCTGCCGCTCGATGCGGATCTCATCAAGCTGGATCCGGTGCGCCTGCCATCCGATGGCCGGGTGCCCTTCATTCGCAAGGGTTACATCGTGGTGGTGCATTCCACCAAGCGCAGCGCCTTTCCTATGGGTGTACAGGCGGGGCAGCAGCTCAACACCGGGCGCGAACGGCTGGCCTATTGCCGGGTGGAGGACAAGAACGGCAAGGAGCTGGCGCCGCAGCTTTACAGCGTCAACATGAACAGCGGGATGGTGACCTTGGCCAGCCCGCTGAACCTGACCGGCTATGTAGAGCCGCTGACCGTGGTTCACCGGATCGAGGATATGAGCTTGGCCACCGATGTGGAGATTTCTGGCCGGATCACCCTGGCTCGGCCCCTCAGCCACAACTATGAGGCGGCGGATACCCTGGTCTCCAGCGCCCTGATCATCGGTGACTTGTGGGCCCGTTATGGGGCGCTGTTCGACCAACGTACCTGGACAAATAACTGGTCTGATTTTCTGATTGGCGACCCCTGCACGGCGGAATACAACGATACGGACTTCCCGATCGTGGTGACCAACCGGGCGACGCTGCAAGAGCGATGGGCCATCATCTTCCAGACCTCCACCACGTTTATTTTGGTCGGCGAGCATGTGGGCCAAATTGCGGTGGGGGACGTGAATACCGACTTTTCACCCATCAACCCCAACAACGGCCAGCCCTATTTCAGGCTTGACCGCCGTGGCTGGGGCGCCGGGTGGGCTGCGGGCAACGTGCTGCGGTTCAACACCTACGCCGCCAATTACCCGATCTGGTTTATCCGCACCATCTTGCAGTCGGTGGCGGCGGTAGATACCGACCGTTTCGAGGCCCAGCTCAGGGGCAACGTCAACCGTTAACAAACCGGGTAGGGCACTCTTTTCTCAGAGAGCGCCCCACCACCTTTTGGCAATGGGGCACCGCGCCCCGCCATGGAGAGTACATATATGGCTGTTTATCCGGTGAAGTGGTTCGCCAGTGAAATGCAGGGGGCCCCAAACCTGGGCGACACAACTGCTGGTACTTTGGCTGCCTTGCTCAAGGCGGTGCTAGTTACTGGCTTTGGCACTCTGACCATCAATGCACTGGCCTTTGATGTTGCCAAGGGGTGGGCAGTGGCGACCTTTACCGGTGGTCATGCTTATCTGCAAGACTCAGTTGTCCTGGTCGAGGGGGTATCGCCTGCCGCCTACAACGGCGAGCATCGAGTGATGCAGGTCACCGCCACTCAGGTCTGGTTTGAGATTGACGGTGGTAACCCTGGTGCAGCAGGCAGCGGCGCAGCCATGACCATGAAGGTTGCCCCGTTGGGGTGGACGATGACCTTTGAAAGCGGCGACAGCAAAACCTTTATCGTGCGCCCTACCAATGTTAACGAGTCGGGTAATGTCTCCTTGCGTATCGACAACACGGCATTTAGTGGTTGGATCGGTGCCAGCTACGGTGCCTGTTTGGCCAAGGTAGCGATGGTTGAGGATGTAGTTGATATCAATACCTACACCACGATTTTTGAGCACCGTTGGCCCTGTACCGGGCGCTATTCAAATAAACGCTGGGATCTTGTGGGTGATAGCCAGTTGTTTTACTTCATGCCAGCTTATGCTGCTGGTAACTGGCAATTCATGTATAGCTTTGGCTATATCCGTTCTATTCGCCCCGGTGACCGTTATCACGCCGTTCTTAACCACTATCCGACCACGGCAGCAGATGATGCTGGCCGTAACTGGGCTGGCGGGTCAGGAGGTAATACTAGCTGGGGTAATCAGTATCCGTATTTTGATAACTCGAACTGTCGAGCTATCGCCCGCCCATATCATCAGCTGTTTGGTGCCATTAACTGGTGGTTTAAAGGGTTGTTCGGTCGGTTTGGTAACGGGTTGAACATCCCCAATGGCCCTGACAACGGCATTTATGTGACCCCGGATCCCACCATCGTGATGGAGGCCGGTAACCATCTGCGTGGTTATTTGCCGGGGTTGGTGTGCCCGTTCGCTACGGTTGCGGCTTGGGATCGAAAAAACTTCAAAGACCTGCCAGCCATACCAGGAAAGTTATTGCGGTTTATTCGGGTAGGGTTTGAGGAGAACAACTACACATGGGGGCAAGTCACCATGATGGGGTTCGACTTAACCGGCCCATGGAGGTAAGTCATGGCGACTTTCTTGCCGTCAAAAGGGTGGCTGATGGTTTCCAAAGCGGGAACAGTCACGTATGACGCCACCTGTGATGTAACGGCTACCACAGGCCCCGAGTGGGCAGACTGGTTTGGTGACACGGCGGATATTGGTCTGTTTCGGTATAACTTCAACCGAAGCTCTTCCGCAGATACAGGGACATGGAGTGGCTCTATCCAGTTCCGGCCACTGGGGTATCGCTTTAAGTTAGGGGCATACAATAACTGCTGGGTAAATGATCTATGCGATATGGATCTGGAGTTTCTGGATGCTGTGGGCAATGTGGTTGGGGCTATTCGTACCAGAACTGACGGTAACTATCGCAGCGGTTTATGGTACGGCAAGACGTTGGCAAGTCTGACCAAGGCTCCGCAGCGTGGGCCATATCCTGCAACCTATGGTGAGCTGACCTTTACCGACACCAGTCTGATTTATACCGATGATGGCCTGGATAATCGCAATGCGTCATTTACCTTGGTTTGCGCCATGGCATCTGTCACCACTCTGCGTTTTACCAATATGCGGGCCTTTGAAACCTATACCGGTGGGTCAGGCTGTTCAGCTGGAAGCTATCTGAGGATTGCCAGTGCGCCATCAGGGTTTAACGGTGACTTTGCCGCGCTGACGGCAGAGCAGTACGCCATTTTGCAGCCTGACTTGGTATTGCCAACCGGTGCCGCTATTGTCCACCAACCAGGGGTTGGCCTGGTCGCCTCTGGTATCGCGCCATCCTACACCTTGGCCAGGGGGATTTTGCCTGGTCAAACTGGGGTGCTGTTTGATGCGGCTGGTGCAGTGGTTGCAACGCTTGCCTATCTCAATGGCAAGGCAACGCTGACAGTTGGCGGGGTAACGACAGAGGGCCCCGCAGATGCACCATATCTTGGCCTTACGACCATCAACGGCCAGGTGTTTGGCTACTACCAGACCAAGATTTTCGTCCGTTCAATCAAAATGATTGCGCCGCCGAAAGCAAAAATATGGATAGAGCTGCAACCAGGGCAAACCCTGCGAAAGATAGGGCTTGAGTCCGTACCCCTACAGGTCGAGTTTACCTATGTGCTGTTCACTACCCCGATGACCGTCACCGTGGCCAACCAGGAGGCTCGCGCTCAGTTCGTGCCGCAAGATGTGGCGTGGAAAGGAACCCCACCATTTGTCGCTGGCCGATTGATTAACCAACCAATGAATCAGCAGTTGTTATGCAAGGGTCGGGACTATTTCTGGATCCGCGATGGGGTGCGCAACGTGGAGCAGGGGTTTATTGAAAGTACGGTGACCATCAGCGGGATGGGAGTGCGGCGCCGGGTTCTTTGCTTTACCCAGGATGGTGAGCTGGTTGGCGAGACCTACAGCCGCGCATCGGATGGGGTCTATCGGTTCGATCTGCTGTGGCTGAATCGCCGTTATATGGTGGTCGCCCAGGATGACCCGGCATATGGCCCCGCCGACTACAACGCTGTGGCTGCCGACTATCAGGCGCCAAAACCCTATCCGCCTGGTGGTGGGGGGGCACCTGCATCATTCCCCCAGCTTGCCCCGATCAAGAGGAAATAACCATGATCTCCTATGCCGAAGGGCTGCGCACCAGTCGCGCCCAGCTATTGGCCACGGCCATTGATACGGGCAGCGGGGCGAGTGCCAAGCTGACCATCTACACCGGCACCAAACCGGCACCGGGGGCGGCCACGACTGACCAGCTGGCTCTGGTGGTGCTGACGTTCAGCCACCCTTGCGCCAAGACGATCGCTGGTGGGGTGCTGACCCTGAAACCCCTGGCGGAGCAGATGGCCACTGGCAGCGGTGCCCCCACCTGGGGGCGCATTGTTGACCGGGATGGGGCCTTTGTGGCGGATCTCGATGTCGGAGTACCGGGCAGTGGCGCCGATCTGGAGCTGCCCGCAGCGGAGTTTTTTGTCGGTGCGCTGATCCGCATCAATACCGCCACAATCACTGAACCGTAACCGGGGAACCATATGGCCAGAAAGGATGCCAGCCTAGCGCTGCATAAGGCTCGCAGCATCAATGGTCAGCTGGAGCTGAACCAGTCCGACGTGGTGCGCCTGGTCGGCATCCTGAATAGTACCAACTTGCCGCCACGCCTGAGTGCGTCACCTGGTCTGGTACTCGCATCGGTATTGGCTGGCGCCCCGCATCGCTCCCGCGCGATGCTGGACGGCTCTGTGGTACTTGATGCGGTGATTGCCAGCCAAACCCATAGCCATGGGGAGCTGGTAGGCACGTTCGTCATTGAATGCACCATTGCCAGCACATCCCGCATCCCGGTGCCGATGCTCGCCGGGGAGTATGACCAGAACGTATTCCGAGGCCCTGCCAGTGCAATGGGGGATGCCTGGGAGCGGGCGGATAGCCATTACCAGGCCCTCAGTAGCGAATGGCAGAAGGCAGGCAACGAGCGAGCAACCAACCGATCCCTGTGGCAACAGGCCGCCGCGTATCAGCAGCAGGTGGCCGAGCAGGGCGAGCAGATGCCCCAGACGTTCATGGCCAATCGACAGCGCTTTGCCGAGGGGCTGCCGATCAGCCAGCAGAGCCGCCAGGGCTATGACAGCCTGGCCGCTGGCCATGTGGCGAATCAGTCTCTGTGGGTTGAGGCGGCGCCGGTCAGCAGCTGGCGCCTGGTCGGGTTCACCAACCCGCCGCGCTTTGACCAGGTTTGGCAGGCTGACCAGTGGCAAGAGGGCATCCCCATCGGTAAAGGGGTGGCCGCTCAAGCCTGGCACCACGGCAAGCCGCTGATAGAGGGCTGGCGTGATGGCTGGGACGAGGCCATGTGGCCACCCAAGGGCAAAATGCCGCCGCCAGAACCACCTAAACCATCGATTCGCCCCGATAAGCGGGTGTTGCGGCTGGCGTTCGGTCGCAAGCGCGACACGGCAGAGCTGGAGTTCGTCTGGCAGGGCTGTGATGCGGCAATTGTCATTCCAACCCGGAGGGTTTATCTGGTGAGCAATACAGCAAAGATCGTGCGGGTACGCGATGGGCTAGATATCCCAGCTACTGCGGTGAGTATCGAACTCGATACCGACTCCTGGGCGTGGCAGTTCAGCGCTCAAATCCCCCGTATCGCGGCGGCTGCGCTGACCGATGAGGAAGAGGTCAGCATCCATATCAATAGGCAGCAATGGGACTGCGTGTGTGATGGCTGGCAATCGAGCCAGAGCTTTGGCCGTGAGTCGGCAACGCTGACGGGACGCTCTCGCACCGCTTACTTGTCGCCGACTCATGTATTGGCGCAGGCGGTGAGTGAGCGTGCAGCCGCGACCATGGCCCAGCTGGCTGCGGCCGTATTGCCGGTGGGTTGGACGCTGGATTGGCAAGCGGCTGACTGGTTGGTGCCTGCCGGGTTCTTTAGCCTGGATAACCAGACCCCGATCGAGGTGGTCAGGTACCTGGCCGAGGCGGCCGGTGGCTTTGTGCTGCCACACCAGCGCAACCGTCATCTGGTCATCAAACCACGTTATCCAACGGTGCCGTGGCAGCTCGATACTGCAGAGGCCGATGTGGCGATCCCCCGCGCCATCATTACCACCCTGGGCAGTGACTTCCAGCCGGGTCATGCCGCCAACGGGATCTGGGTCAGCGGTGGCCACCAGGGCATCAGTGCGCGGGTGGTGCGCCAGGGTACGGCTGGCGAGCAACAAGCGCCGACCATCACCCACCCGTTGGTGTGTGATGTGACGGCCGCCCGTGCCCAGGGTGTGGTGGGGCTGGCCAAGACTATGCCCAAGCGTACCCAGACCATTGAACTGCCGTTGTCAGCTGATACCGGCTTGATCCTGCCGGGTGCGCTGCTCGCCGTGGACGGTTGGAAGGGTTACAACCGGGGCGTCAGGGTCTCTGCTGCGCTGCAGAACAGGGCCATGACGGTGCGCCAGCAACTGAGTGTGGAGCGATTTGTATGAACCTGTTTAAGCGATTCCTTGAGCTGGTACCGGGCGCTGATCCCTTGCAGGTTGGTACCGTGACAGCAGTAGGCACCACGACCACCACTCTCACCGCGTTGGCGGGTGGAACGGTCACAGTACGGGGCACCGGGGTAGCCATCGGCAAGAAGGCATTTTACAGGGGAGGGGAGCTGGCAGGAGAGGCGCCGGATTTACCGACCTATGAGATAGAGGTTTAATGCCGGTTTAACTTGCTTATCAAACTCAGTGATTCCGGTGCCACCAAGTTTGATAAACTACTGGGCCGATAGCTTTTCATTTTCCCCGTAACTCTTTTTCATTTTCGGCGGCGGGCTACA
>NZ_JBFODU010000051.1:0-45442 GCF_040908505.1 Aeromonas sp. R1-2 | reverse complement strand
CTGTAACCCACCACCAAGAATGAAAAACCGGGAGCTGGTGAAAACAAGTGGGAAATGGCGGGACAAACTCAGGAATAGCGGGGCTTGTGGCGTGATGCGGTTAAGCCAAGCCGTTTAACCGCAAAATGAAAACTTTCGAGTCAAGCTGCTAGCCAATGCGCTGAAAATGAAAAACTAGGCGTAATGCCTAGTTTTAATTGGGATTGTTTAATCCCTTTGTAAACAGGTCACGAAATCCTAACTGGCGGAGTTGTTAGGATGTTTTTGGCTAAAAAAAATCGTGCCCGGCCCAGACTACCTTGCCGATCACGGCCAGGTTCTCCAGCTGGTTGGCTGGAACGACCTGCAGGGGGTAATCATCGCGGTTGTCGCTGATGATGGTGATCCCACCATCGAAGTTTTTCTGCAGGCGCTTGGCGTAGAGCTCTTCCCCCAGGCGCAACACGAAGATGGATCCATCTTCGATCTGATTCTTGCTGATATCGACCAGGATAGAGTCACCAGAGTGGATGGTGGGCTCCATGCTGTCGCCTTTGGCGAAGACCACCACCAGGTTATCCGGGTTTAACTTGCGAAACGTGAGCCACTTGCGGCGAAAGGCCAGCTTGCGTTTAACCTCATGATCATCATTAAACGCACCATGGCCGGTACTGACGGTGACATGGTAGCCATCGATCAGCGCGTACTCCTCATCAAACTCCTCACGTTGCACCATCTGCTCGGCCGCTCCATCGGGGTGTTTCGGGCCCTGACCGGTGGCCAGCCACTCCAGATTCACATTGAACGTCCGCGCGATGCGCAGCGCCTTGTCGATGGTGGGCAGCGAATTAAACGGTGGGAAGTATTTGCGCATCCCCGACTCACTCATCCCCACCAGTTCGGCAAATGCCTTGTAGCTCAGGCTCCCGCGCAGCTCATCCAGACGGTCACTCAAAGTATCCATTCCCGCCGTCAGAAAAGATACCTCACCGTCTTTTTGTGCTGCTTGTGGTTTTTCTTCATAACGCTCTGACATACAAGGAATTCTCGGCTAGTGGCTAATGCTGGTGAGTCGGTAGACAAAAAATTCCGCACAAAAAGACTTGTCAATCTTTTTGGGGTGATCAATCATTCATATGTGACGCATTGCGACATAAAATCATTCTTTTATGAATGATAAAGATACGCACTGCGACACTTGATGATACCGAAACGGGGTGAGTATGTCAGGGAAAACACCAGAGTGGATCAGGGCTGAGCTCATAAAATGCGGATATTCCCAAGCTGCTTGGGCCCGCGCTAAAGGGTTGCACCCCCGAGCCGTACAGCGTTGCATCAAACACTATGCTCCGGCCAGAGGGATTAGCCCCAAGCGTCGGGAAAGCCGCGCCATCATGGCCCTGCTGTCCGAGTCGCTGGGGATCGACCTGCTGGGAGGTGACCAATGAGCACCTGGTACACCGCCCAGGCGCTGGCCGGATTGGTCGGCATGCCCGCTTACCCCGATGGTGTGCGCAAAAAGGCCGAGCGTGAAGAGTGGCAAAGCCGCAAGCGCGAGAAAGGCAAAGGGGCCGAATACCACATTGGCTCACTGCCGATTGAAACCCGCCGTTACCTGGCAGAACAGGCTGTGGCCACACAAGGCCATGCAGTGACCGATCATGCAGCGGGTGGCAAGGCCATGGCCAAGTTGCTGGCACGCGAGGTGCCGGTCAAACCGGAGGCAGGCCGCAAATTGCTGACTTTGGGGGAGGGGGCTCGCCAGAAGGTCGATGCCAGACTGCTCATCCTGCAGGCCGCCGATATCTTCCTGGCCCCCTATCACGCCTGCCAGCAAGGGGAGGTGGGTCGCCGCGCCTTTATCGAGGCATACCGCGCCCGCACTCTAGCCCTGCCTGTCAGCGTTTATGAAAGGCAAAAGCCATTCAGTCTGATCACCCTGCGCCGCTGGCAAAGTGCGCTGGCGGATGAAGGCCCCGCAGCCCTGGCTGGCAACTATCAGCGGGAGCGGCCATCAACCGTCGAACAGAGCCCGGATCTGGCCCAGTTTCTCACCGCACTGGTCACTACCAAGCCCCATCTGGCCAACAAGTGGGGGGCGCTGCACGAACTGGCCAGCCAATACAGCGAAATGAACCAGCTGGGATGGCAGATCCCCAGCCAATCCTCCTTGCGTCGCTGGATGGTGAAATGGTTGGCAGAGAACAAGGTGGCGTTTACCTACACCACCAACCCGGATGCCTACAACAACAAATACCGCAGCGCGATCGAGGAGATGTACCCCTGGATGGCCCAGCCCAACGACGTGTGGGAGTTCGATAGCACTCCGGTCGATGCCATGCTGGTGGATGGTCGCCACAGCATCATCGCGGTGATCGACGTGTATACCCGTCGCGTTCGTCTGCTGGTGGCCAAGAGCTCATCGAGCGAAGGGATCTGCTTGCTGTTGCGCAAGACCCTGCTGGCCTGGGGCACCCTCAACGATAACGGCGTGATGCGCACCGATAACGGCTCTGACTACGTGAGCCAGCGGGTCATGTCCATCTGCACTCTGCTTGGTATGAACATCAGCCGCTCCAACGCCTACTCGGGGTGGGAGAAACCCCATATCGAGCGGTTTTTCCGCACCTTGAGCCATGGCCTGATAGAGCTGTTGCCCTCCTATATCGGCCACTGCGTGGCAGACCGTCAGGTGATAGAGGCCCGCAAGAGCTTTGCCCAGCGCCTGGAAGAGAAGCGCAAACCGGATGCGCAAAAAGAGATTTACGAGCTGGCCATGACAGCCGCAGAGCTGCAAACCCTGCTCGATAACTGGCTCGATGCCCGTTACCACAACCGCAAGCACAGTGCCCTAGGGGTCAGCCCCAATGAAAAGTACCAACTGGCCCGTTATCAGCGCCGCGCCATCCCCGATGAAGCTGCGCTGGATCTGCTGCTCAACCATATCGGCGAGGCGACCGTCTCCAAAGGCTTTATCAAGGCCGGTGGCCTCAAATACAGCGCCCCCGAACTGTTGGAGCACAACTGGAAGAGCCAGCGGGTCAGCGTCTTTCTCGATCCGAGCGATGTGGGCCGCGCCATCTTGTACCGCACCGGCGATTGGAACGAGCGGATCGAGGCTATCAACATCGACCTGCTGGGCAATGGCATCAGTCCCGATGCCTTCCGGGCGGCCAAAAAAGCCGATGCCAAGGCGTTGGCCAGTTTTCGCCGCGAGATGCGCAACCTTGCCAAGACCTTTGGCATCGACCAGCTCCATCAGGATGTGGTGCGCCACTTCGTCGATCAGGCCAAGGGTATTGAAGCGTTCAGTCGGCGCGATCTCACCCTCGATAACCCGGCATTGGCCGCGCTCACCGGGGTCTCAACCCCCGCTGAACCCGCCCGTTTCAATGCGGCAGAGCTGGCCGCCATAGAAGCCAGACGAGAAGCGAAAGCGCAGCGGGCGCAAGCCACCGCAGGGCAGGAATCGAGAGCACTCAAGACCGAGTACGAGCAAGCCATCTATCTGGCAGAGCGGGAGCTGGATACCCCGCTGACAGAGCGGGAGAAGGAGTGGCTGACCCGATACCTCTACAGCCACAAGCTGATGGCAAAACGCATTAACCGCCATCTGGATGAAGTTCGGGCTACCCGCCGCACCCAGGCAAAAGGTTAGCGAGTAGCCCGAAAAGGCCCAAAAACAAAGGACAAACCCACTATGAAACACAAGATCGTTGAAGTCAAAAACATGATCAAGACCGAGCAGCTGCTCGACAACTTGCTCAACCGCTCCAGCATAGTGCCAGGCATTGGCCTGATCCATGGCCCCTCCGGCTTTGGCAAGACCACCGCTGTGGAATGGCTGTTCAACCAGGACGAAGTGAACGGCATCTATGTCCGCTGCTACAAGGCCGACACGGTGACCAGCCTGCTGGAACAGATTGCCAAAGAGATCGGCATTCCCCAGCGCCATAACCTGCGTGCTCAGGTCGATAGCATCATCGAATCCGTCCGTGCCGAAGAGCTGGCCATCTTCGTGGATGAGGCCGATTACGTGGTCGGCAATGCCCGCATCATGGAGACCCTGCGCGATATCTACGATGCCACCGAACAACCCCTGATCCTGGTCGGGATGGAAGAGATTGCCCGCCGCATCAGCCAGCGCAAGCAACTGTTTAACCGCATCTCCCAGTGGATCGAATTCAAACCGGCCGATCTCGATGACGTGTCCCTGATTGCCAGCGAAATGCTGGAGGTGGACGTGGAGATCGACGATGCACTGCTGGATCTGATCCGCAAGCGTTCCAATGGCGTGGTGCGCACCATCGTCTCGGCCCTCGACAAGATTGAAAAAATGGCGATGGCCTCTGATGCCCGGATTATCCGGCTGGAGGACGTTGACGCCAGCGAGCTGCTCCATGACGTGCGTCGCAGCCGCTAGCCGTCAGGCTACAGCCAATAAAAACAAAGCACGGGAGGGATTCCAGTGGTTGATACAAAAGCAACGCTAATGACGTTGCAAGCCTGGGAATGGATGTGCCAGCAAGAGACTTTTCTGATCAAGGACGTGATCGCCGTGACGGGAATGTCGGAGGCACATATCTACAAGGTCGTGCGTGACTGGTTGGCCGCTGGCCACCTCATTAAACACCCGGACGGCGTGGTATCCCGCCCGGCCTATTTCAAAGTGGTTAGCGCTCAATACATGCCACCGATTGGCAAAAGCAGTGGCCAGAAGCGGCCCAAATGCAGGAACAAGCGCAAAACCAATCAACAGAAAATGTGGAACACCATGAAGATCAGCCGCTTCTTCACCCTGACAGACCTGATGCTGACGGCAGAGACGGGTCAGAAACAAGCCTGGTTTTACACCGATAGGTTGGTAAAAGCCGGTTACGTCAAAGTGCTGTTCAAAGTTGACAGTTTGCTGCCTGTACCCGCCAGACACGGCCTGACAGGACGCTATCAGCTGGTCAGGGATACAGGCCGTTATGCCCCGCTGTGTCGTGACCATGGTTGCTGGGATCAAAACCAGCAGCAGTTATACCCGTTCCAACGGGAGGAGGAGACACATGGAAACGTGGCTTGAGGTGTTGCAGGCCGAAGTGGCGGCCAGTTCGCTAGCCCAGGTGGCCGAGAAGCTCGGGCTCTCTCGCACCACCATCAGCCAGGTCTGTAACGAAAAGTATCCCGGCGATATGGCAAGGGTACAGACCCTGGTGGAAGGGGCCCTGATGGGCAACAAGGTGAGGTGCCCCATCCTGGGTGATATCCCGGCGCATCAGTGTCTCGCGCACCAACGCCGAGGCCCCAGCGAAGTGGGCAGCAGTCCGATGGATATCAAGCTCTGGAAGGCATGCCGCAGCGGTTGCCCCCATAGCCAGCTGACCGAGGCGCAGCAACTGCGCCGCCCGATGCGGTTATCGGTAGAGCAGGGCAAAGGGTCGCAGAAAACGGCTCGCTATGACGCCGAGGCCACCCTCTCGAGATTGCGCCGTCAGGCCAAAAGCGATGGCGACAATGCCAGCAGCAGCCTGCGCATCCTAAGTGAGCTGCTGGCCGAAGAGCTGAAAATCATGGCCATCAAATACAACCGGCTGCTCGACAAGCAAGAAGGCAAATAAGGGTTGGTGGGGCTCTTTCGCGGTGGGCCCGGTGACGAGATCACAAGGAGAACGGGATGAAAAAGCATCTGCACAGCAATTTGCAAAAGACCGCCGAGCAACTCAGCCACTGGCTGACGGCCAAGGGATATGACGTTCGCACCAGTCGGGTTTGCCATACCCCGCTGCTGGCGGTTACCGGGCCACTGCCCAAAGAGATGCAGGCGCGCGCCGTGTTAAGCCGTGAATGTCTGGCGGGCGTGGTGCGTGAAGTTGCCCTGGTGCGCTTTGGCGGGTGCCTGCTGCACTGGCGCCAAGAATCCTGAAACTGGCAAGGGGTATGAGATGAGCAAGATCCAGCTTGAGATAGAAGACGAGGCGCTGGCGCGGGTGGTGCTGCGCCAGTTACCCAAGTTTCTCGAATTCTGCAGCGCGGCCCACCAGGAGGAGCTGGCGAGCGCGACAGCAAAGCAACACTGCGCCGTGATGTGCCCTCCGGTGCCCGGCAGCAAAAAGATCCATTAAGGAGAAGTCCATGCAAGAAGCACAAACAAGCAGTACCACCCCGATGCGCCAGAACGCTCAGGGGCACTGGGTACCGGAAAACCTGATCGCCCCGGCAGACAAGCTGCGCGATGAAGTGGTGCTGGCCATTATCGCTGCTGCCCGCGAGCAGCGTTCGCAGCTGGCAGCCTTCAAGATTGGCGCCATGCAACAGATCGCCGACTTTGTGGATCTCTCCGCCGAGCAGTACGGCGTGGCGTGGGGCGGTACCAAGGGCAACGTGACCCTGCTCAGTTTTGATGGCCGTTACAAGCTCATTCGGGCAGTGGGGGAGCACCGCAAATTTGATGAACGGATCCAGGCCGCCAAAGCGCTAATTGACCAGTGCATCGAACGTTGGAGCGATGGCGCCAGCAGCGAGATCCGCGCTCTGGTAGACCATGCCTTTCGGGTATCCAAGAGCGGTCATATCGACGTGAACCAGGTGCTCTCCCTGCGCCAGCTCAATATCGATGACCCGGATTGGCTATTGGCCATGCAAGCTGCTGTCGATGCCATCCAGGTGACCGGCACCAGCCAATATCTGCGGCTCTACGAGCGTGACGCTCACGGGCGTTACATCCAGATGAGCCTGGATCTGGCCAAGGTATAGGGAGGAGGCGTGATGGAAATCAACGTAGAAAAAGCCGAAGAGCAACTGCTGCTCTGTGAGCAGATCACCGAAACCGAGGGCACCTGCTACCCCGACGACACCTATGAGGATGGCATCAAGGCCGCCTTGCTCTGGGCGCTGGGGCTGAGGCCTGCCCCCCTCAATGCCGAGGAGTATCAAGGGGTGACGCCACTGCAGTTCGAGTAATGGCCCGCTGCGAAACAGGGCGACGATGCCGCCCTGTCTGCCCGGTGTGGTGGCCGGGTACTGATGAGCAACCAAACGATCTGGGCCCAGGTCTTCACCGTCTTGATACAAGGAGCACGGCGATGACCAAAACAGAGATGGATATTCGACTTACCAAGTTATTCAGCAGCGCAGCCATTGCACTGGTAGCGGCTGACAAACGGGCTGTGTGCAAACAGCTCAAACAGTTTGATAAAGAGGCGCGCGCCCGTGGTTTTCATGCGCTGGCCGGAGAAGCCTGCCAGATGCGCTGGCAACTGGTGGCCGAATTGCAGCAGGCGAAATTGGCCAGAGATTGTGGCGGGGTACACGAAGCCGGGGATTGCCATGGCCATCTATAGCCCCCTGTTGGCTCCCCATATTCTGGCCCGTCGCCTGCAAAGCGGTCGGGCCTGCATCACCGAACTGGGGCTGGAGCAGCGCTGCCCCCGTTGTGGCGAGTTCTGGCCATGGGATACCGAGTTTTTCGGTATGGCTAGCGATGCCTCTGGGCTCTCCAGCTGGTGTCGGGGGTGCCTCAATGAGCACTACCAACAGCTGAGAGTGGCCGGGCAGCACCATGACAGCAAGGCCGAACGGGGAGGGGATAGGTGATGGATAAACGCAGCAGACTGATCCGGTTGGTACAGGTAGGGCGCCGTGCGTTGGCGCTCGATGACGAGTGTTACCGCGACCTGTTGGCCAGCCACACCGGCAAGCGCAGCGCCGCCCTGTTGAACGAGCAGGAGCTGGAACTGGTGCTGGCTGCCTTCAAGACGGCGGGCTTTACGCCCAAGCCTGCTCGCCATGCCGCCAACAGACGGCTGAGTCCGGTGACCGGTAGCCACGTCAGGGTCAATGAAATTGCCAAAATCAGGGCCATCTGGTGCGAGATGGCCCGCCTTGGCATCATCAGGGATGGCTCGGAAACCGCATTAAACCACTGGGTGCAACGGATGACCGCCCGTTTAAACGGTGGGGTCGGGGTGGCCGAGGTGGGCTGGCTGGATGCGCCTCTGGCCGTCAAAGTGCTGGAGGCGCTGAAAAAGTGGTGGGAAAGGAAGATTAGGGCATATTAGAAGTATACGATGTCTTGGCATCGTATTTATCTAAGGTTTTTAATACCCACTGCAAGGGAACTTTAAGTTCTTTGGCGATATCTTTTGGTTCAATATTACTGTTTGCCATTTCTAAGCATAAAATCCCACGGTCTTTGATTTCAATATCATTCACTGTTCTAGCTAGTGAAAAAGTATCTTTTGGCTGTTCCTGTGAGCGTTCCAATTGGTTTAAACGTTGGTTAAGTGAACGTGTATGCTCAAGAATTTCTGCCAGAATGTCTTTCTCTGGTCGTGTTTTTGGTCTTTCAGTAACCGGGGTATTAGCAATAATGGCTTGAAATTGCTGCTCAAATTGCGCCCAATAGGTGTCCAGTACCTTGGTCAGAATAGCGGGGTCTAGGCGGTTATCCCCCAAGCGGTTGTTGAGCGTATGCACTAGGGCATAAATACCACCTTGGTCTGGCTTGGTATGGTTGAACTGAGCCAAGGGGTCTCGAATATCGTGGGGCTCCAGGTCGATCAGCAGGGTGCAGACACGAGAGTTGGAGAGGCCCTTGGCCAGTGCGCCAGCCTCAAAGAGTATCCAGGGTTTCTCTTTGTTCTCTTGGGTCAGGCAGATTATGCCGGTTGTCACATCCTGCAACTGGTCTTGGATTTCGCTAAACCAGAGTGAACCCCGGTCAATATCCTTGGTGGAGATCCAGGGGCGGATCGCCTGCAATACGCAACGCAGCCACTCATCCAGCAAGGTGGCCACCAATCGACTGCGTTCCCCCGACCAACTCAGAAATACCTTCATCGCTTACCCCATTAACCCGCTGATTGAAGGGGGATTTTATCTGATGGGCGAAACAGGGGCCAGCAGAATCCTAGTCACTCCACCGCGCCAGCAAGCGGGCTAGAAAACCGAGCAGCCCTGAATGGTGTTGGCTCGGTTCCAGTCCCGTTGCCAGCAGCTTGATACCTGCAATCAAGAGACCTAACCATAGGAATGCCATTCCAACGAACTCAGACCAATGTAGTCTGCGCGCAACAGCTTGGAAGGCCATGGTTCGGAGATCCAAACCGGTTGTGAGCTGAGGGATTTCTTGAATCTTGCTGATGATCCATGCGGGTAGTAGCCAGTAGAAAAGCCCATATCCGATCAGGCCCAGCATTAGAGCACCCCACCAGGAACTCATCAGCATAGTGCTGGCGGTGTCGGTAATAAGTGACTGGTTTCTCCGTCGATAATAACGTCGGCCCATAGTTTTCAGACCTTTCCATGAATTTTGTTGGGAAGAGAGTTAAGGGACTCAGTATGCGCTAAAAAATGTGCGCATAAAATGGCCTGTGTTCTAATCGGCGCACCGCTTTTTCTATTTTGTCGGGGGAGTCATGGAACAGAATCAGGATCTCTTTGCTGATGATCACGCCTCGTTGGGGCAACTGGTCGATCGCCTCGACCAGGTCCCGGCCTCGGAACTGACGGCCAAATGGCCCAAAGCCCTGAGCGAGCTGGTGGATGTGCTGGCCTGCGAACTGGTAAGAGGGGGAATGGTGCAAGAACAGGCCAAGGCTCAGGCGCGAAAGCTGGCGCTGGTACAGGCCCATTACATGGGGGGGCGTGCCTACTACATCCCCACCGGGGAGCATCTCAAGGCAGCGCTGCGGGACAGAGCTATCTGGGATGAGTTCAATGGCCGCAATATCGACCAGCTTGCCCGTAAGCATGGCCTCTCGGTTCCGCAGACCTATGCTGTGGTTGCGGAGCAGAGATCATTAGCATTAAAACAACGACAAGGAAGACTATTTGTGTCGGTTGATACATGAAGTTTTCGTGATGAAGATAAAGTAAGTCATTGGTTGATGGTGATTTATCGATATTAGCGTGATATAGTTCAGCCCTATTTGGCACCAAAATGAATTCGCTTGAGTCCTAAAATGACAGAACATCCAACTAACAATCAAACAATGCTGACAGTTGAACATGCTCGTAGCTCCAACTATCAGGTTCATGTAGCTAGTGGTGTCACCGTAAATCCGATGGATGGTCGCATCGAGATGTCATTTTTTGCTGATAGAGTTCGATATAATCGAGAGGGACTTGTCACTGATGAACACAACCCCTCTGTAATGCGTGCGAATGGTCAAATTGAGGCGAGCCCGTTACGTGAACATGTAACAGGGGTTAGTATGTCAATAGAGAGTCTTATGGGTCTAAGGGATATGCTTAACTCTCTAATTGAAGATATTTCTATGCAACAGCGCCCCAATCCTTGATCCAGATGGCTACAGACATGGTCACTCACGGTCATAAAGACGGTGCAAAAAACACTGCGCAGTTTCCTCCTTATGTTCGGAGTTCTTCAGTCAATGAAGCAGTTCCATCGTGGAGTTCTAACGGTGTGCTTAAAGTCTTAACTTCATGCGCAGCGGTTGCAGTCGTTTCGTTGACTCCTATGCAGCAATCTAGCGCTAGCAATGTCAAGATTTCTCCAGCACCAATCGTTGTTTCCACAGAGGTTTCTCGTGTTATACGACGTGACAAGTGTGAGTCTGACGTGTACGTTGAAGAAGAGAGCATCGAGCCAACTAGCGATTGCCAAGCTTTTGAAGGCTCTTCTGTAGTCTCTGAAACAGTAAGGGAGGAAGGTTCTATGCTGAGTCCTGCCGATCTTGATCACCGTGAAAGAATCTTCAAGACCACCGTCAATAGTGTGACGTTACTCATAGGGGCGGGGATTGCGTCTGCAGTCTTTGGTCTACTAAGCTGGGTAGATGTTGTTCCAGGTGTTTTAGCTGGCATTGGGGTTCTGGGGTCTTGTGGCATTCAGCTGAACAAAGTTGATGCTTTAAGAAAACAGTAATGGCCCAGTCAAGGAAATGATTTGATAAAATGCCTGATTTTAGTCAGTTGTTTAACTTCATACCAAATACTCTTAAAGAGTTGGCATCTTTTTTGCCAACCAAAGACAACCATAGATTCAATCTTACATTTGATATAATTGCGCTCTTATTTATAGTTTGTTACGCATTTATTTTGTATGCAACGTTGGGTGTAACCAACAGTGACAAAATGGACTTGGTTCTCGAGATTATTAGTCGCATAGACATCGCATTTTTATCCGGTGGCGTGATGGCTTTTCTATGCTGGGTCACAACACTGTTTAAAAAAGAATAGCTTCGGCCCTTCAGTGACTTGCTGAGGGGCTTTTTGCTAGCATTCAAGTTAACTAACCCACCATAAACCCATGCCATAGAGGCCCCTCGGTACGCTGCTGATAACGCAGTTCACCGAGGGGCCTTTATGTTATCACTCGCTCTTAAATGGTTGCTTCGTCCTGATGTGGAAGGGGGGGAAGTCAACCACCCGGCAGACCGGGGTGGTCATACCAAGTACGGCATCGCCGATGCCGCCGATGGCAAGAAGGACGGCATGGCCGACCTCGATCGGGATGGGGTACCCGATATCGCTATCGGTGATCTGACTCCGGCCCATACCGAGCCCTTTTACCGCCAGAACTACTGGGCGCCCGCCCGCTGTGACCTGATCGCCAGCTTAAGCCCGGCCCTCGCTATCGCCGTGTTTGATGCAGCGGTGCATCACGGGCCGAAACGCGCCATCCAACAGCTGCAGCAGGTCTTGGGGGTGATGGCAGATGGTCGCCTTGGCCCGGTATCGATTGGCAGGCTCAAGCAGCAACTGGGCGCCAAGGGTGAAGGCCAGTTGTTGCTGGCGTTGATGATGCAGCGGGCCAGCTTCATGCACGGCATTGTGCGCAAAGACCCGAGCCAGTGGGCCAATGCCGATGGCTGGATCAACCGGCTGCTGCGTCTGCAGAGCTACCTCCTTTCCGACGTGGTTGGCGAGGTGGTGGCATGAGCGTGCTGACCATCAAGCAACAGAAGGCGGCGGCCGCGATCCAGGCTGCGGGCTACTTTGGCATTCCTGAGCTCAAGAACCCCCGTTACCTCGCTTGCTTCAAGGATGGGCGCAAAGCCCATCTCAAGGCCGCTCTGGCCAATCAGATCGCTGACCCGAAGGCGATCCCGCTCTATAGCCACCACCAGACCCGTCAATCCCTGTTTGAGAAAGGCTGGCGTTCGGTGACCGAACTGGATCGCCTGCGGGCCCGTGCCCGTCATTGCCAACCTCCGTTATTTCACCCCAAAAAGAAGGAAGTCCATCATGCCTGATTCCCTGTTACCTCAAGCGAAGTCTGCCTTTAAAAGCCGCACCGTGATCGGTGGTGTGATTGCCGTGGGGGCCGGTATTGCGGGTCTGTTCGGTGTGCCGGTCGATGCGGGTACCCAAGCGAGCTTGGCATCCACTCTGGTGGATCTGGCCAGTGCGGTGGGTGGCCTGCTCGCCATCTGGGGCCGCATCAAGGCGACCCATACCGTCCGTTAAAACACTGTTTGAGCCTGTTCCAGTAGGCGTTATTGGCGCAGCCAGTTTGGTCTCGGACAGCGCGCAGAAACCGCAGCGTACACGCAGTACGTGAGGCTTTCGAGCACTGCCCAGGGCCAAAATGGCAAGTGAAATAGCCTAATGGGATGGGCTCCGAGAGAGGTCATGTGACAGACCAAATAGACCGTGCCCAGCTGGCCGATGCCGATCGAACTGGGCGCATTATCGAAGCCCACCAGAACAGGGAAAGGCCACACGGCGATGGTATCTGTTGCGATTGTGACGAAGCCATCCCGTCCTCCCGCCTTGCCGCCGAGCCTGGTGCCGAGCGCTGTATCGAGTGCCAGACCCTGTATGAGCGCAAGGAGGCGACCCGTGTGGGAATTCATCGTTAAGAACTGGGGGCCTCTTTATGCATTGGCCAGCTTGGTGGGTCTGGTGGTCATCATCTTGCTCTCCAAAACCTACGCCAAGCGCGAAGACCTCACGGCCCTGGTGCAGAGAGTCCAGCGGGTGGAGCAGGTACTGGCTGATCTGCCGAGCGAGCGTGAGCTGCACAAGCTGCAGTTGGAGATCAGCGAGTTGCGGGGGGAGTTGCGGGAGGTGAAGCCGGAGCTGCGCCAAGCCCGTCGCCTTGCCGATCTGCTGTTGGAAAATGAGCTCGCCGCTGTACAGAAGGAGAAGCCATGAGCATTCAACAAATATTGGACGCCCAGCAGCGGCTGGTGATCCTGCGCTCCCTGCTGGATATCGGTGGTGCCGCCAACGAGTCAATCCTCAATGACTGCCTTGACCAGCTGGGTACCGGCCGGGTGACGCGGGATCGGGTGAAGATCCTGCTGGCCTGGCTGGAAGAGCAGGGGCTGGTACGCATCGAGCGACTGGCTACGGTGCAGGTGGCTCACCTGACCGGTCGTGGCCAGGATGCGGCAGAGGGCCGGGCAACGGTACCCGGCGTCAAGAAGCCCAGGGCTGGGGATTAAGGGGAGGATTAAGCATGAGTGAGAAGCCTACCCGAGGCCGCGCCAGCAAGGTGTGGCTGCTGCCTGAGTCCATCCGCAACGCGCTCAACGAGATGCTGCGGGACAAGGGCAACAGTCAGGCTGCCATCCTGGATGAGATCAACGGCCTGATCGAGGAGGCGGGGTTGCCCGATGATCTCAAGCTATCCCGCTCCGGGTTGAGCCGTCATGCCAGCCAGGTTGAACAGGTCGGCCAGCACCTGCGGGATTTGCGCGAAACCACGGCCGCCTTGACCTCCCAGCTTGGCGACAAGCCGATGGGGGAGACCACCAAGCTCATTCTGGAGCTGGGCCGTTCCCAGTTGTTCAAGGCGATGCTGGCTCAGGTGCAGAACCCGGAGGAGGCGGTGGATATCGACATGCTGAAAAACGCCATGCTGGCGGCCCAGCGGCTCGAATCGACCGCGATGCAGAGTCACAAGCGGGAGAAAGAGATCCGCCAGGCATTTGCCGAAGAGATCGCCGCCAAGACTGAAGCCATCGTGACTCAGGCGGGCTTGAGCGGTGAAGCCGCCGCCGAGATACGCCGCGAAATCCTGGGGATTGCCTGATGACCTCCATTACTCAGACCCCTATCGCCCAACAGTTGGCCCAGACCCTGGGTACCGAATACAACCCCGACGAGGTGTTGCTGCCATACCAGCGCATCTGGATTGCCGACGAGAGCCCGCTCAAGATTGCCGAGAAGAGCCGCCGCACCGGTATCACCTGGGCGGAGGCTGCTGATGCAGCCCTGACGGCCTCCAAGACCAAGACGGCCGGGGGCTGCCACCACTTTTATGTGGGCAGCAACAAGGAGATGGCCCGCGAGTTTATCGATGCGGTAGCGATGTGGGCCAAGGCGTACAACAAGGCGGCCGGTGAGATCCAGGAGGAGGTGTTCACCGACGATGAGGATAAAGCGATCCTCACCTTCGTGGTCTATTTCGCCTCTGGCTTCAAGGTGCAGGCGCTCTCCAGTAACCCCTCCAACCTGCGGGGGATGCAGGGCAATGTGACCATCGACGAGGCCGCATTCCACGACCGACTGGCCGAGGTGTTGAAGGCCGCCATGGCGCTGACCATGTGGGGCGCCAAGGTGCGGTTGATCAGTACCCATAACGGCGTCGATAACCTGTTTAACCAGCTCATCAACGACAGCCGCGCGGGCCGCAAAGAGTATTCCATCCATACCATCAGCCTGGACGATGCTTGCCGCCAGGGGCTCTATCGCCGGATCTGCCAGGTCAAGGGCGGCCTTTGGACACAGGAAGCAGAGGACGCCTGGAAGGCGGGGCTGCTCAAGGCCACCGCCACCGAAGAGGATGCCCTTGAGGAGTATTTCTGCGTACCCAAGCAGAGCAGCGGCGTCTATATCAAGCGCACCCTGATCGAGCGGGCGATGCAACCGGATATCCCCATCCTGCGCTTTACCGCCCCCAAAGACTTTGAGCTCTCGAGCGAGGAGACCCGCAAGGCAGTGGTGGATATCTGGTGCGAGGAGAACCTCAAGCCCTGTCTGGAAGCGCTCGATCGCAGTTGCCGCCATGCGTTTGGAGAGGACTTCGCCCGCAAGGGGGACTTGTCGGTGTTCGTTCCGCTCTCCATCACCACCAACTTGCGCAAACAGGTGCCCTTTGTGGTGGAGCTGGTCAATGCCCCCTATGAGAGTCAGCGCCAGATCCTGTTCTACCTGCTGCAGGGGTTGCACCGTTTCACGGCGGCGGCCTTCGATGCCACCGGTAACGGCGGCTATCTGGCAGAGGCTGCCAGACTGCGCTGGGGCGCCAGCATGATCGAGTGCGTGATGCTCAATGACCCCTGGTATCGGGAGTGGATGCCCAAGCTCAAGGCAGAGTTTGAGGATGGCAACCTGACCATCCCGCGCCATGCAGACGTGCAGGATGACTTGGGGAAAATCCAGGTCATCAACGGCATCCCCAAGATCGACAAGGGCAAGAACACCGGCCAAGGGGGCCAACAGCGCCACGGTGACTTTGCGGTGGCCTTGGCCATGGCGGTGCGGGCCAGCTGGATGGAGGGGGGCGCCATCGAGTTCACCCCACTACCAGGTAAACGTGATGACCATGGCAGCGACAACAACGATGACTATCACCGATATGAGCGAGGAGCCTGGTAATGGGCAGGATCATTGATATCCATGGCAAAACCATGAGCCTGGAAAAAGAGCCGCAGACCGAGAACGATGCCAAGTTGGCCCAGCTGCGCCGTCACTACAGCGATCACCCGACTATCGGGCTAACCCCCGGCAAAGCGGCGGCTGCGTTGAAAGAGGCCGAGGAAGGGGGCCTGCTCGCCCAGTGCGAGCTGGCCGAAGATATGGAGGAGAAGGATGCCCACCTGCAGAGTGAGCTCGGCAAACGCCGCCGCGCCCTGCTGGGGGTGAGCTGGACAATCGAGCCGCCCCGCAATGCGTCTCCAGCCGAGAAGCGCGATGCCGAGCTTATCCGGGAGCTGCTGGAGGACTTCACCTGGTTGGATGATGCCATCTTTGATGCCACCGACGGGATCCTCAAGGGGTTCAGTGCCCAGGAGTTCTGCGGCTGGGAGATGGTCGAGGGGCTGCAGATCCCCAAGGGCATCGTCTGGCGCGACCCTGCCTGGTTCCAGACCCACCCGGATGATCGCAATCAGCTGCGCTTGCGAGACGGCAGCCAGGAAGGGGTTGCCCTCAACCCCTTTGGCTGGCTGCTGCACAAGGCCAAGTCCAAATCGGGGTATCTGGCCCGCACCGGTCTTGTCCGTACCCTGATCTGGCCGTTTCTGTTCAAGAACTACAGCGTGCGGGATCTTGCCGAGTTTTTGGAGATCTACGGCCTGCCGGTGCGCCTTGGCAAATACCCGGAAGGGGCGACCGAGAAAGAGAAGGCCACTCTGCTGCAGGCGGTACTATCTATCGGTCATAACGCCGGGGGCATTATTCCGCGTGGGATGGAGATTGAGTTCCAGAACGCCGCCAGCGGTCAGGCCGACCCCTTTGTGGTGATGATGGAGTGGTGCGAGCGCTCCATGAGCAAGGCCATTCTGGGGGGCACCTTGACCTCGCAGGCCGATGGCAAGAGCTCGACCAATGCTCTGGGTAATGTCCATAACGAGGTGCGTCAGGAGGTACGGGATGCAGATCTCCGCCAGCTGGCCGCCACCCTGACCCGCGATCTGGTCTATCCCCTCTATGCCCTGAACGGCAAGAGCTATCAGGGCCCGCGCCGTAGCCCCCGGCTGGAGTTTGATGTGACCGAGCCGGAGGATATCTGCCGTTATGCCGACAGCCTGCCCAAGCTGGCAGCCTGCGGCATGCGCATCCCGCTCGACTGGGCCCACAAGAAGATGCAGATCCCGCAGGCCGAGCCCGATGAGCCGCAACTGGTTGCTGCTACGTCGGCCAGCAAACCGCCAGCTGATAAAGGGGAGGGGTGATGGCGGTTGCTGTTTTTAGCGACCGATCTTCTTTAGCCCCCTCTCCCCTTGCGGGAGAGGGGTGGGGTGAGGGGGAGGTTGCAGGGGGAAAATAAAAATACCCAAGCGGCCAGATACTGACGGCTTGGGTATCGCGCCCACCCCTATCCCTGTTGGTATACAGCCATTTCGGCTACTGGGAGACCTGTTCGCCTAGCTCTGTATGAGCCGCCTGCATACCCCTTGTTGATTTGAATCGCGCCGTGAGAGCAAAGGGCTGTTCACAGGGCTTAACTCGCAAGAGTGCTCAAATCTGTGGCGGTATTGCCGCCTTTCAGAGCGTTAAGGTGCTCTGACACCTGTTTGGGTGTCCGGTGAGGCTACCACTGTGCCGGGAACTCCTCAATCCCTTCCACCTGAAAGCCGTGTTGCAGCAGGGCTTGGCGGATCAGAAAGGGGACAGTGTGAGCATCGCTAGGCCATGTGGACGCTATTTCAGCGCTGGCCTTATCAAGGTGGCCCACCAGTTGTTTGCAAGTTAGTGGGGGAGAAATGGATGAGAACCAAATCGAATCATCCTGATGGCTATCGAGTAACAGCCCATCGTTAAATTGAATGCGCGCTTGAAAAACTATTCGAAAGGTATCCTGCCCTTGGTGATGCACAATCAGGCGCTCTTCCGGGTTGATCTTGTGCTGTTTTCCGCTGCGGGCATCGCGCCGCAGGTTGTAGAAGATGTGCTGGAAAATCACCTTGCCCTCAACCCGATAAAATTTCTTCGTCTTGGTTTCATCATCGATAGACCAATAGAGGCGAAAGGATTGGCGGCGCAGCGTATGGCCATAGCGGGTCAGCAATTCGGTCAGTTGCCCCTCATTGGCCAGTTTCGTCCCTTTTGCCCACGCGCTGACAATAGATTGCTGGGTTCGGCAAAGTGCGGCGATCTCTTTTTGCGTAAGACCATCGTTGAGAGCAAGCCGGATAAGGGCCCGAGTCTGTTTAAAAGGGCGCTTGGCGCCGGTGGATTGCTCGTTCTGTGTCATAAGGATCCAGATAAGGGGGGACTGAGCCCCCCGGTGCCTCTTGCTTACTTTTTGCCGCCGCTTTTCGGGGTCTGCGGATTCAATTGCCAGCCACGGTTCCCCTGATTACGGTCATAGGTATGGTTCGTACCGTTCGAGCCTTTGTTGGGGTTGCTGATATCGGCATTGTGGTTTGATTGCTTGGTCATAACATTCTCCCTTGTGTGTGTGATGACGAGAGAAATGTTAGCTAATTCATAATCTTATACCATTGATGATTTAATGATAAAAGTTGATAAACCGTGATATTTGACCTGGCTGCCCAATTTTCATTGGGCGCAGGATACAAGCACTGGCACAACAAGCAGCAGGGGGAATCAGATGGCAAATAACGAGAGTGTGCTCAATATGGTGGGGTTGGTGGAGGCTAGCGACTATCTGGCCAGCTTGCTGGCACGGCTCGCTGCACTGGAGCAGGGGAACGGTGTGGCTGCGGTCAGCGCGTTGCCAGAATTGCTGGCTGCCCAGCCCGATCCCCGCTCTCTCTACTTCGGTACCCCGCTTGAATATGGCGCGGCCCACCAGTTCGGGCGCCCAGAGATCAACCTGCCAGAGCGCCGCGCTCTGGGGCTGTCAGAAGGGGATAAAAAGAGCGTGTTGGAGACGCTGGAGGGGTATCTCATAACTGATTGAAAAGGATTGAGATCTAGCTAGTGCCAATGTCATCATATCCAGAATTCGATTGAGGCTGGTGCATGATGAGCGAACAAAGTATTGATACTAAAATTTCTGTTCCGCTAGGTAATGGAAGAGGTGAGAAAGTATTTTCATCAATTGACCAATATAACGATTTCATTAGAGGGGAGAGAGAATTCTGGAAATGGACAGATAGAAGATTTGATTATCCATTGAACCATCTGCAAGACTTCGTGAGGTCTTATTGTATTAACAATTTATTGATAGAAATTAATGATGGTAATGCTAAAAGTCAGTGGGATATATTGGTAAATAGGCAACATCAATGGTTGCCTATTTACTCATTCACCCCTGAAGGGGAGTTTGTTAAGTCCCTAGAGAGTGAATATGGTCATATAATTGCCATGTTTGCGCTGATTCATATCACGGATCTAACCCATAATGGATTGTCAACGGAATGTCAGCGTAACAGTCATTGTGCGGAAATGATGAAAATATTCTCTACTCAAAATTCATTTGCAGTTAGTTTGGTTCTTTCATTTGGCAATAAACTTTGTATAAACCAAGTTTCTTCATATATAAGCTCTGTTGAAAATTCACATAGACAATTTATGTCTACATTAGAATCAGTGGAAAAAGATCTCTCCCAATCAGTAGAGGACTATAGCAATAAACTCTCTGAAATAGTTAACAAGCATGAACTACTCCACAAAAAAACAAAAGAAAAAATAAAAAGATGGAGCTATAGATGCTTGTCAGGAATTAATAAAACTAGGGTTTTTGCAAAGAAAATCTTCGATGAGTCCAAACTGGATATAAGCCAAGCAGCAGCTGCATACCATGAGCAGATCGATTTAGATGCTTCAGTAACTTACTGGAATTCAAAAAAAACCAGAAATAATAGAAAAGCTTTCATATGGTTTGTTTTTGGAATTGGAGGATCTGTGGGGGCTACCTTTTATTTATTGGCAAAATACTATGCAAAAGGAGGTATTATTGGTATATCTGCAAAGTTGGCTGATGTGGGGGAGGCTGGCACAGCAGGTGTTAATAAACTCCAATCTGTTACTCCTGTGATAAGTAGTGGCATGGAGCATCTGGTATTTAACACTACAGGAGCCGCTCTTGTAGTCACCCTGATGGCTGTTATTATCAGAGTTGCATTACGTCAATTCAACACCTATTCCCATCTTAGCCTTGAGGCGGAGGAACGGGTCACTATGGTTAAAACTTACTTAGCCTTGCTTAATGAAGGCAAGCTCAAGTCCGATCAGGATCGCCATCTGGCATTGGAAGCTTTGTTCCGAACTTCTCAGACCGGCATGATTGCCGAAACCTCCTTTAACAGTCCCGTTGATATCATAGTGAAGTCACTAGCTGACAAGGCTAAGGTGTAGACGTTTTGGATAGCTGCCCCATCCCACTAGGTGGGGCACATGCTTTAGCTGCATTTGAGAGAGATTTAAACACCATTAAACACTAATCGGTTGATTGTTCATCATTGTAGTATTGGACAGGAAATGGTATTTGAAGATGTCTAAGGTAATAAGGTATCAATCTTTTCATAATAGATGTTACCAAAGAGTCTCTGATTTCTTCCGTCAAAATAGCACCTTCAGGATACATGCTAAAAAATTCATTTGTGGCTGATTTTATTAAATCGTCAAAGTGTTTCTTATTCTGAAGTATACTTGATATCGAATTTGCTCTTATAAGTCGCTCACGAATTTTGCAAACAGTTGCATCGTCAAGTTCACACGATGCTGGAATCGTATCTCTGTCAATTAATAATGGAATGTCTTTGCTTTCCTCCAAGTCTGTAACAATATTGTGACTATATGTTTTGTTGAGAGCAGTTCCAGTGTAATTATCATTTAATATAATCAAAAAACAGTGAGCACTAAAATATTCTATATAACAGTATAGTAATCTTGTCTGAGGGCAGCCTCGTAAATGAATCAAATGTGCTATCTCATATTCTGATAGTGACCCCATGACCATATCTGATGGATAGTTAAATACACAATCCACTTCATCATTTCCAATTATGTAACCAAGAAGGTGTTGTATAAATGAACGTTCACCACCAGAATGTATATAGAAATTTATTGCTGCTTTGCATACTGCTCTGAAGGTATCATCTCCCCCTACGCTAGAACTAATCCGAAGAGAGTCATTAAGATACACTGATTCTTTTTTTATTTTTGATTCAAGCATTGCTGTATTGATTTGTGGGTATTTTCTTTGGAGGCCAGAAAGCACTTGTTCTAGTTGCTTCTTGTCTTTAGCGTTGACATTTATAGTCACTTCCTTGTCAGAATTCTCTATTTTGATTTTTGGTACTTTTAGCTCAGGGTAACCACCGGGCCTGATATTATAGGCTATTCCAGTGTTTATATCTGTTGCGACAATATTAGGGACAGTCTTTCTATGTCTTTTTACATTGAACGAATTAGATAAAAATAAGAGTTGTGATGCTAGAGTCGCATCATACCTCTCACCTAAGGTAGAATTGCACTTGACACATATTAAATCCTTGGATGTAAGTTTTCCCCCACATGCATTCAATATAATATGTTCTTCAGTTACATTCTTACCGGCCAGCTCAGTGTTACATATATAGCAATTACTCATTGTTTCATCCTCAGCTGGTTATATAAGAGCTAGAGTTTACAGCATTAATCTACCATAAACCCCATCCCCCTTCATGCCGCCGCACTATGGCGGCATGAACATATCCAAGACCCCATACTCAGCGCCTTTCGTGGCTATCCTCCAAGCCAACCCTGTCAGCGGGGAGCGGCTGGCGGTGCTCGATGCGCAGCTCACCCCCCAAGGCGATGGCTGGTACCAGCTGCTGCCTGTCGGCCCGTTCAAGGCCCGTGATGGTCGTCCGTTCGATGTGGCGAGTGGTCACTGGCAACTGGACGGGCAGATCGCTGCAGCCCTGATTGCCCGTGCCAAAGCGCTCGGGCAAGACATCCTGATCGATTACGACCACCAGACCCTCAAGACTGACCAGAACGGCCAGCCAGCCCCTGCGGCCGGTTGGTACAACGCCGACGAGATTGTATGGCGCGAAGGGCAGGGGCTCTTTATTAAGCCGCGCTGGACGGAGCGGGCTGCCGCCCTGGTGGCTGCCAAAGAGTATCGATTCCTTTCTGCCGTCTTCCCCTATGACGCTCAGGGCCGCCCGCTGGAACTGCGGATGACAGCCATTACCAATGACCCCGGTGTGGTGGGCATGCAGGCGCTTGCCGCTTTGAGTGCGTTACCCGTTTCAAGCCATATGTCTATCCAACCCGGCCAGCTGGCCACCTCATCCCATGTTGCACAACAGGAGAAATCCATGAACGAACACCTGATCGCGCTGCTCGGCAAACTCGGCATCCAGCCGGGTGCCGATGGCCAGTTTACCGCCGAGCAGGGGACTGCCGCTCTGGCAGCTCTGGATACCCTGCAGGCCAGCGCTGCGAGCGCGCCGGAGCTGGAGGCGGCACTCTCTGCCGAGAAGGCATCGCTGGCTGCGCTCAAGGCGACCGTCGCCACAGGGCAGGGTGGCCAGATTGACCTGGCCAAGTATGTACCGGTGGAGACCTATAACGCCCTGGTGACGGAAGTCGCCACCTTGAGCGCCAAGGTTGAGACCACGGATGCCGCGACCTTGATCAAGGAAGCCCGTACCCAGGGCAAGGTGGTGGCAGCAGAAGAGGAGTATTTGACCGCCTATGCCGCCCAGAAAGGGGTGGCTGCCCTCAAGGCGTTGCTGGAGCCCCGTCCGGCGATTGCCGCCCTGGCCGCCAGCCAGACCACCCAGGTGACCCTGCCCGAGAAGAAGGGAGAGGCAGTGCTCTCGGCGGATGACAAGTATGCCGCCGATCAGCTCGGCATTTCCTATGAAGAGTTTGCCAAGGCAAAAGGCCGGTAGATTCGCTTAGCCGCGTAGCGGCGTAATCGGACGAACGCGACCGCCAGACCAACCTGTTTAACCAGAGAAGGAACACCCGTATGGCCATTGTTACTCCCGCGCTGTTGCAGGCCCTCTTCACCGGCTTCAAGAAGAACTTTGAAGACGCCAAGGGTGAAGCACCTGCCCAGTACACCAAGATCGCCACCGTGATCAAATCGACCACCAAGTCCAACACCTATGGCTGGCTGGGCAAGTTCCCCAGTCTGCGCAAGTGGGTCGGTGATCGGGTGATCGAGTCGATGAAGGCGCACGGTTACCAGATCGTAAACGAAGACTTCGAGGCCACCGTGGCGGTCGATCGCAACGATATCGAAGATGACGAGCTGGGTATCTACGCGCCGATGTTTGCCGAGATGGGCCGTTCGGCGGGCATTCACCCCGATGAGCTCTGTTTCGGTCTGCTCGGTGCTGGCTTCACCACGCCTTGCTATGACGGCCAGTATTTCTTCGACACCGATCACCCGGTCTATCCCAAGGCCGATGGCACCGGTACCCCTGTCTTGACTGCCAACGTGGTGGTGGATGCCGGTTATCAGGGGGAGCCCTGGTTCCTGCTCGATACCAGCCGCGCCCTCAAGCCGGTCATCTTCCAGGATCGCAAGTCACCGCAGCTGATTGCCATGACCAAGATCGATGACGAAGCGGTGTTTACCCGCAAGGAGTTCCGTTACGGGGTCGATTGCCGTGATGCCGCAGGCTTTGGCTTCTGGCAGCTGGCCTTTGCCAACAAGCGGGCGCTGACCCCCGACAACCTGTGGGATTCCTTCTCCAAAATGCGGGAGTTTCAGGCTGATGGCGGCCGCAAGCTCGGGGTGAAGGCCACCATGTTGGTGGTACACCCCTCCCTTGAGAAGCTGGCTACCCAGATGCTGGAGCGAGAGCTGTCGAACAGCAGCAGCAACGAGCTGAAAGGCAAGTTGGAGCTGGTGGTGGCTGACTACCTCTAACCCTGCGTTATGCCTGTTTAAAGCGGGGTTAAACAGCTGCCAGGCACTGTTTAACCCCCGGTTTAAACAGCCTCTCTATCAGATACGACGAGGAAAACATGAGATGGAACAAGAGATGGAACTGGCTATTCGAGTGGGGATTTATTGCCAAACAGGGTCAACAGTTCGTCAGGTCTATTTTCGCGCGGGCCTGCCGATTGTACCGGGCAAGTCTGAGATGGTTGTGTCGCCTGAGCAGTGCGCGACCCTGGAGAACGACCCGCGTCTGGTGGTCGTCCGGTTGGCTGAAGACACCAGCCTTCAGGCAGGTGATGCACCATCGGCGCCTGGGGATCTGGACGCAACACTGGGCGTCCTGACCGGTTCGGGCTATCTGGCAGGGGTTGCCACCTTGGCTGGCAAGGTCACGCCGCTGGCCGAGATGAAGGTCGATGAGCTGCGCGATCTGGCGGTGCAGATGGGTATCCCGGATGCGGCCAAGCTCAAGAAGGCAGAGCTGGTGACAGCGATCGCCGCGACCGACGTGCAATACCCGGTCAAGGATGAGCCGTCATCTGGCCAGAACGGAGAGCAGTGATATGTACGCCAGCGTCAATGACATGGTGATCCGCTTTGGCGAGGCTGAGTTGCTGCGCTTGAGTATGACGCCGACCGGTGAGCTGGACGAGGTGGCCTTGCGCCTCGCCCTGCAGGATGCAGGTGCCTTGATCGATGGCTATCTGGCGGGTCGCTATCCCTTGCCGCTGGCCCATATCCCGAGTGCCCTGGTACCTATCTGCGCCGATATCGCCCGTCACCGTCTCTATGGTGAACAGGCACCGGAGCAGATAGCCAAGCGCAACGAGGCGGCTCTGGCCTTTTTGAAATTGGTTGGCAAGGGGGAGCTGGCGCTGGGGTTGGCATCTGATGGGGCCACCCTGGAGAGCCAGAACCTGGCTCAACTGCAGTCGGATGGGCGCATCTTTGGCCGAAGTCAGGGGCGCGACAAGGGGGGCTTTCTATGAGCCAGCCCGCCAACCAGTCTGGTACCGAACTCGACTACCTGCAGGCGGGCGAGCGGCTGCGTGAGCTGCTGGCCCCCCTGATCGCCAAGGGGCTCAAGGATGTGTTTGTGGCCACCGATGTGGCGGCCATCGCCAATCTGGGCCAGCACAGCCCGGCGGTGCATGTGGTCTATCAGGGCGAACGTGAGAGCGAAGGCTCCCAGTCAGGCCGGGCCAGCAGCTTTGATCAACTCTGGTTGCTGGTGCTTGTGCATCGTGCCAGCCCCAAGGAGGTCAGTGCCGGAGTGTGGCTTGCCCGCATCCTGCAGGCCGTCAGTGGGCGAGCATGTGGTGACAGTACCTTTCGCCGGGTCACCCCACCGGTCAAACCCAGTTACAGCGGCGGTGCGGCTTATTTGCCGCTTGCCTTTACTACCCGAGTGAAATTCAAAGGAGAGCGATGATGAGCGAAACACTGCACCTGGAAGGGGATCTCTTTATCGAGACCTTTACCAACGGGGTCTCGGGCGGGGTGATTGGCCCCATTGATGTGGATAGCCTGGAAGTGAAACCCGACAGCCAGAAGATCTCCATTCCCAGCAAGCGCAAGGGGCAATACGGTCAGGCGCGGGAGAACTACCACATTCCCAAGCCCGCCATGGTCACCATCAAGACCACCGAGATCCCGCCCGTGCTGCTGGCTGCCGCCTTTATGGGTCTGGAGAGCCCCATAAATCAGGGGGCCGGGACGCTTACCGATCTGCCGGTGACCCTGCCCGCCTGGCCGAAGTGGGCCCAGCTGGGCAAAAGCAATATTGCCGCAACCGGTCTGGCCATCAAGGAAGGGGCCACGGCGCTGGTGGTGGGTACCGATATCGAGGTCAACTATGCGCTCGGGCTGGTACGGGCGATCAAGGGGAGCTCGGTGGCAGATGGCGGCAGCCTGACGGTCAGCGGTACCTATAACGCGGTGACCGGTACCCGCATCGCGGGCAACATCCAGCCGGAGATCAAGGCGCGGCTGCTGCTCGATGGCCGCAGTATCGTCAGCGGCGAGGCCATCAAACTGACGGTGCCCCGTGCCAGCTTGTCCCCCAAGAAGGCGGTGGACTTTATGAGCGACAAGCCCATCGAGATCGAGCTGGAAGGGGAGTTGCTGGCCGTGGATGGCGAGACCGCCCCCTTCTATGTGGATCGGCCGGTGACGGTGTGATGATTGGGGTGGGGAAGGGGAATGAAAAACGGCGGGGAGGCCCGCCGTTTTTCATATCGTTCATAGTCATTGGTCAGAAGCTTGATGTTTTATTGATCTCTATCTAGTCCAAAGATATATATCGTTCTCTCGAGAATATCACAGTTGGTATCGTACATGTTTTTAAATGCTCGACCATATCTAAAGTTGTAAAATTCACGAGTTGTTTCATCTTTAGTGATAAGTTCTACCTTTTCTATCAAATAAGACAAGTTCTCGGCTTCTTGGCATAAAACAGCAATCTCAATTTTAAGATTTGATTTTATAGCATCAATTTCATTCTGGGTGACTTTGCCACTTCGATTGCCGCCAAAATACATCAAGCAAAAATATACACTCCATATCTTCCTGTTCTTTTCACAAGGAATAATATTATGGATTATGTCGTCGACATCTTTGTCTAGTATGGCATCTATTCTTAGTGTAGTAGAGTTCAGTAAGGGCTGTAGTTCCCCTAGCTTCTTCTGTGAATTAGCAATATCCAGTTGTTTTTGCTGTAAATTGTAAGTGTACAGGACTCCAATGACAGTGAAAAATGATAGGGCAGAGCCGACTGTTCCTCCAATGAAGCTGCCGAAATTTCCCCATGTTTGGTTATTCTGAAAGCTATACTTTGATAAAAGGCCAAACTCCGAATAGTAAAAGTGAAGAGGAAAAAAAACTATCATTACAAGTAGAAGTAAAAGAGTTAGCCAAATGAGAGCTCTGAATGCAATTTTTACCATGTCGGACCTTTTATTCGTGATTCAGCATAAACCTATCCATTTTGCCATTTATTTATAATAAGGTATATCTTTACCTGACAGGAATACCTCATGCTCAGCTCCAAAAGTCTAAGCTTACCTTGGATCTCGCGATTGGGAACAGTTGGCTGATGTGATCAGATAAGAAGGGGCTTAGGCTTAGCGTAATGCCAGTCGCTTAATCATGACCAGTGGTTGAGATGAGGCAGAAAGGGGCAAGATGGATTGCTCTAACCACTGCCAGTCCAGCGGCGGAGTGCCTTCCTTAAATTTCTGATATGGCACGCCATCCTTGATGGTCAGAAACAGGGTGCAAGGCGTATCGGCACGACACACATAGCGCACCATCACATCGCCATGGAGTGAGCGCAGTAGATGTTTCAGGATTGGCAGCCCTTGTATGGTGTGGTGCCCCCCTTCATGCCAGATGCCAAATTGATGCATTCCGCCCATACCTTTCAACACAAGTAAATCTAAGTTTTGACCGTCTAGGCCAACTTGCCACTGTCAGAAATGACAGTTAACTTGTAAAAGTGGGAAGGTTGTTAGCCGTAGATTAGAGACAAAGAGAACGGAAAGCGGCGGGAGGAGCCCGCCGTCATGCTATTTTATATTGTCTCGAGATTTCTATGATATCTATCAATTAATAGTATCTATAGCCTTAACCTGAAATAGAGTGAGTTTGATTACTTGCTTTTGATAGGGTATCTATTTGTTCCTTAGACAACATTGTCTTAAGAGGGTTCGCAATCTCAATGGACTCCATTGAATAGCCAAAGGCAAGCAGCACGTGCTTTGTTGAATCAAAAGAATTTAGTGATGAACTACCAGTATAACGTTCCTTCTCAATTTTCATTCTATGCAAGTGGTAATATACATAGCACGATTTAGATATTATATTCCTGATAGAACGAGTGTTGTAATAACATTCATCTTGAATGTCTCTACGCAAAGACTCTGACTGTTCAACCAACATTAGGACAGAACCATCAATTATTTTGATAGTGTTTCTTTGCGCTGGATTAAGCATTTTTAATGCTTCGCAGTAAAAAGTATGAATGAATTGAGTGTCATATTTTTCAACCAGAGGCACTACTATCGGATTGCTTAAGTTAATCAAACCATTCTCATTTTTGTTTTTTTCCAAATGATACAAAAAATCAAAATGACTTATTATTATATTTTCGAGATATGAACAGCAATCCTCAATCTCTATGTATAGGCGTTCATTGTGTTGTTTGGTGTTTAATAAATAATCCCACTTTTTTATTACTGGGTTCAAAAGAACCCCAGCAATGAAGGTAGTGAATGCGATGAGGGCTGAATAATCCATATAGATAGACTCCAGATTTATTATAGAGTTTTAAAAGTGCCAGTTGATATAAAGTCATAAATGTAATATATCATTTTTTTAGTTGCTGTCTATGCATCTGGTAACATATTGGGGGCGTATTTTTCAATATTTATAAAAATTCATTTTGCCGTTTTTTTAGTGACAATAAATCATCAGCGAACTTCGTGGTTGAAATGATACAGTCAATTAGTAGTCGATGTTCTTTGACATAGAATTTTAGTACTTTCGATGACCCTCCGCATGAGAGATATTCCTCATAAATCTCATCTGTATTTATTAGTATCTTCGTGATCTCTTTTATTTCTCTGTATGGAAAAACATCATCCATGCAGCTAAGTCGATGGGTTATATTATTTGCTCTGATAGGACTAAGGCTTTCATTTGTTTTTGACTTTAAGTTCATAAACATTAAAAGGTATTCTTGGATTGTCATCTTCCGTGTGTCTTCCAAAGGAAAAGAACAGTACACTAATTGTTGTAACATAAGTTCTATAGTTTGATGCTGATTGCTAATTAAGCGCTGCAGCTCATCTAAAATGCCTTGGTTTTTAGCTATGGTCAGTTGTTCTCGCTGTACTTTATAAGTGGCCCAAACGCCGTAGAAAGCGCAAGCAGAGAGTAGTGGGCCGAGAGTGCCTCCAATAAAACTGCCAAAGTTAGCCCATGCTTGATCATTACGAGCGAGGCTATAGCCTGACTGGGGACCGAAAATATAAAAGTAGAAAATGAAAGGAGTCAGCAGCCCTGCAGCTGTGAGTCCACCAAGATAGCATTTCGTTTTAAGCGACATATTATCTATCAGCTTCATTATTCCCTCATTAATTCTCAGTAATTAGCCATAAACCCTCCTATTCTGCCATTTCTTCACAATAGGGCATATCTGAATCTGATCGGAATGCCCCATGTCCACCTCTACCACCCTGAAACTAGCCTTGGAGCTGGCTGCCAAGGTCACCGGCCGGGAAGACCTGGCCGCCTTGGTGGGTGAGGTGCAGGAGCTGGGCCCGATCTCGGATGAGACGGCCGCCGAAACGGCGCAACTGGCGCAAACCCTCGAAGCGTTAAGTCGCCAGCAGGCGTTGATCCAGCAGTTCAATGACTCAAAGGCCGCCCTGACCCAGCTCGAACTGGCGACCGTGCTCAGCCGTGACAAGCTGGAGCAGTTGCGCCGCTCCAGCCAAGCAGGCGCCGGTGATGCCAAGGCGCTGGCCGAACAAGAGCGGTTGCTGACTTCCGAGGTCAAGCAGCTGGAGCGCCAGCTGGTCGCTCAGTCAGCCAGTCATACCCGCCTGCATGCAGGGCTCAAGCAGTCCGGGCTCGATACCAAGAACCTTGCCCAGGAACAGCAGCGCCTGCAGCGTGAGCTGACCAAGAGTGTCGCCCAGACCGAACGGCTGGGGCGCGAGTTTAGCCACGGCAGTCAGCAGGCCGGTAGCTTGCAGGGGGCCATCGGCAGTCTGACCGGGCGCCTGGTGGCGCTGGCGGGTACCTGGTTCGGTATCCAGACCCTGACTACCCAATTGCTCGCCATGTTCCAGACCGGCGATCAGGCAGAGCGCCTCGATGTGCAGCTCAAGGCTGTGATGGGGTCGATTGCAGGTGGCAAAGAGGCGTCAGCCTGGATCCAGGACTTTGCCAAAAACACCCCCCTGCAGCTTAGTGAAGTCACCCAGGTATTCGTGCGCCTCAAGGCGTTCGGCATCGACCCCATGGCGGGGGCCATGCAGGGCATTGTCGATCAGGCGTTCAAGTTGGGCGGCGGTTTTGAAGAGGTGCAGGGCATCTCCCTGGCCCTTGGCCAAGCCTGGGCCAAGCAGAAGCTGCAGGGTGAGGAGATCCTGCAGCTGATTGAGCGAGGCGTGCCGGTCTGGCAGATGCTGGAGCAGGTGACGGGCAAGAATACTGCCGAGCTGCAGAAGCTCTCTGAGGCGGGCAAGCTGGGCCGCGAGACCATCTCTGCCCTGATGAACGAGATTGCAGCCCAATCGCGCGGTGCGGCTGCCGACAACATGAGCCTGCTCTCCGGGCTTATCTCCAATGCCCAGGACAACCTCGCCAAGTTTTACCGGATGGTGGCCGAGAACGGGGCGCTGGCCTGGCTCAAAAACCAGCTGGCCAACCTTAATGCCGAATTTGAGGCGATGGCCAGGGATGGCCGCCTGCAGGAGTGGGCCAAGCGCCTCTCCGATGGCTTTATCACCATGGGGGAAACCCTCAAGTCACTGATCCAGACCCTCTATGAGTGGCGCACCGCGCTGACCGTGCTGGCTCAGGCTTGGGTCGGCCTGAAAATCGCGGGTTGGATTGGTGATCTGCGCAGCCTCTACGCCCAGTTTATTGCCATACCCGCGGCGACCGCGACAGCAGCAGGCGGCATGACGACAGCGGGCACGGCAGCAGCAGGAGCTGCCATTGGGGTCAGGGCACTGGGCGCTGCCGTTAAGGGGCTGCTGGCCGCCATGGCGGTCGAGTCCATCATCCAGATCACCCAGTTTGCCTCTGCCCTGCGCCAGCTGGTGCAGGCTGAGCTGGCACTCCGGGAGGCGCAGGGGCTGCGCTCCGAGACTCAGGCCCGCCTCAATGGTCAGTTTGCCGCCCTGTCAACGGAGCTGGGGTTTGCCATCACCAGCATGGCGGATCTCGATCGCCTAGTCGCCGAGGGCAAGGTGCATTACGACGAGGCCACTGGAAGCTGGCGACAAGGCGCCGCAGCCGTTAAAGCGCTGGGTGATGAGGCCAAGAGTTCCCGTGATTATCTGGCCGAGATCAATGCGGTGGCCAAGCAAACCGCCGCCGATGGCCCGGCCCAGTTGGCCAAGGCGTTTGAGGCGTTGGGGCTGGACTTCGAACGGGCCAATGGCCGTATCGGTGCGGGCTTTCAGAAGACCATCGGCGCCCTGGATGTATTGGTGGCGCACACGGGGGCCAGTAGCGCCGCCATCGAGGAGGCGCTGGCCAGTGCCTACAACAGCGCCAAGACCACCGCCGAGATCGATGCGTTGATCGCGCGTCAGAAGCAACTTGCCGCCCAGGGCAAGATCACCGGGGATGCGCTGGCGCGGTCGATGGCCATCGCAGCCGATGCCATGGCCAAGGTGAAAGGGGGGAGTGGCGATACCAAGCAGGCCGTCGCGGCCATTGGTGATGGTTTTGATGAGGCCGCCGCACGGGCCAAAGGCGCCACCGATGCGATGCGGGCGGGGCTTAAAGGGGTACAGGATGAAGCCAAGCAGACCAATGCCAGCCTTGCCAGTAGCGGCGGGGGCGGAGGTCGAGGCGATATCACCCGTACCGTGAACGCCGGTTCTTTCTACTACAAGAGCGTGGATATCAATAGCCTGCGCGGTAATGCCGAGGGGCTGGCCAATACCCTGGCCGGGGTGGAGGAGGAACTGGCCCGCTACAGCCAGAAGGTCAAGGATATTCCGGCCTACAGCGAGTGGAGCAAGTATTACGGCGAGAAGTTCCAAAAAGAGATGGAGGCGATGCAGGCTCGCCTCAAAGAGGAGCTCAACAAAGCGTTGGCCAAAGAGAGTGCCAAAACCAATCAGGCCGCCGCCCAGCCACCGGCCCCGGCTGTCGCGCCATCTACCCCCAGCACCAACACCCCAGGGACACGCAGGCTGTTGTCCGAGCGGATCACCATCGAGCTCAAAGGGGCAGGGGGTTCGGCCGAACTGCAGGCGGATGAGGCCAATGCGAATGCCCTGATTTCCCTTCTTAAACAGCAAGGACTGCGGCAATGAACGTGACCTTAAACAGCGTGCTGCTACCAGATGATCTGGTCTGGCGCGACGAGTTCGAGTGGGCGCCGGTCGAGCAGGTGGTGACCCCGACCCTGAGCGGCGCCCTGTTGGTGGAGGAGACCGCCAAGCCCGAGGGACGACCGCTGACCCTGAGCGGGCATTGCTCCCGCGCCAAGGTGCTGGAGATCAAGGTGCTGGAGGCTCAGGTGGCCCGGCTGATGACGTTGACCCTGCTCGATGGCCTGGCTCGCACCGTGGTGTGGCGCCGCCCTGGTGTGGTGGCCATGCCACTGATCGAGATGGCCGACCCGGAAGGGGGCGACCCCTATGCCTTGACCCTGAATCTCACAGAGGTAACCCCATGACCATTCTATCTGGCGATATCGTGTTGTTGGCCAGCCAGCGCCTGGTTGATACCGATGACGGCGGTGGTCGCATCACTGGCCGCGAGATCATCAGCGGCAACCATAACAGTCTGTTCCCTGATGTCAGCGACATGGATCGGGCCTATGGCACCGTGAATATGCGCAAGGCGTTTCTGGCGGTGCAGACGGACGACACCGACACCTACTATGGCGCCAATGCCATGGTGCTGCTGCCGCCCAGTGACCCCAGCGTCAACCTGACGCTGATGACCACCAAAGACCACAACGACACCAGAGGCAACGCCCGCAACACCCTGGAACGCTATCAGGCCAGAGGCCCGAAGTGGCAAGGGGTGCTCTACGATACCCAGCTGGAAGGGCAGCGGGCGATCCGCATCCTGCAACGGGTAGAGGTACGGTTGCCGGAGGTTGGGGAGGTGCTGGTACTGGTCGGCAACGAAGGGAAGGGGAACGAGGTTGAGCAGTATGTACGGGTTGACCGGGTAACCGCCGAGCTGCGCAAGTTCGGGGTGGCTGGCTATCAGGGCGAGTTCACCCGCAACGTGGTCACCTGCGTGATCACTGACCCGCTGCGCCACACCTTTGAAGGGGAGCAGCCCAGCCCTTATGACCAGGCAACCACCAAGACCACCCTGCGGGAAACCGTGGTGGCCGATGCCGCCAACTACTTTTCGACCACCAAGCTGGTCGCGGATGCGGCGCTGGGGGCAATGCGGGTGCAGGCCAAGACCATTTTCACCCAGCTGGTACCCAGTGCCCGCAGTGAAACCCCGGTGGTGGATCTGACCGCTGCCGGTGAGCTGGGCGCCCTGCTGGAATCCGGGGTGGGCAGTCCCCACACCTTCACCACCACCTCACCGGTCAGCCCTAGTCAAGGGCTGTTCCTAGGGATTGGTGCCATGCCGGGCAGCGTATCGGTCACCATCGGTGCGGCGGTGATCACCGACAAGGGCGGCGAGCTGTTCCTGGTCGGTACCGTGGTGGGGGCTATCGACTACGGGCGCGGCCTGCTGACCTTCAACAGCCAGTGCCCGAACTATGGCGCGGCCAGCAAAACCGTGAGTTTTCGCCCGGCAGTGATGCCATCGCGCATTGCTGACACGGCCCAGATCCAGATCGCCGCCAACAACCGGGGCTATGCCTACACCGCGACCCTGCTGCCCACCCCTTGCCCTGGTTCGCTGACCGTCAGCTATCTGGCCCAGGGCAAATGGTACGACCTGAAAGATAACGGGCGCGGGGAGTTGTTTGGCCAGGACAAATCCTATGGCTCTGGCCTGCTCAACTTCACCACCGGCTCTGTGGTGTTGACCCTGGGGGCGCTGCCGGATGTGAACAGCGCGATCATGTTCAGCTGGGGTACCAAGGTCTCTTACCTCAACCGCGCCAGCATGGTGCTGGATCCGGTGCAGCTGGCCCATAAGTTGGCCCATGAGGGGATCACCCCCAACAGCCTGACCCTGACCTGGCAAGCCGGTGGTGCGACCAAAACCGCCATCGACAACGGGGCGGGTCAGCTGACCGGGGATGCCACCGGCACCATCAATTATGTGACCGGCGATCTGGCCCTGCGGGTAGCGACCCTGCCCGATGGCGGTCAGGAGTACCAGGTTGTTTACCAGTACGGCGACCCGGACACCCAACGCTTTGACTACCCGGCCCGCAACCCGGACGGGACGATCACCATGCAGCTGGCCAAGCAAAACCTGACCCCCCGAATGGTCTCGCTGCGCTGGAATGCCCTTTATGAGGAAGTGAAGGACGACACCGAACTGGTGATCGCTACCCGTGACCCGATCATCAGTGTGCGCGACAACGGCGCGGGCAAGCTACTGGATGCGGCAGGGGTTGAACGGGGCAGCGTCAACTACACCACCGGCCAGATCACCATCAAGCCGGATGGCCAGGGCGGCATTCCGAAAACCCGCTATGAGTGGCGCACCATCGGTACCTATGGCGATGGTCACGGCAACACCATTGCCCGCCAGCGCTGGACACTGGTGGAAATCTACTATGTGCAGGCCGCCTACCTGTTCCCGGTGGACGACAGTGGTTGGGTCGAGGTGGAGTACCGCAGCAATAATGCAAGCCAAGCGGGCCAGGACACCGTGAAGGCTACCCCGCTGGTGCTGGATATCACCCCGCGCAACGGCGAGGCGATCCTGGCCAACTCAGTGCGCTTTGCGCTGGGCGGGTCTGTCTATGTGGACAGGCAAGGGATCCTCTATCGCAACATCGACCCCGCCACCGGGGCCGGTGAGCAGGCCGGGACACTGGATTATGCCACCGGCAAGGCGACCGTCACGGTCTGGAACCCTGGCGCGGTGCCCGTGCCAGCCCTGAGTTCGTTGGTCACCAGCCTGGTGGCCCAGACGGTGGACGAGGTGACATTCAGGACGCCGGGGGCACCCATTGCCCCATCCAGCCTCTACCTGAGTGGCAACACCGCAGACGGACGCCGGTTTGAGGTGACCGCCAACGGCGATGGCACCATCACCAGCCAGGATGTAACCGGCAAGGTGGACTATCAGACCGGGGTGGTATCGGTGCGCTTTGGCCGCCTGGTGACGGCTGCGGGCAACGAGGGTAAACCCTGGTACGACCCGGATATGGTGGTCGATGGCAAGATCTGGCGCCCCTTGTCGGTGGTGGCTGACACCATCCGGTTTAATGCGGTGGTCTATAGCTATCTGCCGCTCGATGCGGATCTCATCAAGCTGGATCCGGTGCGCCTGCCATCCGATGGCCGGGTGCCCTTCATTCGCAAGGGTTACATCGTGGTGGTGCATTCCACCAAGCGCAGCGCCTTTCCTATGGGTGTACAGGCGGGGCAGCAGCTCAACACCGGGCGCGAACGGCTGGCCTATTGCCGGGTGGAGGACAAGAACGGCAAGGAGCTGGCGCCGCAGCTTTACAGCGTCAACATGAACAGCGGGATGGTGACCTTGGCCAGCCCGCTGAACCTGACCGGCTATGTAGAGCCGCTGACCGTGGTTCACCGGATCGAGGATATGAGCTTGGCCACCGATGTGGAGATTTCTGGCCGGATCACCCTGGCTCGGCCCCTCAGCCACAACTATGAGGCGGCGGATACCCTGGTCTCCAGCGCCCTGATCATCGGTGACTTGTGGGCCCGTTATGGGGCGCTGTTCGACCAACGTACCTGGACAAATAACTGGTCTGATTTTCTGATTGGCGACCCCTGCACGGCGGAATACAACGATACGGACTTCCCGATCGTGGTGACCAACCGGGCGACGCTGCAAGAGCGATGGGCCATCATCTTCCAGACCTCCACCACGTTTATTTTGGTCGGCGAGCATGTGGGCCAAATTGCGGTGGGGGACGTGAATACCGACTTTTCACCCATCAACCCCAACAACGGCCAGCCCTATTTCAGGCTTGACCGCCGTGGCTGGGGCGCCGGGTGGGCTGCGGGCAACGTGCTGCGGTTCAACACCTACGCCGCCAATTACCCGATCTGGTTTATCCGCACCATCTTGCAGTCGGTGGCGGCGGTAGATACCGACCGTTTCGAGGCCCAGCTCAGGGGCAACGTCAACCGTTAACAAACCGGGTAGGGCACTCTTTTCTCAGAGAGCGCCCCACCACCTTTTGGCAATGGGGCACCGCGCCCCGCCATGGAGAGTACATATATGGCTGTTTATCCGGTGAAGTGGTTCGCCAGTGAAATGCAGGGGGCCCCAAACCTGGGCGACACAACTGCTGGTACTTTGGCTGCCTTGCTCAAGGCGGTGCTAGTTACTGGCTTTGGCACTCTGACCATCAATGCACTGGCCTTTGATGTTGCCAAGGGGTGGGCAGTGGCGACCTTTACCGGTGGTCATGCTTATCTGCAAGACTCAGTTGTCCTGGTCGAGGGGGTATCGCCTGCCGCCTACAACGGCGAGCATCGAGTGATGCAGGTCACCGCCACTCAGGTCTGGTTTGAGATTGACGGTGGTAACCCTGGTGCAGCAGGCAGCGGCGCAGCCATGACCATGAAGGTTGCCCCGTTGGGGTGGACGATGACCTTTGAAAGCGGCGACAGCAAAACCTTTATCGTGCGCCCTACCAATGTTAACGAGTCGGGTAATGTCTCCTTGCGTATCGACAACACGGCATTTAGTGGTTGGATCGGTGCCAGCTACGGTGCCTGTTTGGCCAAGGTAGCGATGGTTGAGGATGTAGTTGATATCAATACCTACACCACGATTTTTGAGCACCGTTGGCCCTGTACCGGGCGCTATTCAAATAAACGCTGGGATCTTGTGGGTGATAGCCAGTTGTTTTACTTCATGCCAGCTTATGCTGCTGGTAACTGGCAATTCATGTATAGCTTTGGCTATATCCGTTCTATTCGCCCCGGTGACCGTTATCACGCCGTTCTTAACCACTATCCGACCACGGCAGCAGATGATGCTGGCCGTAACTGGGCTGGCGGGTCAGGAGGTAATACTAGCTGGGGTAATCAGTATCCGTATTTTGATAACTCGAACTGTCGAGCTATCGCCCGCCCATATCATCAGCTGTTTGGTGCCATTAACTGGTGGTTTAAAGGGTTGTTCGGTCGGTTTGGTAACGGGTTGAACATCCCCAATGGCCCTGACAACGGCATTTATGTGACCCCGGATCCCACCATCGTGATGGAGGCCGGTAACCATCTGCGTGGTTATTTGCCGGGGTTGGTGTGCCCGTTCGCTACGGTTGCGGCTTGGGATCGAAAAAACTTCAAAGACCTGCCAGCCATACCAGGAAAGTTATTGCGGTTTATTCGGGTAGGGTTTGAGGAGAACAACTACACATGGGGGCAAGTCACCATGATGGGGTTCGACTTAACCGGCCCATGGAGGTAAGTCATGGCGACTTTCTTGCCGTCAAAAGGGTGGCTGATGGTTTCCAAAGCGGGAACAGTCACGTATGACGCCACCTGTGATGTAACGGCTACCACAGGCCCCGAGTGGGCAGACTGGTTTGGTGACACGGCGGATATTGGTCTGTTTCGGTATAACTTCAACCGAAGCTCTTCCGCAGATACAGGGACATGGAGTGGCTCTATCCAGTTCCGGCCACTGGGGTATCGCTTTAAGTTAGGGGCATACAATAACTGCTGGGTAAATGATCTATGCGATATGGATCTGGAGTTTCTGGATGCTGTGGGCAATGTGGTTGGGGCTATTCGTACCAGAACTGACGGTAACTATCGCAGCGGTTTATGGTACGGCAAGACGTTGGCAAGTCTGACCAAGGCTCCGCAGCGTGGGCCATATCCTGCAACCTATGGTGAGCTGACCTTTACCGACACCAGTCTGATTTATACCGATGATGGCCTGGATAATCGCAATGCGTCATTTACCTTGGTTTGCGCCATGGCATCTGTCACCACTCTGCGTTTTACCAATATGCGGGCCTTTGAAACCTATACCGGTGGGTCAGGCTGTTCAGCTGGAAGCTATCTGAGGATTGCCAGTGCGCCATCAGGGTTTAACGGTGACTTTGCCGCGCTGACGGCAGAGCAGTACGCCATTTTGCAGCCTGACTTGGTATTGCCAACCGGTGCCGCTATTGTCCACCAACCAGGGGTTGGCCTGGTCGCCTCTGGTATCGCGCCATCCTACACCTTGGCCAGGGGGATTTTGCCTGGTCAAACTGGGGTGCTGTTTGATGCGGCTGGTGCAGTGGTTGCAACGCTTGCCTATCTCAATGGCAAGGCAACGCTGACAGTTGGCGGGGTAACGACAGAGGGCCCCGCAGATGCACCATATCTTGGCCTTACGACCATCAACGGCCAGGTGTTTGGCTACTACCAGACCAAGATTTTCGTCCGTTCAATCAAAATGATTGCGCCGCCGAAAGCAAAAATATGGATAGAGCTGCAACCAGGGCAAACCCTGCGAAAGATAGGGCTTGAGTCCGTACCCCTACAGGTCGAGTTTACCTATGTGCTGTTCACTACCCCGATGACCGTCACCGTGGCCAACCAGGAGGCTCGCGCTCAGTTCGTGCCGCAAGATGTGGCGTGGAAAGGAACCCCACCATTTGTCGCTGGCCGATTGATTAACCAACCAATGAATCAGCAGTTGTTATGCAAGGGTCGGGACTATTTCTGGATCCGCGATGGGGTGCGCAACGTGGAGCAGGGGTTTATTGAAAGTACGGTGACCATCAGCGGGATGGGAGTGCGGCGCCGGGTTCTTTGCTTTACCCAGGATGGTGAGCTGGTTGGCGAGACCTACAGCCGCGCATCGGATGGGGTCTATCGGTTCGATCTGCTGTGGCTGAATCGCCGTTATATGGTGGTCGCCCAGGATGACCCGGCATATGGCCCCGCCGACTACAACGCTGTGGCTGCCGACTATCAGGCGCCAAAACCCTATCCGCCTGGTGGTGGGGGGGCACCTGCATCATTCCCCCAGCTTGCCCCGATCAAGAGGAAATAACCATGATCTCCTATGCCGAAGGGCTGCGCACCAGTCGCGCCCAGCTATTGGCCACGGCCATTGATACGGGCAGCGGGGCGAGTGCCAAGCTGACCATCTACACCGGCACCAAACCGGCACCGGGGGCGGCCACGACTGACCAGCTGGCTCTGGTGGTGCTGACGTTCAGCCACCCTTGCGCCAAGACGATCGCTGGTGGGGTGCTGACCCTGAAACCCCTGGCGGAGCAGATGGCCACTGGCAGCGGTGCCCCCACCTGGGGGCGCATTGTTGACCGGGATGGGGCCTTTGTGGCGGATCTCGATGTCGGAGTACCGGGCAGTGGCGCCGATCTGGAGCTGCCCGCAGCGGAGTTTTTTGTCGGTGCGCTGATCCGCATCAATACCGCCACAATCACTGAACCGTAACCGGGGAACCATATGGCCAGAAAGGATGCCAGCCTAGCGCTGCATAAGGCTCGCAGCATCAATGGTCAGCTGGAGCTGAACCAGTCCGACGTGGTGCGCCTGGTCGGCATCCTGAATAGTACCAACTTGCCGCCACGCCTGAGTGCGTCACCTGGTCTGGTACTCGCATCGGTATTGGCTGGCGCCCCGCATCGCTCCCGCGCGATGCTGGACGGCTCTGTGGTACTTGATGCGGTGATTGCCAGCCAAACCCATAGCCATGGGGAGCTGGTAGGCACGTTCGTCATTGAATGCACCATTGCCAGCACATCCCGCATCCCGGTGCCGATGCTCGCCGGGGAGTATGACCAGAACGTATTCCGAGGCCCTGCCAGTGCAATGGGGGATGCCTGGGAGCGGGCGGATAGCCATTACCAGGCCCTCAGTAGCGAATGGCAGAAGGCAGGCAACGAGCGAGCAACCAACCGATCCCTGTGGCAACAGGCCGCCGCGTATCAGCAGCAGGTGGCCGAGCAGGGCGAGCAGATGCCCCAGACGTTCATGGCCAATCGACAGCGCTTTGCCGAGGGGCTGCCGATCAGCCAGCAGAGCCGCCAGGGCTATGACAGCCTGGCCGCTGGCCATGTGGCGAATCAGTCTCTGTGGGTTGAGGCGGCGCCGGTCAGCAGCTGGCGCCTGGTCGGGTTCACCAACCCGCCGCGCTTTGACCAGGTTTGGCAGGCTGACCAGTGGCAAGAGGGCATCCCCATCGGTAAAGGGGTGGCCGCTCAAGCCTGGCACCACGGCAAGCCGCTGATAGAGGGCTGGCGTGATGGCTGGGACGAGGCCATGTGGCCACCCAAGGGCAAAATGCCGCCGCCAGAACCACCTAAACCATCGATTCGCCCCGATAAGCGGGTGTTGCGGCTGGCGTTCGGTCGCAAGCGCGACACGGCAGAGCTGGAGTTCGTCTGGCAGGGCTGTGATGCGGCAATTGTCATTCCAACCCGGAGGGTTTATCTGGTGAGCAATACAGCAAAGATCGTGCGGGTACGCGATGGGCTAGATATCCCAGCTACTGCGGTGAGTATCGAACTCGATACCGACTCCTGGGCGTGGCAGTTCAGCGCTCAAATCCCCCGTATCGCGGCGGCTGCGCTGACCGATGAGGAAGAGGTCAGCATCCATATCAATAGGCAGCAATGGGACTGCGTGTGTGATGGCTGGCAATCGAGCCAGAGCTTTGGCCGTGAGTCGGCAACGCTGACGGGACGCTCTCGCACCGCTTACTTGTCGCCGACTCATGTATTGGCGCAGGCGGTGAGTGAGCGTGCAGCCGCGACCATGGCCCAGCTGGCTGCGGCCGTATTGCCGGTGGGTTGGACGCTGGATTGGCAAGCGGCTGACTGGTTGGTGCCTGCCGGGTTCTTTAGCCTGGATAACCAGACCCCGATCGAGGTGGTCAGGTACCTGGCCGAGGCGGCCGGTGGCTTTGTGCTGCCACACCAGCGCAACCGTCATCTGGTCATCAAACCACGTTATCCAACGGTGCCGTGGCAGCTCGATACTGCAGAGGCCGATGTGGCGATCCCCCGCGCCATCATTACCACCCTGGGCAGTGACTTCCAGCCGGGTCATGCCGCCAACGGGATCTGGGTCAGCGGTGGCCACCAGGGCATCAGTGCGCGGGTGGTGCGCCAGGGTACGGCTGGCGAGCAACAAGCGCCGACCATCACCCACCCGTTGGTGTGTGATGTGACGGCCGCCCGTGCCCAGGGTGTGGTGGGGCTGGCCAAGACTATGCCCAAGCGTACCCAGACCATTGAACTGCCGTTGTCAGCTGATACCGGCTTGATCCTGCCGGGTGCGCTGCTCGCCGTGGACGGTTGGAAGGGTTACAACCGGGGCGTCAGGGTCTCTGCTGCGCTGCAGAACAGGGCCATGACGGTGCGCCAGCAACTGAGTGTGGAGCGATTTGTATGAACCTGTTTAAGCGATTCCTTGAGCTGGTACCGGGCGCTGATCCCTTGCAGGTTGGTACCGTGACAGCAGTAGGCACCACGACCACCACTCTCACCGCGTTGGCGGGTGGAACGGTCACAGTACGGGGCACCGGGGTAGCCATCGGCAAGAAGGCATTTTACAGGGGAGGGGAGCTGGCAGGAGAGGCGCCGGATTTACCGACCTATGAGATAGAGGTTTAATGCCGGTTTAACTTGCTTATCAAACTCAGTGATTCCGGTGCCACCAAGTTTGATAAACTACTGGGCCGATAGCTTTTCATTTTCCCCGTAACTCTTTTTCATTTTCGGCGGCGGGCTACACCAACCTGCACATTACGCTGCCGGAATATGTGGTGACCACGGCCTCGCTGCTTGGCCAGATCTCGGTGCCCCTGATGCTCTTTGCGCTGGGCATTCGCCTGATGGAGGGGGAGCTCGATCACCTGGGCCTCGCGCTCAAGTGCAACCTGCTCTATCTGCTGGCGGGGGGATTGTCGCTGCTGCTGGCGATCTGGCTGTTGCCGCTCAAGACGGAGTGGATCCCGCTGTTGATGTTGTCGGTTTCCTTGCCCCCTGCGGTGTTGAATTATATGCTCTGCGAGCAGTATCACTGTCAGCCGGACAAGGTGGCCGGTATCGTGCTCGGCGGCAATGCCCTCTCTGTGGTGGTGATCCCGCTGGCGGTCTGGTTGGCACTTCATCTGCCTGGCTAAGTCAGAATGCATCGCTGCGGCGGTGCGACTCACTGGCCAATTGCTTGATCGAACCGAGTCACAGTCGTTCGCATTTCATCCATGTCATCTCTATTCATCATTAGCTTCCGTGATACATCTGTCGTCCCTGTATCCGGCCCTGAGCCCCGGGCCTAACGGCGACAGTTATAGTTGAAAAAGAGCTGACTGACACTGTTTAACCAATGCCAGTAAGGGAAACCGGATGAGCACAAGTGAGCAATCTGATCCTGTGGGGCAGGCAAAATCGCGCTATGACCCGGCATTGCCTACCGGTTATGACTGGCGCAGACACCGCCGTTTTATCCTCAGTGGCGGTGGTTACAAGGCGGAATGTCGCCGTCGCAACTGGTTTCTGGAGTTGCTCAATCCGGTGCCCTATGTGGTGGTGCGCGACATAGCCATCGGCGGCATCGGTATTCTGGGAGCCATACGGTTGAAAGAGGGGGATGAGCTGGTGATCGCTATTCCCTCTGGCGAGAAGCTGCGCGGTCTGGTCGTGAGATCCCAGCCAGACCCACTTTTTCCCAAACTCTATCGCACCGGTATTCGTCTGCATCGTTACCCGACGGCCGAGCTGTTTGCCCGCTGGCAAAGTTACATTCAGCCACAAGATAAAGCGGATTTCGACCATGAGTGCCAAGTCTTGAAACAGGTACGCGGCGCGTGAACCAAATGCCATTTCAGAGGTTGTTTTCCCCACATTCAGCATGATCTGTCGATGGAGTCTGCAGATCAGCAGGCTTGGTTGGCCCGAGTGGCTTATCCCACCGCATGTGTTTTCATCTTTATGTTTTTATTGAATTTTATCTGTGCCTCGGAAGTCGCAGAGGATGCGAGTGATTTTCCGTTTTTATGCTCTTTCGTAAATTTATTCATGGCGCAAATATTGCTTTGTTCGCCGTTTAGACGAGAGTGGAGAGCGAATAATGATCATTGGTGCAGCCCGATATCAATTAGTGCAGCCAGCGCTGGGGGCGACCCGGACGAGTGAATATGCCGAAACGCAGCAGAAAAGTATCCAGCTTGCTGACGACAAGGTGACCTTGAATGCAAGTCGGGATGCATTTAATGCGACCTATGAACGTCCTGTGTTGGCTCGCAAGGAGCAGGAGCGAAGCCTGACCCAGATTGCTTGGGGTAATTTGGTGGCGCAGCGTATCGGGCTGAGCAGGGAAAAGCTTGATGAGCTGGAGCAGCAGAAAAAAGAGGTTGAGCATAACAGCGAGCTGTCAGATGAAAAGAAGCAGCAGTTATTGGCGGATCTCGACAAGCAGAAGGAGGAGCTCATCAAGGAAGCAATCGAGCGGCGTCAGGCACGTGGAGACGAAGAGCGCCAATCCAATCCAGACTCAGGCTCACCCAGTTAAAAATTGCTATTGGCGGCAACAGGTTGCCGAATGCCAGGCAGCCTTTTGCCGTTTATAACACCCCATTCTCTTTCCCCAGACCAGCCTGCACATAGTGCGAGCTGTAGCGACACGCCATTTCCCTTTTCGTGATCCCCCCCGAAGTAGTTCCCCCTGATATCCCTTAGTATCTGGTCAGCATGACTCCCTTTAGGGGGAGGATAACAAGAATAAAAAGGAATGATGGATGAGATCCGTGAGCAACCAGTGTCTGTTGATGCAGATCCAGCCGACCATCTTGCGCTTTGCCAAGATGCTGGCGAGTGTGCTGCAGCTTGAGGTCGAAATTGTGGATGCCGATATGGTTCGGGTGGCTGGCACCGGGCCCTATGGCAAGTTCTTCGGACGTCAGCTGGAGGGCGACTCCCGCCTGCTGCGCTATGTGATTGATAACCAGCGTGAGAAGATCGTTACCCACACCAGCGATGATCCCGTGTGTGACGGTTGTACCTGCAAGGAGAGTTGCCGTGAGCGCGCCTTCCTCGGGGTGCCCATCATGGTGGACGAGCGCTGCATCGGGGTGATCAGTCTGGTGGCCTTCAGCGACGAGCAGCAGGCGCGCCTCAACAACAATCTGCAGGATGTGTGCGACTATGTGCGCCACATTTCCACCATCTTTGTGGCCAAGTTGCTCGATTCGCGCGGGCTGTCGGACGGGGTCAACAAGGTGTTCCTCAATCTGATGACCAACATGGATCAGGGTTGCCTGCTGCTCGATGACAAGAGTCAACTGCTCTACGCCAACGAGGCGGCACTCCATCATCTGGGTTGCCAGCAGGAACAGCTGCAGGGGCGCGAAGTGGGGATCCGCCCGCTCACTTTCTCCCAACAGGGGCTGAGTGGTCATCTTCAGCACATCATCACCTTTGAAGGTCGTCAGGAGCTGATCATCGGCCAGCTACACCATGTGCAGGGGCAGCAGCTCTTTCTGATGGCCTTTCATCAGTCCCACTCCGGTCAGGTTCAGGAGCCGGATCCGGATGTGCGGATCGATCAGCTGATCGGCGAGAGCAAGCCGATGCGCCCCCTCAAACGACTGCTGCACCGCATCGCCCAGAGCCCCTCCAGCGTGCTGATTTGTGGCGAGAGCGGCACCGGTAAAGAGGTAGTGGCCCGCGCTGTCCATCGCCTGAGTCCGCGGCAGGACAAGCCCTTTATCGCCATCAACTGTGCCGCCATTCCCGAACAACTGCTGGAGAGCGAGCTGTTTGGCTATGTGAAGGGCTCCTTTACCGGTGCCTCCAGCGGTGGCAAGCAGGGCCTTATTCAGGCGGCCCATCAGGGCACCCTGTTCCTTGACGAGATTGGCGACATGCCTCTCACCATGCAGGCCAAGCTGCTGCGGGTGCTGGAGCTGCGGGAGGTGACCCCCATCGGGGCCAGCCGACCGGTGCCGGTGGATATTCGCATCATCGCCGCCACTCACCAGCATCTCGATCAATACATCGCCGAGGGGAAGTTTCGCGAGGATCTCTACTATCGCATCAACGTCATCCCCCTCAACCTGCCGCCGCTGCGGGAGCGGGAAGGGGACGTGGAGCTGCTGACCCACTACTTCCTCAACCTGCACACCAGCCGCATTGGCATTGTCTATCCCGGTCTGGCACCCGAGGTGATGGCGCTGCTCAAGGGGTATCGCTGGCCGGGCAACGTGCGCGAGCTCAGCAACCTCATCGAATATCTGGTCAACGTCAGCCAGGCGGGCGAGGTGATTGACGCCAGCCTGCTGCCCCCCAACATCATCCGCAATCAGGAGCCCCATCGCGTCACCGCCCAGTCGATCCCGGTGACCAACCTGGATGCGGCGTTCAATGTGGCTGCCGCCGCTCCGCTCGCCGCCACGCCGGAGAAACTGCCTGAACCCGTACCGGGTGAGAGCGGCCTTGAGAGCATGGAGAAACAGATGATTGAAGAGACCCTGCAGCGGCTCGGCAACAAGAAACTGGCAGCACAGGCGCTGGGGATTGGGATTGCTACCCTCTATCGCAAGATAAAGAAGTACGAGATTGCCGTGCAGAGCTGAGGCGCTGGCGGCATCTATCCGGCCCGTGTCGTTCATCAGACGACACGGGTTTTTTATGGGAACAAGGCTTTGCGCCATTGCCGAATTGTGCTGAACGGATTGGCGGGGCAGGGGAGTGGCTAAATGGCATGTCTAGTCCTGAAATAGGTTTACACATTTTCAACTAGCATTTCTCTACTCAGAACCCCCTATGTACCGCATCGGGGGTTCTGTATTTCAACGCATGATGCGGCCGCTCCTCGTTGTAAATATCTACTGCTTCACGCACCATTTCCCGCGCTTGCGTCAAATCCTGCGGGCTTTGCAACAACAGCTCTCCTTTCAAAATCTCGTTCACCCGCTCCGCCAACGCATTCTGGTAACAGTCTTTTTTACGATGGAGACGCCGTAGTCATTCTTCAGTACATCGACGACGGCCTCAAAGAACTGGGCCTTCTGGCTCATCAGCGCCAGCTGTTGCTCGAGTTCCTTGATGCGCTGTTCGGGTGTCTGGTTGTCGGGGTCAGGCATGGTGATGCTCCTGCCGGCACGCAC